>CAYUWF010000027.1:0-24647 GCA_964448245.1 uncultured Anaerolineaceae bacterium | reverse complement strand
GTGGCGCACTGGCACCCGATCGATACCGGCTTCGCCGGGCGGCAACGGCTGTAGGGATTGCCTGCCCCCGTCTCGCGCGTCCGTAGGGGCGGGTTTGAAACCCGCCCCTAGCGCGTTCTCAAGCATGCACGGTAGGCGCCGGCGCGCCTCGGGGATTCCTCGCTCGGCCCTGCGCGCCTCGCTCGGAATGACATGTTGGAATTCGGCTCCTGCCGCAAGGGAATCCTCACTTATGGCATTTCGACCCCGCGATAGAGGGGCGAGGAATCGCTGGGACGTTGCCCGAATCGACGGCGACGTTCTCATGGCCGGCTGGGTGGAGCCTACGTCCCTCGCAATACCGAGATCACCATCCCGAAAACCCCGACGACCATCAGACCGAGGATGAGGAGAATCGGAGGGAATCCGCCGCCGCGGGCCGCCCCGGAGGGGGCGAAGGTCGGCCCCACAACCGGCGGCGCAGGCGTGAAGGTGGGCAGGCGCGTGGGGGTGATCGGATTGAGGTTGAACTGCGCTGCCAGCGTTGGGTCGATCGTCGCCGTCACCCGCGGCGTCGGCGTAGGCGGCGGCTGGACCACCGGCAATCCACCGGCCTGACTCGGCTGTAATACGACCAGCGGAGCAAAGACCCACGCTACGTTTCCCGGCACTCCGGGATAAACGATCTGGATCCACTCCCCGCCCGGTGAGCGCCCCAAAGCCGGCGCCGTTTGACCTGCGATCAGCACGCCCACAAGATCGCAGGTCACGTCCGGACAGACACGCACATTGACCTGCACCGGGACGAGGATCGAAGGGCCGGCCGGGGTGCCGGTCACGGTCGGCTGGGCCAGCGGGCCAAGCGAAGAGCCTGTCCTCCCGTGAGAACGTCGGGACAGTGTGAGCGCAGGTGAGGGGGCCGCGGCGACGAAAAGGGCGACTGACGTCGCCGCAAGGAACAACCAGATCTTACGCGAACGCATGCCTTTGCCCGCCGAAAGCCGCGGCATTATACTACGCGCCCTCGTTCGACCCGTGCGCGAGGCAGCTATGCTCGGACCTGTCGTCAATCGCCGGACCTTCCACGGGCCGGTATCACCCCAGGGGATGGCCGAGGCGCTCATCGCCGAGTTCGGTCGCGGCAATCTGCGCGCCCAACAGATCGGCCAGGGTGACCATATCGAGGTGCAGATCGCATCGCCTCCGGGGCCGGCCTCGGGCGGGCCGACGGCGCTCACCGTTCAACTGCAGGCCATCGAGGACGGCGTCTTGGTGCAGATCGGGCAGCAGGCGTGGTTCGGCGTCGCCGCCAGTCTCGCCCAGACCGGTCTGTGGGCGCTCAAGAATCCTTGGACGCTGATCTCGCGGCTGGATGACCTAGCCGAAGATCTGGCCTCGATCGGCATGGCCGACCGCGTCTGGAGTGTGCTGACACAGACGGCCGACAGCGCCGGCGCCTCGCACGAGATCTCGGAGCGGCTGCGGCGCGTGACGTGCACCTACTGCAGCTCCGCCAACCCGGTCGGCGTGGCGGCCTGCCTGGCCTGCGGCGCGCCCCTCGGTCCGGTCCAGCCCACCGGCTGCCCGAATTGCGGCTTCGTGGCGCCGGCCGAGGCGACGATCTGCCCGCAGTGCGGCAACCCTCTACCGCCGGACTAGGACCACCCGGCACGGGCGGTTCGGCGAGTCTCCGGCCGGGCGCGCGTTAGAATTCCCTCGCCGATGTTCGACGCCTGCCCTCCACTCTCCTCCCTGCCCCAGGCGATCCCGAATTCTCGCTCGTCGCTGCCGGCCCCTTCGGGTCTCACCACCGCCGGAGCAAGGAGACTCTTTCGATGAATACTTTTCAGCGTTACCTTTTCGAAGAGTTCGCCGAGGATTTCGAGGAAGGCCGCCTCCCCCGCCGGGAAGCGATCAAGTTGATCGCCTCCGTCACAGGCAGCCTCGTCTTCGCCGAGACGATCCTCGCCGCCTGCACACCTTCCACCCCTGAAGCGGCCCTCGCCACGGTCTCTTCCTTTCCGACGTCGACCTCTCCAGCCGTAACGCCAGCGGCCTCGACGGAAGAAACCGCTGGGCCGTCCCTCGTCGGGACGGTCGCGGCGGACGATCCCGCAGTTCAGGGAGAAACCGTCGATTTCCCGGCCGCCGATGCGCAGGTCTCCGGCTACCTCGCCCGCCCGAACGCGGCCGGCAGGTTCCCGGTGATCCTCGTGTGCCACGAGAATCGCGGCCTCACCGAACACATCCGTGACGTCGCCCGCCGCCTGGCCAAGGCCGGGTACGTCGCGCTGGCGGTGGACCTGCTTTCACGCCAGGGCGGCAGCGCCGCCGTCGGGGAGGCCAATGTCCCCGGCGTCCTGGGAAACCAGCCGCCCGACCAGTTCGTAGGCGACTTCCGCAGCGGATGGGACTACCTGGGTGGGCTGCCCTTCGCCGATGCCGCCCATCTCGGTATGGTCGGATTCTGTTTCGGGGGCGGCGTGACATGGCTGGTGGCGACGCGCATGCCGGAGCTCCTGGCGGCGGTGCCCTTTTACGGGCCCCACCCTTCGGTCGCCGAGGTCCCGAACATCCAGGCGGCGGTTCTGGCGATCTATGCCGGCCGCGACGACCGTATCAACCAGGGGATCCCCGAGATCGAGGCGGCCATGCGCCAGCACGGCAAGCTCTACGAGAAGGTCATCTATCCGGACGTCGACCACGCCTTCCACAACGACACCGGGGCCCGCTATGCGCCCGAGGCGGCGCGTGACGCGTGGGCCCGGACCCTGGCGTGGTTCGACCGCTACGTGCGGCCGGGCTGAGGCGGTGATGGCTCGAAGGCTGTCGAGCGCCAGGGGATCGCGCGGCCGGGTGGCGCTTGCGGTTCTGGGGCTCGTGCTCGGCCTCGCCGCGTGTAGCCCGGCGCCCCTCCCCCCTGCGGCGACTCCCTCCCCACCTGCCTCGGACACGCCGGGGCCAACGGACTCCCCGACCGTCACGCCCAGCCCCACGCTCACGCCGACGGCCACCCTCCATCCCCTGACCATCGAGTCCATGCGCCAGCGCGCCTACCCCGGCAGCGACGTAACGATCGAGGAGAGCCTTACCCCGGGGGCGAACTACTCACGGGCGATCGCCTCCTATCTCTCGGACGGTCTCCGCATCAACGCCCTGCTGACGATCCCGTTCGGCGAGCCGCCGACCTCCGGCTGGCCGGTGATCCTCTTCAACCACGGCTACATTCCGCCCGACGAATACCGGACGACCGAGCGCTACAGCGCCTATGTCGACAACCTGGCGCGCAACCGCTACATCGTCTTCCGGCCGGACTATCGGGGGCACGCCGACTCGGAGGGCGTGGCCACCGGCGCCTACGGGTCTCCCGACTACGTCGTCGATGTGTTGAACGCCGTCGCCTCGATGCGTCGTTTTCCGGCCGCCGACCCCGATCGAATCGGGATGTGGGGCCATTCGATGGGCGGCTACATCACGCTGCGGGCGATGGTCGTTGATCCCGGGCTGCGGGCGGGGGTGATCTGGGCGGGCGTCGTCGGCTCCTACGAGGACTTGATCACGCGCTGGCGGCGGACGCCGGTGGCTTCCGGAACACCGCGCGCGACCCCTTCGCTGCGCGGCTGGCGCGGGGGGCTGTTCTCGCTTTACGGCTCGCCGGAAGAGAACCCGGCCTTCTTCGACTCGATCTCGGCCAACAGCTTCCTGGCGGATCTCTCCGGGCCGCTCCAGCTTCACCATGGGACGGCCGATACCAGCGTCCCGCATGAGTTCTCCGAGCTGCTCTACCAGCAGCTCCAGCAGGCGGGCGTCACGTCGGAGCTATACCTGTACGAAGGCGCCGACCACAACCTGTCGGAGCCGTTCTCCACGGCCATGCTGCGGACGATCGAGTTCTTCAACCGCTATTTGAAAGAGTAGCCCCCGGCTTCAGCCCGGGTCCGCCACGATTGCTTGCGCAGCCGGGCCCTGTCCACGGAGAGGAGGTCGGGGGGTGAGGTGGGAAGAGGGTTTTTCAGCAACATGCTAAGGGACTCATGACCTGCCGGTGATCGCGCTTCGTCGCGCTTCGTCGCGCTTCGTCGCGCTTCGCACCCCGACGGGGCACCCCGAAGGGGCATGCCCGGGACGGGGCATCAGGCGCGACGGTGCCGCTCTCTCCCCGGCCGTTTCGGTCGGGAGAGGCCCTACACTTCGCTCCGGGCGGCTCGGCGCGGGTCAGGGGCGAGGGGCGCTTGACCCTGCTTCCCTCCGTGGCTATAGTGGGCCGCCCATCGACCCATGCTGGAACTGCGCGTCGACCTCGTGCTCCTCAGCCTGCGTGAGTCCCGCCTCCGGCTCCTGCTGGAGGCGGGCAGCGATCGGGGGTCCTGGCGTCTCCCCGGCTGCGAACTGGACGAGGGTCAATCTCTGGAGACCATCGCGCAGGCGTGCCTCCAGGAAGCCGCCGGCGAAGCCGAGGCCTATCTCGAGCAGCTCTACACCTATGGCGACCCGGCTCGGGTGCCGGGGCGACGGATCGTCTCCTGCGTCTATCTCGGCTTGCTCCGTAGCGGCGGACGGCCGGAGCGCGATAGTGACACCTGGGCATGGCACGACGCCGCCCAACCACCTCCTCTGCTGTTCGACCACCGCGCCATCTTGCAGTACGCGCTGACGCGGCTGCGCTACAAGCTCGAATACACCGCCGTCGGATTCGAGCTTCTTCCCGAGACCTTCACGCTGAGCGAGCTGCAGCGCGCCTATGAAGCCGTCCTCGGCGAACCGCTCGACAAACGCAACTTCCGGCGGCGGATCCAGAGTGGCGGCGTGATCGAAGCGACGAAGGGACTGCGCTCCGGCGAGGGACGCCCCGCCCGGCTGTACCGCTACCGCGACGATGCCGTGGCGGAAGTCAAAGCGCGCCGTCTTTTCCCCTGATCCGGGAAGAAACCCGTCTTCTTGAAGAAGACGCGTTTCTATGATAACCTCTTAGTGTAACCAACACACCAAGGGACCCTGTAGGTCCACTTTTTCCGCGGGAGGGTAAGTGTACGGTGGACACCATCGAGACCGCGACCGCACCGTGGATCCGCCAGGGTTTGCCTTTCCTCCATTACATCGACGAATGGCTTGCCTCCCTGCCGACGATGGCCCTCGACGATGCCTTCCACCCGGCGGCGCAGACGGCCATTGCCTGCGTCGATGTCATCAACGGCTTCTGCCACCAGGGTCCGCTGGCCAGCCCGCGCATCGCGGCGATCATCCCTCCGATCGTCCGCCTCTTCGAGAGCGCTTGGGCCGCCGGTGTGAGGCACATTCTCTTGGCCCAGGACACACATCATCCCGAGGCCGTTGAGTTCGCGCAGTACCCACCTCACTGCGTGCGTGGCTCGGCCGAATCCGAGAGCGTCCCGGAATTCCGGGCGCTGCCCTTCTACGATCGGATGGTCGTCTTCGAGAAGAACTCGATCCATGCCGCACTGCACACCGGCCTCCAGGCCTGGATCGAGTCGCATCCCGAGGTCACGCGCTTCCTCGTCGTCGGCGACTGCACCGATTTGTGCACCTATCAACTGGCGATGCACCTGCGCCTGGATGCCAACGCCCGCCAGTTGGCGCGGCGCGTCCTGCTGCCGCTGAACGCCGTCGATACCTACGACTTTCCCGTCGCCGCCGCAGCCGCCGCCGGCGCCGTGCCCCACGATGCCGGGGTGCTCCAACATGTCTTCGTCTACAGCTTGATGCTCAACGGCGTCGAAGTCGTCGCCTCGATTGATTAGATGGAGAGGGAGAGCGCCTGTCGACCTCACCCCCTACCCCCTCTCCGCGCCGGGCAGCCTCGCCTGCCAGCTCAAGGGGCGGAGAGGGGGAGGGGGCAGGGGGTGGGGGAGCAGATCTTGCTCAGCCAATAACGGAGCGGCTCCTGGATGTCGATCTTCGACGGCACCCGTCTGACCAACGACGTCTTCAAGCTCGATGTCGAGCGGATGCGGCGCGGCTGGTATTCGGACAAGTACTTCGTCAACATCAGCCGCATGCTGGCGGCGCTGGCGGCGCAGGGCTACACCTTCGCCGGCGAGCAACCACGGCCGGTCCCCGGCGGAGCGGCGGAGATCGTCACCGGTGACCTGCGTGTCGAAATGCAGTGGTTCACGCGCCGCCCGGGCCCGACGATCGTCGTCGGAGTCGACAAGTCCCTGGCCATGCTCCGCCATGCCTCGGGGGCATCGGACGGCGACCGATTCGTCGAGGCGTGGGAAGCGCTCGAGGTGTGGGCGGTCCACGACGGGGCCGTCGTGGAAGGCGACGGCGATCCGGCTCACGTCCGGCCCGTCCTGCGGGTGCGCGGGCGTTATCGCGATTTCGCCCAGCTCGAGACCCCGACCCTGGGCGTGCTGACGCGCGGCTCGCGCGTGGCGACGAATGTCTATAGCACCCTTGTCGCCGCGGCCGGCAAGCCGGTGCTGTTCTTCCCGGCCCGTTTCGATTTGCACGAGGCGCAGGCCGCCGACGGCTACGCCTACAACATCGCCGTGCAGCGCTTCAACCTGGACCACGCGCAGCGCCTGGGCGCCTTCATCTCGACCGACGCTCAGGGCGATTGGTGGGGCGGCTCAGGCGGCGGCACCGTCGCCCACGCCGCCATCGCCTGCTTCTTGGGCGACACGGCCGAGGCCATGGCCGCCTTCGCCGCCACCCTCCCACCCGAAATCCCGCGCATCGCCCTCGTCGACTTCAACAACGACTCCGTCCTGGACTCTCTTCTGACCGTCGAGCGCATGTTCCGGATGTACCGCGAAAGGATGGAGGCGGACGATCCGGCGGGCGCCGCGCGCTATGTCCTCTACGGCGTCCGCCTCGACACGTCGAGCGCGCTGCGCGACGTCGGCGTGCCGCCCTTGGGCAACCCCGAGCTGGACCTGGGCGTGACCCCCCGGCTGGTGTTCGCCGTTCGTCAGGCCCTCGATCGCGCCTGGGAGAAGTGGGATCTGCCCGCCGGGTGGCGGGCCCGGGCGGCCGACTACTGCCGCGCCGTCCGCATCGTCGTCTCCGGAGGCTTCACCGCCGATCGCATTCGCCGCTTCGAGCAGGACCACGTCCCGGCCGACCTCTACGCCGTGGGCTCGGCCCTCTTCGCCAATGCCGGCCCGAGCGTCACCGATTTCACCGCTGATGTTGTACGCGTGGAACTGGACGGGGAGTGGATCCCGATGGCCAAGGTCGGCCGCCGGGCGGGCGAGAATCCGGATCTCGAGCGCGTCCGCTAGGAGCCCTGCGCTTCGCAGTTCCCGAGTCGACGCGGCGCGGTCAGCTGATCGGCGGGCTGAAGTAGTTGTAGATGGCGCGCGAGAGATGGGAGATGAGGGTCGAGGTCGGCTCGAAGAGCATGTCCGGGCTGTTCCACAAGAACACCGCCACGACGTAGTCCCCGCCTGGGGAGTAAATCACTCCGGCGTCACCGATCGAGTCCAAGGGGGAGTCGGTCCAGCCGTGCTTGTGGGCGATGCGTGTGCCTTCGGGGACCCCCGCCTCCAGAAGGATTCCGATCTTATTCTCCGCTAGCAGGTCCAGCATGTGCTGGCACTCCGCCGGCTTCAGCTGGCCCGGGAAGGCGGCCAGCAGGCTTCCCCCGCCGTTGGCACAGGCGTAGATATCCGAGAGCAGCAGCCCCATTTCCGTGGCGGTCGTCTGGTTGTAGGGGTCCGGCTGTGTGTTGAGGTCTGGGCGCGTGTTGCCCGGCGTGACATACTGCCAGAGCAGAGGTGCCCCAGGATGGAAAAATCCGGCCAGGAAGGTGCTCTCCAGGCCGAGCGCGTCCATCAGGGTTTCGGAGACCATCAGGGGACCGCGCGACGACGACAGGCGATCCATCAGCCAGTCGGCCGGGTCATTGCCCGAAAGGGTGATCATCTCCGTCATCCAGCGATCGGCCTCCTCGTCGAGCGGCTCGTCGAAGTAGCGGTAGAAGGAAGCCATGATGCCGATCTTGATGATGGAGGCGGCGGTGAAGGCCGGGTCCGGCTCGGCGCTCGTCAGCTGGTTGCGGTTATAGACGAAATGCAAGTCTTCCCCGGTACGCAAGTCGCGCACGTAAATCGCCGCCAGACCGTCGAATCCGGCCAGATCGATGTTCTGCTGCAGCAGGGTTTGCAGCGTGTGGAAATCCGGCCGAGGCGCCACGCCCGAGGCCACCGGGAGCACGACCTGTCGATTCTCCGGCTCTGACATGATTTCCCCGACAAGCTCGCCGGCTCGGGCGATGTCGAGCAGGATGCCCGGCTCGCCCGGACTGAACTCGGTCGTCCCGGGGATCGGCTGGGCCAGCGTCGGCGGCTCGTCGTAGCGGGCGGCGATGTCGCGCAGGACCGTCTCGAGCTGCGCCCGCGAGTACTCGGCCTTAACCGGGATCCGCACCGGATCGCTGGGGAGGTTCCACAGGAAATCCCAGAACCCGGACCAGAAATCCGTACCGGTCCGCTCGAGTTCGGCGGCGCCCATCAGGGCCTCGGTGTCGAGGCGGAAGCCGGCGGCCGTCGGCGACACCTGGATGACCTGGTCGCGGTAGACGACCTCGATCGGCATGCTGTAGACCTGCAGCAGACGCTCGATGGCCTCGGTCTGATCGAGCCCGCTGACATCGACGCCCGCCACGGAGAGCGAGGCCGGCATGCGCGCCCGCTCTCGGCTGTAGGCGATGAGCTCGATGATGACTAGCGCCAGCGCGGCGACGAGCAGGCCGATCGAAATCAAGCGCAGGACGTTGGGCCCTCGCTGCACGCTCCCTCCCGGGCGCGGCAGTATACCATTCGCGTCGTGGGCGAGCTCATCGGGCTCACAGCCGAGATCCCGGTGAGTCGCTTGCGACCGTGAATCCTCCCCACAATCGCTCTTGCCCCCCACCCCCTACCCCCTCCCCCGATAGAGCGATCGACGAGAGCGAGGTCCTGATCGGGGGAGGGGAGGAGAAACAGAGAGAGGGGGAGCGGCTTCGCCGCTCCCCCTCTCTCAAGACTCTCATACCCGATCGGCGCTTCACAGGCGGTCTTCCATCGACCTTGCGCGCAGCCTGCGATGTCATTCCGAGCGCCCCTGAGCCCTTCGCCGGGCTCAGGACAGGCTCAGCGAAGGGGCGAGAGGAATCTCCGAGGCGCGGCGGATGCAAGCTGCCTAGGGGAATGCTCGACCGCTCGTTGCCCAGCGCGCTTCGGCGATTCCTCGGTCGGCCTAGCGGCCTCCCTTCGCGAAGCACCCCGCAGGGACGGAATGACAGAGGAGACTGTCAACCCGCTCACGTTCCTGACTTGCTGTTTGGTCCATTACCCCTCTCGCAACCCTCCCAGCTGCGAGCGCAGCCGCGCTGCCTCGTCGTTCGCCTGGGTGAGCTTCTGCCGCTCGGCCTCGACAATCTCGGCCGGGGCACGGGAGGCGAAGGGGCCGGCGAGCAGGGCCCGCAGCCGTTCGATCTGCCCTTCGGTCGCCTCCAGCTCGCGCGCCACGCGCTCCGCCTCGGCGCGCGCATCGACGGCGCCGGCGAGCGCCAGGTAGATCTCGATCCCCCCGGCCGTCAGGGGCAGCGACCCGGCCGGCGCGAGTTCGACCTCCTGCTGCAGTACGAGCGCGTCGGCGTCGATGCGGGCGAAACCGCACAACAGCGGGATCTGATCCTGCAGCCAGGAGGCTTCTCTACCGGCTCCGAGGGTCGCCCCGATTCGCCGCGCCGGATCGATCTGCTTCTCGGCTCGGGCGTTGCGGATCGTTCGAATGATGTCGCGCAGCAGCTCGAAGCGACGGACGGCTTCCTCGTCGACGGCCTGCGTTTCGGGCCGAGGCCATGGAGCCACGATCAGCGCATCGCTCCAACCTTCGGACGGGGTGATTCCGGACGGATGGGCCTGGCAGGCATCGCGCAACCGGCCCCACAGCTCCTCGGTGACGAAGGGCGTATAGGGATGGAGCAGGCGCAACGCGGTGTCGAGGACCTGGACCAAGATCCCGGCGGTGCTCCAAGCACGCCCGGGGCCCTCCGCCCCCTGGAGCTTGGCAGCCTCCAGGTACCAATCGGCGAACTCGCCCCAAAAGAACTCGTAGATCTGCCGGCCGGCCTCTCCGTACTGGAACCTGGCGAACAGGCGATTCACGTTCCCCAGCAGCTGCTGGCGCCGCGCCAGGATCCAGCGGTCGGCCAGCGTCGGGGGCGTCGGCCCGGCAGGGGCTTCCCGCAGGCGTTGCACCGCGCCCATCACCAGCCGGCCGGCGTTCCAGACCTTGTTGGCGAAGTTGCGGTTGGCCTGCACGCGCTGGACGCTCAGGTTCATGTCGTTGCCGGGAGATGACCCGGTTAGAAGAGTCAGGCGCAGGGCATCGGCGCCGAATTCGTCCATCACTTCCAGCGGATCGATGACGTTGCCCAGGGTCTTGCTCATCTTGCGGCCCTGCTCGTCGCGGATCAGCCCGTGCAGGTAAACCGTCTCGAAGGGCAGCCGCCCGGTGAACTCGAGCCCCATCATGACCATGCGCGCCACCCAGAAGAAGAGGATGTCGTAGCCGGTCTCCAGGATGGTTGTCGGATAGAACTCGCGCAGATCGGGCGTGTCCTCCGGCCAGCCGAGGGTCGAAAACGGCCACAGTCCGGAGGAGAACCAGGTATCGAGCACATCCGGGTCGCGTTCGATGCGCGTGCTTCCGCATTGCGCGCAGCGCTCCGGGTCGTCGCGGCCCACCGTGACGCCGCCGCAGTCGGCGCAGTGCCAGGCCGGGATGCGGTGTCCCCACCACAACTGACGCGAGATACACCAATCGCGAATGTTCTCCAGCCAGTTGGTGTAGACCTTGGCGAAGCGCTCCGGGACGATGTGCAGACGCTGTTCCACGACGGCGGCCAAGGCCGGTTTGACCAGGGGCTCCATGCGGACGAACCACTGGGTCGAGACCATCGGTTCGACGATCTCGCCGCCGCGCTGGCTGCGCGGGATCTGCGTCCGGTAGGGTTCGCTCCGGATGGTCAGGCCCGCCTTTTCCATGTCTGCCCACATCCGTTGGCGACAGGCGAAGCGATCGAGCCCGGCATAGGGCCCCGCCTCGGCGGTCATCGTGGCGTCACGGTGGAGCAGGTTGATCACCGGCAGGCCGTGGCGCCGGCCGATCTCGTAGTCGGCCGGATCGTGGCCCGGGGTGATCTTGAGCGCGCCGGTGCCAAACTCGCGGTCAACATAGTCGTCGGCGATCACCGGAATTTCGCGTCCCAGGATCGGGACAAGAGCCTTCTGCCCGACGAAGCGCCGGTAGCGCTCGTCCTCCGGGTGGACCGCCACCGCCGTATCGCCCAGAATCGTCTCCGGGCGGACCGTCGCCACGGGGATGAACTCGGCCGAGTCCTTCAGCCGATACTTGAAGGTGTAGAGCGTGACCTCCTCCTCGCTGTACTCGACCTCCAGATCGCTCACCGCCGTGCGCAAACCAGGGGACCAGTTGATCAGGTAGGTGCCGCGGTAGATCAGGCCTTTCTCATACAGGCGGACGAAAGCCTCGCGCACCGCGCGCGACAGACCCTCGTCGAGGGTGAATCGCTCGCGCGACCAATCGCACGAGGCGCCCAGCCGCCGCAGCTGCTCGGTGATGATGCCCCCGTACTTCTTCTTCCAGGCCCAAGTGCGCTCGACGAAGGCTTCGCGTCCGAGCTCCTCGCGGGTGACCTCTTCGGTGCGCAGCAAGTGCTTCTCGACCTGGAGCTGCGTTGCGATCCCGGCGTGATCGGTGCCGGGGAGCCACAACGTCGGCGCGCCGCTCATCCGGCTGTGGCGTGTCATCAGGTCTTCCATGGCGACGAACATGGCGTGCCCCAGGTGCAGCTCACCAGTGACATTGGGCGGGGGCATCGAGATCACGAAGGGCTGCCGCGCCGGATCGCCGCGCGGCGTGAAGTACCCCTGCGCTTCCCACCAGGCGTAGCGCTTGGCCTCGACGGCCTTGAAGTCGTAGGTTTTGGGGAGGTTGAAGATGTCGTCCATGTTGTCCTCTCTGAACCGCGCCTGTCGCGCCGCCTGAATATCATTCCGAGGCGCCCAAAGACCGCCGACGAAACCCCGAGGCGAAGCAGATGGAGTATCCGCGGCCACGGCGCGATCCCTGCCGTTCCGCGCTTTGGCGATTCCTCGGCCTGCTTCGCAGGCCTCGGAAAGACAGGGTGAGGTGTCTTCGACGGCGGGCTGGCGCCCTCACATGTCATTCCGAGGCCCCCAGAGGGGCCGACACTTGCACCTGCGCTGGCAGCGCAGCTGCCAAGAGCAGGTGGGAATCCCCGGTGCCACCCGGTCGCAAGTCACCCAAATACAAAAGCCCTCCATCGACGAGGACGGAGGGCTCCGCGGTACCACCTCGTTTCACCCCGCTTCGGGGTGCTCTTCACGGCCCCGCAACCACGAGGCCCACGCTGTATCGGGCGTCCCCGCGCCGTTCTACTTGCCCTGAGCGTAGTCGAAGGGCGTTCTTCGGCGTCCGACCGGGCGACGTTCGGCGGGTCGCGCTGTGGGGGCTCTCAGCCGCAGGCCGCTCCTTCTCTGATCAGCGGTCCCCGCCTACTCTTCCCGGTCCAGGGTCTTATGCGATTGTGCTTGAATTCTAATCGGACTCGAAAGCCGAAGCAACCGGGATAATTGGAGAGCCAGTGGTCAGGGATGAGTGGTCAGTGGTCAGTGACAACCATGGTATCTGGCCACAGACCACCGACCACTCACCACCGGCTTCACGGGCTGCGCACGACGACCAGCTTGTCCACACCCGACTCCGCCCCCCAGACCTCTGCCGGCCGACCGAGAATCTGTCGAACCTCTGCCGACGGACTCGGCAAGGGTAGGACTTCGAAGCTCTCGCGGGCCGGGTCGAAGCGGACGAGGGCGTTGGCGCCGAAGTCGCTCAGCCAGACCGCATCGTCCTCGTCAACGTAGACGGCGTAGGGCTTCGGGTCCTCGCCGGGGAGACGCCATTCGCGCCAGGCCTCGGAGGCCGGGTCGTACATCCCCAATTGCCCTGCGTTCCATTCGGCGATCCACAGCCGTCCGGCGGAGTCCGCCCAGACCCGCCGAGCGCCCTGCCCCGGCGTGGGAGGCTCGAGCACCAGAGCGGAGTCCGTCGTCGGATCGATGCGGGCGAGGTAGCTCCCGGCTAGCGAGACGAAATAGACATCGCCGTCCGGAGTGGCGTCAATGCCGTACGGGCCGCGCCCGCGCGGCGCGTCGAAAACGGCGACCTCACCCGTGGCTGGATCGAGCCGCCCGTAGACTCCGCTTTGTCCGGTGAACCACAGCACGCCGTCGCCGTCGAAGGCGGCGGTGTTGAGGTTTGCATTTCCGCCGCCCGCCGGAAGAGGAAACCGCTCGACCGCCTCCGTCGCCGGATCGACGCGCACGATCGCGTTCAGGCCACTGTCGGTGATCCACGCCGCGCCGTCGGGCCCCACGATCACTCCGTGAGGCGCCGAGCCGGGCCCTAGGGCGATGTGGTGCGTCTCGCCAGTGACGGGATCCAACCGCCCGAGCTCCCCGGAGGCCTGGGCGGTGTACCAGACCGACCCGTCCGGGGCGGGCGCCACGTCGTGCGGGTGGGATCCCGGCGGGACGGGGTACTCCGTGAGGGTGAGGGCCCCGGCGTCGGGGATTGACTCCTCACCCGGCCCGAGCGCAGTTGGCGTGCCAGGGGGCGATGGAGCCTGGGTCGTGGCCGCGGCGAGCATCGGAGGCAGAGGCGCAATGGTAGGCGCGGCGTGGGCGCAGCCGGCGACGGCGATCGCGGCGAAGGCCGCCAATATGCTTCGAGTCGACACGGGCCCCGCCCGCGTCATGATCGGCACCGAGAGCCGGTGATCGCTCCATCGCTTCGAGCTGAAGCAGGACACGCTACTGCGGAGTGGCCTTGAACAGTCCGGTCATATTGCCCTGCGGGTCGGCGAAGAGGGCGATGGTCGTATCGGGGGCGATCTGGCTCACTTCCATCAGCATCTTGGCCCCGGCCTCGACGGCTTTGTCCAGGTAGGCCTGCGGGTCGTCGACCTCGATGTAGACAGTCACTCGCGCGTCGCCTTCTCCGATGCCGCCGCCGATGCCTTTGCCTTCGTTGTCGAACAAGCTGTAGTTGCCCATCTCTTTGATCGGCGGGGCCAGCTTCCAGCCGAACACGTCGGCGTAGAACTTCTGCAGCGCGACGGAGTCCTTACCCATGATCTCGAAGTGCGTAACCGGATTCGTCATGGTGCATCTCCTTCGGCGATAAGGTGCGGAAACGGTGCTCCCTCACGAGTGGAGTTCACGGTCTTGAGCTCAACCTCGGTTTGCAGTCTTCACGGGGTGATGGGGATGTTCGATGGATTGCCGAATGATCTTCTTCAGCGCCACGACCGGTACCTTCTCCGAAACCTTGAAGTTGATGGTGCCTTTGCTGGTCTTGATCGTCGGGTGCTCGGCTCTGAACTCATCCAGGTAGTCCCCGCCGAACGGATAAAACGAAACACCGCCGCTCCAGTAGGCGAGGCCGACACGGCCGGACTTCGCCCAGTAGGTCGGTACGCCGTAGGAGATCCCGATCCTGGCGTCCGGGTACATGCCCAGGATCAGCCGTTCGAGTGAAACATAGAACTTCCTCCGCTCGTCGGACACAGCATTGACGAACTTCCGAACGGCCGGGTCCGCATGCCGCTTCTTTGTTCCTGTGGTGCCGCCCATGTCAGCCTCCAGCGATCGCCCCGACGATGCGAAACGGCTCCTTCCCCGACGCCACCGCCTCGGGCAGGCTGGCGTCCAGCGGGTCGAAGGAGATGTCCTCGCCGCAGGCGAAGTAGCGCAGCATCGGTCGCCGCGCCTTGCTGGTGTGGTCGCGAATCGTCCCGCGCAGCATCGGGTAGCCGGCTTCGAGGGCGTCGACAATCGAGTCCGGCGTAACGGGACCATCGACGTTCACGCTCACCTCCCGGCCTACGCCGGCCAGGGTCTGCAGGTGATACGGGAGGATGACGCGGATCTCACTGTGGATCAAGGCAGCATCTGTGCTTCGACCGACAGCACCGCCGGCAGGTCGTGAACGATCGGCGCCCAGCTGTCGCCGGCGTCGGCCGAGGCGTACACCTGCCCGCCGGTCGTCCCGAAGTAGACCCCGCACGGATCCAGCGTATCGACGCTCATGGCATCGCGTAAGACATTGACGTAGCAATCCTTCTGAGGGAGCCCCTTGGTGAGGGCCTCCCACTCGTTCCCGCCGCTGCGGCTGCGGTAGACGCGCAGTTTCCCGTCGGGCGGGTAGTGCAGCGAGTCGCTCAGGATGGGAACGACGTAGACCGTCTCCGGCTCGTGGGCGTGGACGTCGACGACGAAGCCGAAGTCCGACGGCAGGTCCCCGCTGACCTCCTGCCACGACTCGCCGCTGTCGTCGCTACGCATCACGTCCCAGTGTTTCTGCATGAAGAGCGTGGACGGGCGCGAGCTGTGCATAGCGATACGGTGGACGCAGTGTCCGACCTCGGCCGTTGGATCGGGCATGAAGTTGGAGCTGAGTCCGCGGTTGGCCGGCTTCCAGGTCTGTCCGCCGTCATCGGAGCGGAAGACGCCGGCGGCCGAGATGGCGACGTATATGCGCTGCGGGTTCGTGGGGTCGAGCAGGATAGTGTGCAGGCACATGCCCCCGGCGCCTGGCGCCCAGTTGGGCCCCGACTCGTGGGTGCGCAGCCCAGTGAGCTCATTCCAGGTCTGGCCGCCATCGGTGGTGCGGAACAGCGCCGCGTCCTCGGCCCCGGCGTAGGCCGTATCCGGATCGGTGAGCGACGGCTCGAAATGCCAGACGCGCTTGAACTCCCAGGGGTGAGCCGTGCCGTCGTACCACTGATGTGTGCCGGTGGCGCCGTCGTAGAGGAACTTGTTCCCCACCGCCTCCCAGGTCTTGCCGCCGTCGTCCGAGCGGTGGACCACCTGGCCGAACCAGTCGCTGGCCTGCGAGGCGTAGATCCGATTCGGATCGACCGGCGACCCCTTCAGGTGGTAGATTTCCAGGCCGCCGAAGTGCGGCCCGGTGACCTGCCAGTTCTTGCGCTTGCCATCGGACGTCAGGACGAAGGCCCCCTTATGAGTACCGACCAACACCCGCACCCCGCTCATTTGCAACTCCTTGTTGGGACTCTGTGCCGCATGCCCAGGCGCGTCCCGCCCGACAGCGTTCTGGACGATTCTAATCCGAATTCGGGGGCGAGGAGCAAACAATCAATCTGGACTCGCCTGAAGTTCACCCGTCCGGGGGATCAGGGGTGGCAGGGGGTGGCCTGTCGAAAGGCAGGAGGCACGCCGCGAGCTGAGGCTACGATGCGTGCGGGGTGGCCCGCCGCCGATCGCGCCCGCATCCAGCGAATCGACCTGGATCACCGCGAAGCCGCCCGTCAGCGCTCTGCTCCCGGTGGCGCCATACGTCGTCGGACTTGAAGCCCGGGTGGAGGGAGGGAGCCCTCACTCCGCCTCATCGGCCACACGCAGGACGATCTTCCCAGCCCCGTGGCCTCCCAGGCTGCATTCGAACGCCTTGCGGGCGTCGGCGAGGGGAAAGACTTCATCGATGAGCGGTCGGACTACGCCACTGTCGATCCATCGAGCGAGTTCCAGAAGCTGGGGGCGGTTGGGCTCGACCACGAAGTAGGTAGCGTTGATCCAGAGCGCCGCCGCGCGCTCGCCCGGAGGCTCCTCGGCGACGGAAACGAGCCTGCCACCCGCGCGCAATACCGCCAGCGACCGCTCGAGCCGGTCCCCTCCGACCGTGTCGAAGACGAGATCGACCTGCTTCACCGCTTCCTCGAATCGGTCCGTGGTCGAATCGATGATCTGATCGGCGCCGAGCTTCCGGGCCGCTTCGAGATTGCGGGTCGACGCAGTGCCTATGACGTGCGCGCCGCGCTGGTGAGCCAGCTGGATGGCACAGCTCCCCACGCCGCCGGCAGCTCCGTGGATCAGCACCGTCTGTCCGCTTTGCAGATCGCCGTGGTCAAAGAGCCCTTGCCAGGCGCTCAGGGCGGCGAGGGGAACGGCGGCGCTCTCGACGTAGCCCAGCGTCCCCGGTTTGCGGGCTAGGATCTGCGCGGGTACGGCCACGTACTCCGCGGCGGCGCCATCGCGGTCAAAGCTGGAGAGAGCAAATACCGGATCTCCGATCGAGACTTCGGAATCGTCGGTCGACCCTGCGACCACGACGCCTGAGAACTCCTAGGACGGTATCGCCGGCAGGCGATCGGTGGGCCAATCGAGCTCGCCGCGGGTGATGGCGGCGGCGAAGACGCGGACAAGCACCTCTCCTTCCTTAGGCCGAGGCGTATCGACCTGCTCATAGACTAGGCCGGCGGGCCCGTCGGAGGAATGGAGGCGTATCGCTCGCATCCTGGCGGGGACCTCTGGCATCGAGTTATGGGCGTTGCTCATTCCTCGATCCTCACCCGCATCCCCTCGCGTCCCGAAGAACCCGACGGGGGCAGCGCTCGGAGACTCCCGAAAAACGGCGTGCGCTGTCGGATCCCTCCCCTGACCCCTCCCGGAGAGCCCCCCGCTCCGCTTCGCGCCCTTGGCGCCCTGCACCCCTTCGGGTGCCCTGAAGAGGGTAGAGGGCGGAGCACCCTGCAAGGGCGGGGTGTATCGCGAGGGGCCGGGGGGCGAGGTGGAAGAAGAGTGTTCCAGCAAGCTCCTAGGGGGCCTCGGCCGGCGGAGCCTTCCGGCGGACCGCCCTCATCTGTTGTTCCAGGAACCAAGTCTTCCCCTGGTCGTGCGACACCTCGCCGAGCCAGACGAAGGACTCCGGCGTGATGTCGGTGAAGCTCCACCGGCGCGGCGGGTCCGAGTCTACAGTCTCAGCGACGATGCGATCGCCGACATAGCGGCCGATCAAGTTGACGAACTCGCCACTGGCGGGCTGCATCCAGGAGAGGCGCCAGGCGTCGATCGATCCGTCGTAGCACCGCAGCGTTGTGCCGAATTCGTGGCGCGGCGCTCCGGAAGCGTAGAGCACGTCCTGAATGCCGCGGCCGCCGAGGATCCAGGCAAAGTGCCACTCCCCCCTGCCGGTCCTGCTGCTCCCATCGGGCTGGTACCAGGTGCCTTCGATGTCCCAAGAGCCGACGAACTGGCCATGGAGTCGCAGGCTGTCCTCTTCATGAGCCCATGGGCCCGGCGCCGCCAGCAACTCGAACACATTCACTTGTGTCATCTCAGGCCTCCGACTTCAGTATGGCGCGGTCATGCGGAGACGACCCAGGGAGAACCGCGGAAGGGGAAGAAATCAATGTGGGTGGAATGGTTCCGCCTGCCGAACTCATGATGGATCGGGTGTCTGATAGAGCGTGATCTGCATGCCCTCGGGGTCTTCCAAGCGCACGTTGCGATCTCCCCACGGAGTGACGACGGGAGGGTGGACCAGCGTCGCTCCACGCGAGAGCAGACGCTGCATGGCCGCGTCCAAGTCCGGCACCTGGAGGGCGAACCGGATCTTCCCGCTGATTCGGCGTCCGACCTCGATCTGGTCGACGGTCTCGGCCTGCCTTTCGTCAAAGACCTCGAGAGTGGCCCTGCCCATGTCGAGGACCAGCGCTCGGCCCTGATCGTCAGGCCAGACCTGGGCAGGCTCGAGCCCGAGCCCATCGCGATAGAAACTCGCCAATCGCTCATAGACTTTGGCGGTGAGTGCGACACGCAATTCAATCACGGGCCGGTTCAGGCTTGGTGTCGGCATAGGACCATTCGACCTTTCGTTGTTGCAGGCCTCGGTCTGCGTCAGGGGCCGAGAATCTCCAGCGATTCTTTCCACGGGCCGACCTCGACCTCGTATTGTCGAGCCATGACCTCGGCGATCTGTCCCAGGTGATTGAGGTCATGGGCGACCCATGTCGCGAGGAGCTGGCTTAGGGTCACGGTCCCGAGCGTCGGGTGGATCCCGGTCTTGGAGAACTCGGCGGGGCCGGGGTTGAGGGCGCGAAGCCTCTCAATGGACCGCTGCCGGAGGTCGGCGAAAGTGTCGAGGAGATCCTGGATGGATTTGTCGGCGCTGTCCTTGAACATCGCGAATCGATCGAATGGCTCGAATTCCCTGCTGCCAGATTGCGACAAGATGATCTCGGCTCGAGGGATCCAGTCGGTCTTCTCGCCGTGGATGAGGTGGCCAACGACATCGAAGGGACTCCACGTGCCACCGCCGTCGTTGGCATGGACCCACTCAGCTGGAAGAGGCGCAAGCCACGCTCTCAGGATGGAGGGAGTCGTCTGGAGGACGGAGATGGCGTTCTCGAGTTCGAGTTCCATGGGAAGGGCCTCTTGGCAACAAGGATACCTGATTCGTCGATTCGCCTCGAGGGGAGGGCGCCGGGCCAGCTTAGCCCGGGCACCACATGAGATGGTAGATCCGGCTGGCCGGGTCGGTCGCGAGGCATCCTGAAAGGGCTCCATCGAGTTGTTCGCCGGCAGCTTGGGCCGTTCTTGACAATATGTCGAACCGGACATGTACTCCGGCCGCATGATGTCCAAGGACAAGCCTTTCGTTTGGCTGCGGGGAGAGACTCCCCCCATGTCTGCCCAGGCCAGGTCGAGGCGGGCTATTTACTCAGGCAGCTTCAGGCGGGCGCGTCGCTCGGGCTGCCTCACGCGAGGCCGATGCCATCCCTGGGAGCGAGGTGCTATGAGGTCCGGATCGTGGACGAGCGGTCATCGTGGCGGATCCTCATGTGGAGCGATAGCGATGCAATTGTGATCCTTGACGTTTTCCGTAAGACGACAAAGCAGACGCCTCAGCACATCCTCGATGCGTGCAAGAGCAGACTTAAGCGGTATGACGAGGCGGCGAAAGGAGACGAGGAATGAACAAGACTAAGCGGCGCCGCCTTGAACATGCGGGCTGGAAAGTGCTCGGCGAAGGAGCTGCTTGGGCTGACGCCTGAGGAGGCGGCCTACATCGAGATGCGGCTCGCTCTCAGCCGAAGTTTTCGGGACCTGCGCGCTCGCAAGCGGCTGACGCAGATCCAGGCGGCGATGGTCCTCGGTTCGAGCCAGTCACGGGTGGCCAAGCTGGAAGCGGGTGACCCCTCGGTTTCGCTCGACCTTCTGGTGCGCTCCAATCTTGCGCTCGGAGCATCAAGGAAGGACCTCGCGAAGACCCTCTCATAAAGCCCGGCCTCTGATGCCGCCCAGCGGCCTCGAGATTCGCGTAGCAGCCCCGTGGGCGAGCCCCCCGGCCAGCCAAGGCTAGGATCGCGCCGAGTTAACGCCTGGGTGGGCGGGATCGGTCGAAGATCCCCGGAGCGAAGCGCAGGGGGCTCCACCGAATTGTTGGGCGCCTGTGTCGATGAGGCCTATGAAAAGCTCATGGCTGGCTGCACCGCAAGGCCAAACCGGCGATCACGGCGCGATCTGCGGTTGAAGGATCTGCCACGTTTGGCCGCCGTCGGTCGTCTTAACCAGGGCATGAAGGGCGTCATCCTCATAACAATACCAGGCATCGCTGCAGGCCACCGCCCAGCCTGCCTGGGCGTCCAGGAAGTCCAGCTGGACGTCATTCCATCCGGTGCGCTTGAGCAGCGTCCAGTCCTGCCCGCCATCCTCCGTCTGGTACAACCGGCCTTGGGAGCTATCGAGCGGGTCCTGAAGGAACAACCACCCGATCGTTGGGTTGATGAATTGGATATCCATGACCTCTCCACCCGGCGGCAACGGGCTGATGATCCACGTCTTGCCTCGATTGGCCGTGGTGTACATCCAGCTTTGGCCTTCGCACGTGAGGGCCAGTTTCCAAATTGCGGTCGAAGAGTAGACCGGGGAGATAAAACCGCAGTTACCCTCGCCGCCCAGGTAGGAGCCCCCATCGAAGCTTTCAACAGGGTCGGCTTCGGGGGGAAGCGGCATGTCTCGGGATGTCCACGTCCTGCCACCGTCGGAGGTCATTTGAATAGCGAATGGGACCCCCAAATTGGGCATCCCCTCCATGGTCTTCGCAAAGCCTGCTCGGATTGCCCAGGCCATCTGCACATCCGGAAACGCCATGAACGCGTACCCCCGGTCTGGTGGGGGATTCGTTTCCTGCCAGGTCTGCCCGCCGTCTTGAGTGGTTGCGAAGGAGTCGATGTCGAATTGAACAAAGGTCAGTCCCCAAACTGTCGCCTCCATTTTCCAGCCGTACTGGCTGTCGTTGAACCAGATCTCAGGCTGCCAGCGAATGGTCCCAACGGATGTCCAGGTGTCACCGCCATCCTGCGTACGCCACACTACACCGCCATCGAAAGTCCAAACCCACGCCAGCTGGGCATCGAGAAAGAAGCCTTGCCGACCAAAACCTTCCAGCAACACCGGACTTACATCACGCCAGGTTTCTCCACCATCCGTGGTGCGAAGGATGCGAGACGTTTCCTCGGTCCCAACTTGCCCCTCTGCCCAACCGGTCGTCATGTCAATCATCTTGATGTAGGTGATGGTCACGGCGACAACGGGGGTGGAGGTCGGTGTCGGCGTTGGCACTACGGGTGTTTCAGTGGACGTTGGGGCCGGATCGGGTACGGGAGTGGGTGTCTCCGTCAAGAGATCGGTGTTCGTCGGCATTGCGATTTGTGGCGGAGTTGGCACCGGGGCGTAGGCGGGAGCACAAGCCGCGAGTGTCACCACGACCAGGGCCGATGGGGTCCAACGGAGTGAGCGCACACCTTTCAGAAAAGTGCGCATGAAGACCTCTCCCGGGCAGGGCCGGGGTGGATTCATCGGTGTGGCGGGCCAAGCTAACCACGGATCCCAGCCTGAGTTCCTGCTCTGTTACCGTGATTTGCCCCGTTAGCGTGGAACGAACGCGCCTAACGGCCTCGGGATTCGCGCAGCAACCCCGTGGGCGAGCCGCCCGGCCAGCCACGGCTAGTATCGCGCCGAACTCAAGACCTGGCTGGCCGGGATCGGTCGAAGATCCCCGGAGCGAAGCGCAGGGGGCTCCATCGAGTTGTTAGGCCGCCCCGAGCGTTGGGTCCGTGATATTGCGATCGCGCCCGTTGAGTGGGCGCGTAAGGCCATTCGGCGCCAGGGTGCGGGTTACTCTTTGGAAGCCGGATGGGCCGGCGCGTTTAGAGCGCCCAAACAATCCGGGTGTCGGTGCTAACCACTCCCTTCACCTCTCTAATCTTGCCAAGCGTCTCGGCTAACCCCTTCTGGTCAGCTGCCTCGACAAAGGCAATGATATCCGTGGGGCCGGCTAGAAAGTGAACGCTCTTGACACCGGCGACGGCGTGGAGTGCCACGTGCAGTGTGCGGATGGCATCCCAACCGCCAGATACCGCCATTTGGATGAAGACGAATGCTGCCATCATGGTTGCTCTCCCTTACTTAGCAGGTGCGCTTGCAAGGTTGCGCTGTGAGGTTTGATAGGTGCTCGGGGAATAGAAACCCTAGTTGGCGGCCTCGGATCCACCTCCTTTCGATTCTGGCCAGGCGCCCATGATGATTATGACACCAATCGGGAAGTGGGGATCGGTGAACATGCCTCGCGGCCCTGGCGCGGTCCAGGGCGGCCCAACGGCCTCGAGGTGAGCCGCCCGGCCAGCCCAAGGCTAGTATCGCGCCAAAGCCAAATACCTGGCTGGCCGGGATCGGTCGAAGATCCCCGGAGCGAAGCGCAGGAGGCTCCATCGAGTTGTTCGGCGGCAAGGCGGTACCGGCCCCGGGATGGGCGTTATGGACTGAAGGGTACAGCAACAAGGGCAAAGGCCCGAGGGCGACAAGCCCAAGGATGAGAAGGGCGCCCGAAAGTTCATTGAGGAGCCTCGTCTGCCTGGCACGTCCTTGGGCGCTCGCCTGGAAGCCGCGGATTCGAGACTCCCATTCGTCACGTTCTCGGCGGGGCGCACGCCTACCGGGTGGATGTTGGGCGGCCTCAAGCGCCCTCATGGACCAGACCTTGATGCGGGACTGGCGTATTGGGAGAAGATTGAGCATACGAGCGCGCCGGCAAGTGCAAGCCACGCTACAGCTAACATCCACTTGGTCCAGGTCGGGGCGACGTCTGCGAAGTCGGAGACGAATGTAAACGAAATCACAAGGGCACCCGCTGAGGCCCAGGGAATTAGTCGGTCGTATTGAGCCATAGCTTCGGCGTAGCCCTTCCTGCTGGCTTCGATCTTGGTGGCGAGTTGTCGGGCAGGAAGGCGGGGCGGGATGGCTTGGGATTGGTCAGGCCGGGGGCTAACGTGGGTGAGGATGACCAGGATCGCTAGGGAGAGTGATGCGCCAAGGCAGAAGACCGCGAGTGTTTCAGGGGACCAAGTCATGGCTAGGTGCTCTCCCGCCGAGGCCGCCTAACGTGGACTTGACCGGCTCGCCATAGGCGAGTCCGGTGCAAGACAGGGTTAGGCGTCGTTTTCATTGGGTTGCGGATAGCGACTCTTCGTCTCTGCTACCGAGCGGGCTACCAAGGTCTCTAGGACCTTCAGATCGACGTTGGCTAGGCGCCTGATGTAAACACATACCTTCCCAGTCTTGTGCTTTCCCAGCTTGGCCAATAAGACGTCACGACCTTCGAAACCCGCCGCGATGTAAACAACCAACTCACTTCCACGCAAGGCAAACCCAGCGAGAGCGGAATCGCCTTCGTGACCACTTGCGTACTTGTAATGGTAGCTCCCGAATCCGACGATGCTTGGCCCCCACATCCTTGGCTCTTGCTTGGTAACTCTTCGCATGAGAACAACCAGCGTCTGGGCGTCATTCCGTTGCTCCTCGTTCGCGATGGTAGCAATGTGACTCTCGGCGCTGACTTCTGTGGGTTTAGTCTTGGGCTCCGACATGTGCGCCTCCAAACAGTTGCTTTTCGACGCCTAACCGAGAATTGGACGGGAGTCAGGACGAAAGCGTTCGTATGACATGCGGTACGAAGAATCTTAGCACCGCACGCGGCACTAAGTGCTTAGCCCCGCGTAGTGAATTGCCGCGCGCAGGTAAGTTACGTGAGATCAATACTATACCGTGATCCACGGTCTTCGTGAACCACGCGGGGGCTTCTGGGCGGCCTAACGGCCTCGAGATGAGCCGCCCGGCCAGCCAAAGGTAGTATCGCATGAAATGGCTAACCCTGGCTGGCCGGGATCGGTCGAAGATCCCCGGAGCGAAGCGCAGGGGGCTCCATCGAGTTGTTGGGCGGCAGCTTCCTGACTAGTTGTAGACCCAGAGAAAGAGAGCCTTGCCTTCGAAGGCGGCAGTTTGAGCGAAGGGCACGAGGCGACTAAGGTACTGGTCGGCGTCCTCCGGTGACCAGCCTTCCTCCTGTACCTGGTCGGTTGAGGCCCACTTGGCTGCAACCGAGGCTTGGTCTGGTGGGGCGATGTTTCCAAGGGAGGTGATCAGCTCGCCGGGAAGCCTAATGAGCCATGGGCCCTTGGGAGAAGCCTGGGCAATCGGCTTATAGTCCCGTAAGACTTCGGCGAGCGTCTTGCTGACGAACAATGAGTGGAGCGCTGCGAGCTTGAGAGGATCGAGTCCGTCGATGTTCACGCCCTTGAAGGTACCGAGGGGGTAATCGGAGGCGACGATAGCCTGGGCATCGCTAGGAGCTGCTAGTAAGAGATCGGCCGCTGAACCCATTGGACCATCTCCCTGGGAGGCGGGCTAGCTGACGCCCAACATGTGATTCGATGGCCGCCAGGACGCCGAAGCCGGCGACGGTCGCGC
>CAYUWF010000026.1:0-25371 GCA_964448245.1 uncultured Anaerolineaceae bacterium | reverse complement strand
GCTCGGCCATCCCTCCGGGCGCCATACCCTTCCTGAAATCAGATCTTACCACGAGGAGCTCAGTGTCGTCCAAGGCAGCCCGGGCCGCTCCCGGCTTCAGCCCTGCAATCATGGTCCTGGCAATCTCGATCTGCCTCAGCCCGGTGAGCCTGATCGGCGCGCTGATCCTCGACGCGGCCTTGATCTTCGGCTGGGTGGCGATCGGGCTGGAGGTCGGTCGGCGGCTGGCCCTGGCCTTCAGGCGGGAGTGGCATCCGGCGACGCAGGCCGGCCTGGGCACGCTGCTGCTGTCCTTTGTGATCTACGCCGTCGGACTGATCCCTTGCCTGGGGTTCATCGTGGGCGCTGGTGTGGAGGCTGGGGCTGGGCGCGGTGATCCTGACCCGCTTCGGTGGACAGGAATCGCTGGGCTGAGCGCCCCCTGCGCAAATTGAAGCAGTCTAACGTGCGCACGCACCAGGTGAAAGACGGGGGGGCCCTTCGACTGCGCTCAGGGCCGCCCCGTCGATGTCTGGCCCACGACGCGGGCGACTTTGAAGCTGGCGCGCAGGCTCGGGGACGCTATAATCAGTGCGTTCCCGCTCATGTCGTTCGTTCATCTCCACGTCCACTCCGAATATTCGATGCTCGACGGCCTGAGCCACGTCCACGACCTGGTGGCGCAGGCCAAGGCGCTCGGCATGCCGGCGCTGGCCCTCACCGATCACGGCGCGATGCACGGCGTAGTCGAGTTCTACCAGGCGGCGCGCCAGGCCGGGGTACAGCCGATCGTCGGGATAGAGGCCTACCTTTCCCCGCGGCGGATGGTGGACCGCGATCCCCACCTCGACACGCGGGCCTTCCACCTGCTGCTGCTGGCCGAGAACGATATCGGGTACCGCAATCTGATCCAGATCGCCAGCGCCTCCCAGCTGGAAGGCTTCTACTATCGCCCGCGCATCGACCGCGAATTCCTGGCGGAGCACAGCCAGGGGCTGATCTGCACCAGCGGCTGCCTTTCGGGCCAGATCCCGCGGGCGCTGCTAGAGGGGCGACGGGAGGAAGCCCGCCGCCTGATCGACTGGTACTTGCAGGTCTTCGGACGCGATCGCTTTTTCTTCGAGTTTCAGGATCACGCCATCCCCGAGCTGCCAGAGATCAACCGCCAGCTCCTGGAGGAGGCCCGGCGCGTCGGCGGCCGCCTGGTGGCGACCAACGATGTGCACTATGTCCGCCCGGAAGACTGGGAGCTGCAGGACATCCTGCTCTGTATCCAGACCGGCTCGGTGCGCGCCGATCCGGCCCGCATGCGCATGACCGACCCCTCCTACTACCTGCGTTCGCCGGCGGAGATGGAATCGCTGTTCGGCGAATTGCCCGAGGCGCTGCAGAACACGCTGGCCATCGCCGAGCGTTGTGCCGTCGATCTGGCGTTCCAGGGATACCGCCTGCCGCACTTCGATGTGCCCAACGGCGAGGCGGCCCAGGACTACCTGCGGCGCCTGGCCGGCGAGGGCCTGCCGCGGCGCTATCAGGAACGGGCCGATGATCCGGAGCTGCTCCGCCGCTTGGCCTACGAGCTCGACGTCGTCCATCGGATGGGCTTCGATACGTACTTCCTGATCGTCTGGGACCTGTGCCGCTTCGCCCGTGAGCAGGGCATCTGGTACAACGCCCGCGGCTCGGCCGCCGGGTCGATCGCCGCCTACTGCCTCGAGATCACGCTGGTCGATCCGCTCGAGCACGGCCTGATCTTCGAACGCTTCCTCAATCCCGGCCGCGTCTCGATGCCGGACATCGACCTCGATTTTCAGGACGACCAGCGCCACCGCGTGCTGGAGTATGCGGCGCAAAAGTACGGGCGCGACCGGGTGGCGCAGATTATCACCTTCGGCACCCTCGGCGCCCGGGCGGCGATCCGCGACGTCGGGCGGGTGATGGACATCCCGCTGCCGGAGGTCGACCGGGTGGCCAAGCTGGTGCCGCACGTCCCGGGCAAGCCGGTGACCTTGGTGGAGGCCATCGACACCGTCGCCATGCTGCGCCAGGCCTACGACAGCGCGCCGTACATCAAAGAGATGGTCGACACCGCCGCCCGGCTGGAGGGTGTCGTGCGCAACGCCGGGACGCACGCCGCCGGTGTCATCATCAGCGATCGGCCCCTGCTCGACTACATTCCGCTCTATCGTCCTACCAAGACCGGCGACCAAGGCAGCCCGGTGGCGGCTGTAACCCAGTTCGCCATGGAAGTGCTGGAGTCGCTCGGCCTGCTCAAGGTCGACTTCCTGGGGCTTTCGACGCTGACGGTCATGGCGCGCGCCTGCGCGCTGATCGAGGCCCGGCACGGAGTCTCGCTCGACATCCACTCGATCCCCCTCGACGATCCGGCCACTTACGGCCTGCTGGGGCGGGGCGAGGTGCTGGGCGTCTTCCAGGTGGAAGGCAGCGGCATGCGCCGCTCCCTGATGGAGATGAAACCGACGCGGCTGGCGAATATCACCGCCATGGTCGCCCTCTTCCGCCCGGGGCCAATGGAGTTCATCCCGGACTACATCCGCCGCATGCACGGCGAAGAACCGGTCCGCTACCGCCATGAACGACTGGCGCCGATCCTGGAGGAGACCTACGGCATCACGGTCTACCAGGAGCAAATCATGTACACCGCCATGCAGCTCGCCGGCTACAGTGCCGGCGACGCCGACAATCTGCGCAAGGCGGTGGCCAAGAAGAAAGCCGAAGCGCTCTATAAGGAACGTGACAAGTTCGTGCGCGGCGCCGCCGGCCAGGGGATTCCCGAAACCGACGCCCACGCCATTTTCGACGACTGGGAGGCCTTCGCGCGCTACGGCTTCAACAAAGGCCATGCCGCCGACTACGCCGTGCTGTGCGTCGAAACGGCCTATCTCAAGACCCACTACCCGCTCGAGTACATGACGGCGCTGCTTTCGGTCTTCAAGGGCGACACCGACCGCGTGGCGCTGTACATCGGCGATGGCCGCCGCATGGGGATCGAGCTGCGCGGGCCCGACCTCAACGCCAGCGGGCTCGATTTCGAGATCGAAGCGGGGGAGGGGCAGGGAGCTATTCGCTATGGACTCGCGGCGATCAAGAACGTCGGCGAGGGCGCCGTGCGGGCGATGCTCGAGGCGCGGGCCCAAGGCGGCCCGTTCGCCGACATGAGCGATCTGGCGCGCCGCGTCGACCTGCGGGTGGTGGGCAAGCGGGCGCTGGAAAGCCTGATCCGCGTCGGCGCGTGCGACTCCTTCGGCGGGCGCCAGGCGCTGCTGCAGGCGCTCGACCGGATCGTCGCCGCCTCGACGGGCCACTTCCGCGCCGCCGAGATCGGGCAGATGAGCCTGTTCGGGGGAGCCAGTGGCGTCGATGAGGGGCTGTCGATTCCGGCCGAGCCGGGCGGGGCTTCGCCCCGGCAGTACCTGCAGTGGGAGAAAGAGCTGCTCGGAATCTATGTCTCCGAACATCCGCTGACGCGCCACGTGGAGGATCTGAGCCAGGTGGTGACGCACACCTCGAGCGACCTCGGCGAAGCCCAGAACGGTCAGGAAGTAGTCGTCGCCGGCGAGGTGACCGCCGTGCGTCCCTATCAAACGCGCGCCGGCAAGCCGATGGGGTTCGTAACCCTGGATGACCTGCAGGGGACGATCGAGCTGGTCGTCTTCACCCGCGTGTGGAACGAGATCGCCGGGTGGATCGAGCCGCGCAAGATTGTCGTCGCCAAGGGGAAGGTAGACGCCGAGCGGGGCGATCCGAAGGTCCTGGCCGACTCGATCAGCACCGAGTTCTCCCTCGTGCGCCCGCGCGCCGCCGCGCCGGACGGACGGGCTCCGATGGCCGCGCTGCCCCCGGCGCTCGACGAAGCGTCCCTGCCGGATTCAGAACCGGAAGGGGGACTCGAGGTGGAGCCGCCGCCCGAGCCGCAGCCTCTGAGCACCATTCTCGAAGTTCTGTCGGCGTCCCTGCTGGGCGCCCCGGTCGAAGTCAAACCGCAGCCCGAGCCGCCGTTGCAGCGCGGCCCGGAGAGGGCCCCTCTGCCGGCCGGCTGGGGCGACGTGGCGCTGGTCGATCCCGGATTCCGGGAGCCGGGCGATAGCGATCCTCGCCTGTTGACAATCCGGTTGGCCTCCACCGGGGACACCCAGCGTGATGCGCGGCGGATGCGGCGGGTCCATGGCCTGGTCCTGTCGTACCCCGGCCCCGACCGTTTCGTTTTCCACGTCTTCGAAGCCTCCCGGCAGTACCATCTCGAGTTCCCGAACTCGACCACCGGTTTCTGCAGAGACCTCTTCGCCCAGCTGACGATCTTGTTGGGCGAAGGGATGGTGGTGGTAGAGCGGCTGCGGTTGCAGTAGCCGGATGCGGATGCTAGGGAGCGTACGTCGGACCCCCACCTCTTACCCCTCCCCCTGCATGAGCCGGTCCCTATGCCTCGGAGTCCTGCAGGGGGAGGGGAGGGTGTTTTTGGGAGATGGGGGGAGCGTAGCTCCCCCCATCTCCCAGATCTTCCACCCCCTCTCCGCCACGGCCCTTCATGTGAGCGGCTGTTCTCCGCGGAGAGGGGGCCAGGGGGTGAGGTGAAAGAAGATTCCTGTCGCAGGCTGCAGCAAATCCTTCCGCGGGGAGATTTCCCGCGCGAGACGATCCAGGGAGCGCAAGATGAAATTCGGGATCCTGACTGGCGGCGGCGACGTCCCCGGACTCAATCCATGCATCCAAACCGTGGTGCACCGCGTCGTCGACGCCGGCCATGAGATCGTCGGAATCCGGCGCGGCTGGGGCGGCCTGCTGAATCTGAACCCCGACGATCCGGCGACCGTCGGCGCCAACCTGCTGCCGCTTGACCGGCGCATCGTGCGGTCGGTCGATCGTTCCGGCGGGACCTTCCTGCACACCTCGCGCACCAACCCGGGCAAGGTCAAGCCGAAGGATACTCCGGCGTTCCTCCTGGCACAGCGCAAGGATGATGAGCCTGAAGATTTCACGTCGCACGTGCTGCGGGTGCTCGAGAGGATGGAGATCGACGTGCTGATCACCATCGGCGGCGACGACACGCTTGCCTATTCCCTGCGCCTCCACCGGGAGGGCGTGCCGGTCGTGGCCATCCCCAAGACGATGGACAACGACGTCTACGGCACCGACTACTGTATCGGCTTCTCGACGGCCGTCACGCGCAGCGTGGAGGCCATCGATGATTTGCGCAGCACCGCCGGTTCTCACGAGCGGATCGCTGTCGTCGAGCTCTTCGGACGTTACAGCGGGGAGACGACGCTGATCACCGCCTACCTGGCCTCGGCCGACCGGGCCGTCATTCCCGAAGTGCCTTTCGACGATCAACGGCTGGCGGACTTGGCGCTGGCCGACAAGCGCGACAACCCGAGCGGCTACGCCATGATCGTCATTTCCGAAGGGGCCCAGCTCGCCGGCGGGGAGATGGTGTCGCGCGGCGTGGAAGACGCCTTCGGGCACCGCAAGCTGGGCGGGATCGGCGAGATCACCGCCGAGCTGATCAAGAAGCACACCCAGCAGGACGTGTTAAGTCAGCCGTTGAGCTACCTGATGCGCTCCGGCCCGCCGGACACGCTCGATCGGATGGTCGCCCGCAACTATGGCGAGCTGGCCGCCGAGCTGGCGCTGGCTGGCACCTCCGGCGAGATGGTCGCCCTGCGCAAAGGCGAATACGCCCACGTGCCGATCTCGGTGACCGGGGAAGGGAAGAAGGTCGTGCGCGTCGACCGTCTCTACGATGCGGAGGCCTACCGCCCCCGCATCCGCGGCGTGGCCGGTCTGCCGATGTTCCTGGATTGAGGCGGCTGAACGGGGGAGGCTCCGCCTGCGGATGAGCCATGCCCTTCACCGATGACGTCCCCCCCACGAAGGTCGAAGACACCCGAAGCGCGCCTAGCGGCCCACCGATCTTCCATTGGAAGGTCGGACATGGGCAAGCGGAGTGGTGCGGGGGTTCACCTCGGGTGGAGCGGGGCGCCTCTTAATCACGTCGCCCCCGCGCATAGCGCTTCGCATCCCGAAGGGGAAGCGGGGGCCCAGGATTTTGGATTTCCCCGACCGCAAGTCGATCCGTAGGGGCACGGCACATCGGTCCCGAGCGTTAGCGAGGGATGCCGTGCCCCTACAAGCTACCCCGGGCGGTGCGTGCCGAGATGATGGCTGTTGCCGGACCCGCCGGAGGGACTGCGCAGCGGCCCGTTTAGGCCCTGACCTTGCATCTTCCGGAGGAGACTCCAGCGGGAGCCTTCATGCCGGAGGCGAGGATGCAGCCCTGGGACTGGGAAGCACAGCTACTGGCCGACCGGGTGGCGGCGCTAGGCGAGCCGTACCGGAAGAACACGATCACCTGGCTTGAGTCCTGCACGCAGAAACCAATTCTAGACGTGCAATCGGATCTGCGGGGTTTCCTGGTCGGGCTGCACCCGATCGTGCGGGAGAGCTTCGTCCTGCACACACGCTGGATCCTGGATGGGGCGCTGACGTACTTCGGGCGGCGTGTGGCGCAGTTCTAGCGCCGCCGCGGGCCACGGCAACGAAAATGCCCGCCGGACGACGGCGGGCGCCACCCCGGCACAGATTGTCTCAGACGATCGACGGTTCGACGTACGTCCCGAAGACGCCTCGCATTACGTCCACAATCTCACCCAAGGTGGCGTAAGCCCGCACCGCGTCGAGCAGGAAGGGCATCGTATTCTCGGTGCCCTGGCACACCCGCCGCAGGCGGTCGAGGGCCTGTCCCACGGCGCCGGGGTCGCGCTCCCGGCGCAGCGCCTCGAGACGAGCCAACTGGCGCTGGCGGCCGGCAGGGTCCATCTCCAGGATCGGGATGGCCACCGGCTTGTCGTCGAGGAAGGCGTTGACCCCGACGATCGAACGCTCGCCGGCGTCGATCTCGCGCTGGTAGCGGTAGGCGGCCTCGGCGATCTCGCGCTGGAAGAAACCGTTGGCGATAGCCGGCAGCACGCCACCAAGCGCCTCCACCTGTTGGAAGTAGCGGCGGGCCTCGCGTTCCATCCGGTCGGTCGTCGCTTCGACGAAGAAGGAGCCGCCGAGCGGGTCGACGGTGTTGGCCACGCCCGATTCCTCCGCCAGGATCTGCTGCGTGCGCAGGGCAATGGTCACCGCCCGTTCGGAGGGCAGGGCCATCGCCTCGTCCATCGAGTTGGTGTGCAGCGACTGCGTCCCGCCCAGGACCGCCGCCAACGCTTGGACCGTCACCCGGACGATGTTGTTCTCCGGCTGCTGCGCCGCCAGGCTGACCCCGGCGGTTTGGGTGTGGAAACGCATCAGCCAGGAGCGCGGGTCGGTGGCGCCGAACGTCTGCCGCATCTCGCGCGCCCAGATGCGGCGGGCGGCGCGGTACTTGCCGATCTCCTCGAAGAAGTCGTTGTGGGCGTTGAAGAAGAACGACAGGCGGGGGGCGAAGGCGTCGACCGGCAGGCCGCGACGCAGCGCCCAGCGCACGTACTCCATCCCGTCGAGCAAGGTGAAGGCCAGCTCCTGCGCCGCCGTCGAGCCGGCTTCGCGGATGTGGTAGCCCGAGATCGAGACCGTGTTCCACTGCGGGACGTGTTGCGTCCCGAACTCGATGGTGTCGACCACCAGGCGCATCGACGGCTCGGGCGGAAAGATGAACTCGTTCTGAGCCGTATATTCCTTGAGGATGTCGTTTTGCAGCGTGCCGCGCAGTTGATCGGCGCGCACGCCCTGTTTCTCGGCGGCGGCGATATACATCGCCCAGATGACGGCCGCCGGTGAGTTGATCGTCATGCTGCTTGAGACCCGGTCGAGCGGGATGCGGTCGAGCAGGAGCTCCATGTCGCGCAGGGAGGAGATCGCCACCCCGCACTTGCCGAACTCGCCCAGCGCCTCGGCCGCGTCGCTGTCGTAGCCCATGAGCGTGGGCAAGTCGAAGGCGATCGACAGGCCGGTCTGGCCCTGGTCGAGCAGGTAATGGAAGCGGCGGTTGGTCTCCTCGGCCGTACCGAACCCGGCGAACATGCGCATCGTCCACATCCGCCCGCGGTACAGCGTGGGGTGGACGCCGCGCGTGTAAGGATACTCGCCGGGGAGGCCGAGATCGCGTTCGTAGTCGAGATCGGCGATATCCAGCGGGGTGTACAGGTCGTTGACCGGGCTGGAGGAGGTAGTGACGAAGCTCGCCCGGCGCTCCCCTAGACGCGCCGTCGCCTGCTGACGGGTCGTCTCCTCCCACCGTTCGAGGGCTTGCCGGATCATTTCGACCTGATGGCGATCGAACATGCCGCTCTCCGGAGGACGGGGGCGGGATTATAGCACGCAGGGCTGCGGCCCGCCCCGACCCGCCATGCTAGTGCACGGAGGGGGGAGCCCCGTCCGGGCCGGGACCGACCCCGGCGCCGCCGCGCAGAGAACGAAGGAATCGGCGAACGCCCGCCATCATCGCCTGGCCCTCCCCCAACACCCGGTCGGCCAACGTGCGAGGCCGCGCTAGGCGGATCTCCGGCTCCTCTTGGGTCAACTCGTAGAGCTCGACCAGGACGCCGTGGGTGCTCTCAGGATGGATGAAGGCGATCCGCTTGCCGCCGGCTCCGATGACCGGCTCCGGATTGATCAGGCGCACGCCGTGGCCTTCCAATCGCGCCAGGCAGCTCTCCAGGTCGGAGACTTCGAAGCAGATATGGTGGACCCCGGGGCCGCGCCGCTCGAGGAAGCGCGCCACGCCGCTGCCGGCGGTACTGGGCTTGACCAGCTCGACCTTGGAGTCGCCCGTGGGCAGGAACGCCACGACCGATTCCTGATCGGGGACGTCCTCGACGTGGGTCAACTCCAACCCCAGGCCGTCCCGCCAGAATCCGAGGGCGGCGGGGATATCGTCCACGACGATGGCGACGTGGTCAATCCGTAGGATGTGGCTCATCGGGTCCTCGGGCGGCCTGTCCATCGGATGGGGTCGGGCGGCTGCGGGATTCTCACCAGGGGCTCGGCGGGTGGTATTCGCCCCATGTCTCACGCAGCGTCGTGCAGATCTCGCCGAGGGTGACGTCGGCCTCGACGCAGTCGACGAAGACCTGCACCAGGTTCTCGTCGCCGGCGGCCGCGTGGCGCAGATGCTCCAGCAGGCTGACGACTCGCTCGGGGTCGCGCCGAGCCCGGAGCGCCTGCAGTCGCTGGCGTTGCTCGGCCTCGACCCGCGGATCCACCCGCAGGACCTCCAGATGAACCGGCGCGTCGGCCTGGAACTTATTCACGCCGACGACGATCGACTCGCCGCGCTCGATGGCCTTCTGAGTCTGGTAGGCCGATTCGTGGATCTCGCCCTGCAGGTAGCCTCGCTCGATGGCCGGCAAGGCACCGCCCATGGCGTCGATCCGGTCGAGGTAGAGGCGCGCCTGCCTCTCGATCTCATCCGTCAGGTGCTCGATGAGGTAGCTTCCGGCGAGCGGGTCCGCGGTGTGGGCCACCCCCGACTCCTGCGCCAGGATCTGCTGCGTGCGCAGCGCGATCCGTACGGCGTCCTCGGTCGGGAGTCCGAGCGCCTCGTCCATGCTGTTGGTATGGAGCGACTGCGTGCCTCCCAGCACCGCCGCCAGGGCCTGCAGCGTGACGCGGACGACATTGTTCTCGGGCTGTTGGGCGGTGAGGGTGGAACCGGCGGTCTGGGTGTGAAAGCGCATGCGGCACGAGTCGGGGTCGCGGGCGGCGAAGCGCTCCTGCATCAGGCGGGCCCATAGGCGCCGGGCGGCACGGAACTTGGCAACTTCTTCGAGGAAATCATTGTGGGCGTTGAAGAAGAACGCCAGCTGCGGGGCGAAGTCGTCCACCGCCATGCCGGCGCGCTGGGCGGCCTCGACGTAGGCGATTCCGTTCGCCAGCGTGAAGGCCACTTCCTGCACGGCCGTTGCCCCGGCCTCGCGCATGTGGTAGCCCGAGATCGAAATCGTATTCCAGTGCGGCACGTGGCGTCGGCAGTAGGCAAACGTGTCGGTGACGAGACGCATCGCCGGCCCCGGGGGAAAGATGTACGTGCCGCGGGCGACGTACTCCTTGAGGATATCGTTCTGAATCGTCCCGCGCAGGCGGACGGGATCAACGCCTTGGCGCCGCGCGGCAGCCAGGTACATCGCCAGCAGGATCGCCGCCGGGGCGTTGATCGTCATGCTGGTCGAGACCCGATCAAGGGGGATGGCCTCGAACAACCGCAGCATGTCGTCCAGGCACGAAATGGAGACCCCCACTCGGCCGACTTCGCCCTCGGCCCATGGGTCGTCGGCGTCGTAGCCGATCTGTGTCGGCAGGTCGAAGGCCACCGACAGACCGGTCTGGCCCTCGGCCAGAAGGTAACGGAAACGGGCGTTGGTTTCCTCGGCCGAGGCGTAGCCGGCGTACTGGCGCATGGTCCACAACCGGCCGCGGTACATGGTGGGCTGAACGCCGCGGGTGAAGGGCGCCTGGCCCGGAAATCCGAGTTGCTCCAGGTAGCGCGACTCCCCATCGGCGGGGAGGTAGAAACGCTCGAGGGGAAGCCCCGACCCGGTGTGGAACGCCGGCCGCCTCTCGGGCTGCCGCTCGAGCGCCGGCCGCAGCGCGTCGCGCTCCCAGGCCTCGCGCGACCGCCCGGCCTGGCCGCTCATCGCCACGCCGCCGCCAGAACGTCCTGCTGGGTGAGGGAAGCGAGATCCGAGAAGTTGGCGAAGGTGGCGTCGCGGAAAGGCCAGGCGTGACGCTGACGCAGGCGCTCGAAGAGACCGAGGTAGCCTAGCGGCAGTCGCTCTTCCCAAAGGAGGTCGAGGTTCTCCGCCGCCTGGCGCACCCGCCCCAGATCGGCGCCTTCGATTTCGACGAAAACGCCAAAGGGAAGCTCATCCAGCATGACCTCCACTTCCGGCAGGGCGAAGGTCTCGCGGTATTTCTCGTAGACGAAGACCACCCGGTAGCCGAGCTCTTCCAGCAGGTTCTGCATCGCGTCGGCTTTGTCCACGCCGACTTCGACCTCGAGGCGGTGCTCGCTGTCCGGCCCCGGCGCCTTGAAGGTCAGGCGGGTATCGTGGTTCTTGCGCAGCCGCAGCACCTGCCCGGCCTTTTCCAGCCTGCCGTCGGGGAGGTCGAAGCGCAGATTGGTCTCCTGCAAGCGGGGCCGCGCCTGGCGGGCCGAGAGCTGCAGCAGCCTGTGGCGGATCGGATCGAGCCGGGGCACGGCGAACTTGGCTTCGATCTCGGTCGTCGGAGCGTCCATCTCAGCCCAGCGTGACCAGCAGCTGGTTCTGCTCGACGCGCTGACCGGGCTGCACTCGGATCCGCTGCACGACTCCCTCGCGCGGTGAACGCAACTCGTTCTGCATCTTCATCGATTCGAGGATGACCAGGTTCTGCCCGCGGCTGACGGTTTCGCCCTCGGCCACGGGCACGGCGACGATCAAGCCCGGCATGGGAGCCTTGAGCTGGAACTCGCCGCTGGCGGGGCTTTCCACCTCGGACGCCTGCCGCAGCCTTCGCTGGCGTTCGTCTTGGACCTCGACCTCGTACAACTGGCCGCGCAGCAAGACCTGCAGGCCGCCCTCGCTCTCGCCGACGTAGGCCTCGTACGACTCGTTCCCCAGCAGCAGCGAGTACACCGGCTGGTCGGCCATCGACTGGAAGTCGACGCGGATCGGCTTGCCGTCGACCAGGATCTCGGTCTCCGAGCGGACTTCGATCTCGAACTCTTCCTGGCCGATCGTGACGTGGTATTTCATCAGTGGTCAGTGGTCAGTGGTGAGTGGCCAGTGGCCGATCATAGCCCAACCGGGGGTGTTGTTGCTGACCACCGTCCACTGACCACTGACCACTCAACGGTGCATCCGTTCCCAGCGGCCGACCCACTTCCAGTTACTCGTGTCGCGCTCGCCGCGGCGGACGATCTGCGAGGCCAGTTGGGTCTGGCGATGGGCGACCAGCGTACCCAGGATGGCGGCGATGACCGGCTGGCGCGCCCGACCCTCTTCGGCATCCTCCATCGAAAAGCGTTCCTCGATGAAGCGGGTGTCGAACTGGCCGGCCATGAAGCGCGTCGAATCCATCAGCGTCTGGTGGAAGGGGATGTTGGTTTTCACCCCGAGGATCTTGTACTCCTCCAGCGCCCGGCGCATGCGCAGGACGGCTTCGCCGCGCGTCTCGCCCCACACCAGGAGCTTGGAGATCAGCGAGTCGTAGTAAGGCGAGATCTCGAAGCCGGGGTAGACGCCGGTGTCGACGCGCACACCTGGCCCGGTGGGCGGGATGATCAACGCCAGGCGCCCGGTGGATGGCAGGAAGTTGTTGTAGGGATCTTCGGCATTGATGCGGCACTCGATGGCCCAGCCGTTGAAGTGGATGTCGTCCTGGGTGTAGCGCAGCCGGCGGCCGCGGGCGATGCGCACCTGCTCTTTGACGATATCGACGCCGGTGACCATCTCGGTCACCGGGTGCTCGACCTGCAGGCGGGTGTTCATCTCGAGGAAATAGAAGGCCCCGTCCGGATCGACCAGGAACTCGATCGTCCCGGCATTGAGGTAGTCGACGGCGCGTGCGGCGGTGCAAGCGAGATCGCCCATCTTTCGGCGCAGGTCAGGTTCCAGGAACGGGGAAGGGGCCTCTTCCAGAAGCTTCTGGTGGCGGCGCTGCAGCGAGCACTCGCGTTCGCCGAGATGGATGACGTTGCCGTGCGAATCGGCCATGATCTGGAATTCGATGTGGCGGGCGTTGGTGACGAGCTTCTCGAGGTAGACGTTGCCGTCGCCGAAGGCGGCTTCGGCCTCGCGGCGGGCGGCGTGTAGCAGGCCGGGCAACTCCTCGGCCGTCATGACCTCGCGCATTCCCTTCCCCCCGCCGCCGGCAGTGGCCTTGATCAGCAAGGGGAAACCGATGGACGGCGCCACGCGGATGATGTCTTCGTCAGAGAGGCTGCCCTCGCCCTCGGTGCCGGGCACAACCGGCACGCCGGCGGCGGCCATGGTGGCGCGGGCGACGGCCTTGTCGCCCATGGCGGCGATGGCGCTCGGCCGCGGGCCGATGAACCTCAGTCCGGCGTCCACCACCGCCCGGGCGAAGTCTTCGCGCTCGGCCAGGAAACCGTAGCCGGGGTGGATGGCGCCGGCGCCGCTCTTGCGGGCGACGTCGATGATGCGGTCGCCCCGCAGATACGAATCGCGCGCCGGCGACGGACCGATCGGGTAGGCCTCATCCGAGAGGCGGACGTGCAGGGCCGAGCGGTCGGCTTCGGAGTAGACCGCCACCGTCTGCACGCCCAGCTCGCGGCAGGCGCGGATGATACGGACGGCGATCTCCCCTCGGTTGGCGATCAGGATCTTCTGGAACATCGGCCCCTTGATCCTTCGGGGATGATTCTACATGAGACGGGTAGTCCGTGGCGGCTGGTCAGGGATCCTTGCGACCCCCTCCCCGCATGACTCCACCCGTGATGAGGCTTCTTGGCCCGGGGAGGGGGGCAGGGGGGAGGGGTAGGGAGCCAGCTGGCTGATCCAGGCCCGCCTACAGCGGGATGTTGCCGTGCTTCTTGGCCGGGTTGGCGTCGCGCTTGTTGCTGAGCATTTCCAGGGCATTGATCAACCGGGGGCGGGTGAGGCGCGGTTCGATGACATCGTCCAGGTACCCGCGCGCCGCGGCCACGTAGGGGTTGGCGAATTTCTGGCGATACTCGGCCACGAGCTCGGCCTTGCGCTTCTCCGGCTCGGGCGATTCCGCCAGTTCACGCCGGAAGATGATGCTGACGGCGCCGTCCGGCCCCATGACGGCCAGTTCGGCCGTCGGCCAGGCGAAGTTCAGATCGCCGCGGATGTGTTTGGAGGACATCACGTCGTAGGCCCCGCCGTAGGCCTTGCGCGTGATCAGCGTGACCTTGGGGACCGTCGCCTCGCAGTAGGCATAGAGCAGCTTGGCCCCATGGCGGATGATCCCGCCGTGCTCCTGGGCCGTGCCGGGCATAAAACCCGGCACGTCGACCAACGTGACCAAGGGAAGATTGAAGGAGTCGCAGAAGCGGACGAAGCGCGCCGCCTTGTCGGAGGCGTTGATGTCGAGCACGCCGGCCAGGACGGCCGGCTGATTGGCGACGAGGCCGACGCTGTGGCCTCCCAGCCGGGCAAGCCCAACCACGATATTGGCCGCGTAGCGCTCGTGGATCTCGAAGAAGGTGCCGTCGTCGACGACCGAGCGGATGATGTCGCGCATCTCGTAGGGCTTGCTGGGATCGTCGGGGATGATCGTGTTGAGCGCGTCATCGGTGCGCAGACGGTCGTCGTTGGTCGCCACGAACGGCGGATCTTCCATGTTATTTTGCGGGACGTAGGAGAGCAGCAGGCGGATCAGGTATAGGCAGTCGGCCTCGCTCTCCGCCACCCGGTGGCAGACGCCGGAGATGGTGGCATGGACCTCGGCCCCGCCCAGCTGCTCGAAATCGACCTCCTCATGGGTGATGGAGCGCACCACGTCCGGACCGGTGACGAACATGTAGGAGGAGTTGCGTACCATGAAAATGAAATCGTTGAGGGCCGGGGAATAGACGGCGCCGCCGGCGCACGGCCCCATGATGGCGCTGATCTGCGGGATGACTCCCGAGGCCAGCGTGTTGCGCAGGAAGATGTCGGCGTAGCCGCCGAGTGACACGACCCCCTCCTGGATGCGGGCGCCGCCCGAATCGTTCAGGCCGACCACCGGCGCCCCGTTGCGCAACGCCATGTCCATGATCTTGCAAATCTTCTCGGCGTGCACCTCGCCCAGGCTGCCGCCGAAGACGGTGAAGTCCTGCGAGTAGACGTAGACCAGCCGGCCGTCGACCGTTCCCCAACCGGTGACGACGCTGTCGCTGAGCACCTTGCGCTCCTCCAGGCCGAAGTCCGTCGTACGATGCGTGACGAACATGTCGAGCTCGCGGAAGGATCCCTTGTCGAGCAGGAGCTCGAGTCGTTCGCGCGCTGTCAGGCGGCCGCGGGCGTGTTGCGCGTCGGCCCGGGAGCTGTCGCCGGTCTGGGCCAGCTCGCGCAGTTCGTTCAGCTTGTCGAGCTTAGAGGAATCAGCCATGCGTTCTCTCCCCGAAGTAGGTCCTCGTCGAAGGCCGCGTCAGCGCCAGGTAGACCAGGGCCAGCCCGACGGCGCTGAGTATCAGCGCCGCCGGCAGGCTGCGCTGGGCGAAATCGGAGCGAACAAAGAGCAACCGGTCGGCCCAATACCATAGCAGGTAGATCGGCACCATCCAGAACAGGAGGCGGTAGGCTCGAGGTGAGCCGCGCAGCAGGCCGACTCCCAGAACGAGCGCCACGCCTCCCCAAATCGCTCCCCTGAGCGGCAGGTACCATGCGGGCACGCTCAGAGGCAGGTCGGGGAGCGCGCGGCTCAGCACCAGCCGAGCCAGGTAGAAGGCCGCAAGGGTTAACACCCCGGCGGCGACCCAGGTTACGACCGCCGGGCGGCGCCGCCGGGGCGGGGGCGGGAAAGAGGACGTCATCGGCCGCCTCAGGCGATGGCCAAGGTGATCTTGCCCATCTGCTGACCGGCCGCCAGGACTTCCTGGGCGGCGCCGGCCTGGCTCAGCGGGTAAGTCCGATCGAGCACGGGGTGCAGCTTACCCGCGAAGACCAGGCCCATCACGGTGGAGAAATCGCGCAGCGTCCCCATCGTCGAGCCGACGATCGTGAGGTGCTTGCTGAAAACGAAACGATTGTCGATTTCGAACTTCGGCCCGCCGGTGTTGCCGACCGTCAGGATGCGGCCCCCCTTGCGGGCCGCCCGTAGGCTGAGCGGGAACGTCCCGGCGCCGACGTTGTCGACCACGACATCAACGCCGCGGCGACTTGTGGCTTCGAAGGCTGCCTTGGACCAGTTCTCGTCGCGGCTGCGATCGATCACGACTTCGGCGCCGAGCGACTCCGCCAGCTTCGCCTTGGCCGCCGACGACGCGACGACCAGGACGCGCGCCCCCGCCAGCCGGGCGACCTGGATGGCGGCGGTATTGACACCCCCGGAGGCGCCGACGACGAGAACCGACTCGCCCGCCTGCAGGCGACCGCGCGTAATAAGGGAATGCCAGGCGGTGAGGAAGACCAGCGCGGCGGCGGCCGCGGCGTGCTCGTCGAAGCCGTCCGGAAGCGGAAGGACGTTGGGCGCCGGCACGACGACGGCCTCGGCATAGGTCCCGCGCACGGTCTCGCCCAGCAGGTGCCAGTCGCGGCATAGGTTGTCATGCCCGGCCAGACAGAATTCGCATCGGCCGCAACCCAGGTTGCCATTGATGACGACCCGCTGCCCCTCTATCAGGCCCTGAACCCCGGGGCCCAGCGCGCCGACCGTTCCGGCGCCGTCGGACCCGGGGATGTGGGGCATGTCGAGCTTCAGCGCGGGCCAGCCCTGGCGCACCCACAGGTCGGAACGGTTGAGGGCCGCCGCCTTTAGTCGCACCAGGACCTCGCCTGGCCCGAGAGGCGGCTCGGGGAGTTCGTGATACTCGAGGACTTCGGGGCCGCCGTGCTGGTGAAAGTGAATGGTCCTCACGCTGAGCTTGTCTCCGCCAAGGCTCTCGCGCGGGATTATATCCAATCACCAAGCCGAAGGCGGCGCGATGGCCGAGCCCGCTCAGCGGAGCTGCACCTCGCGAAGGTGGACGTGCGCCTCCGCCAGATCTCCCACCTTCTCGACGACCAATTCCAGCCGATCGACCAGCAGGGGAGTCTCGTGGAACTGCATCTCGATGGTCGGGTCCGCCGGCAAGCCGCGGTAGGTGGCGCGGAAGACTTCCGGTTCGGACCCGCCGTGGGGAAACAGCCGGGCGGTGAGACCGACGTCCATAGTCCCCGTGGTGACGCTCACCCCCGTCACGGCCACAGGCGAAGGGAATTCGAAAATGAGGACGGCCGGATTGAGGCGCGCCGTACGCGCCAGGCTAAAAGTATCGCTGTCGAAGATGTCGCTGAGCTGTCCCTCTTCAAACTGGGAGTGGGTAACCACGACGTCCATCCCGAACAGACGGATCGTCTCGCCGACCGGTTGGCGGCGGGCTATGGCCTCCGCCGCCCATAGCGCCTCGGCTTGTTCGGAGTAGCGCAGGCGAACGAAGTAGAAGCCGTCCCGGCCGTCCGGGTAGGGAAGGACGCGCTGCACCGAAATGTCCGAGAGCTTGGGATCGGCCAGCGCCTTTTCGTACTCGGGCGGGGTCATGACGAGTACGGTGTGGTCGTCGATGCTCTGTCTTTCCCCGAGCAAGCCGTCGATGTTCATCACCATCAAACGTGGCTCGCCTGGCGCGAAGAACCGGGCGAGGATATCGGCGCCGTTGGCCCAGGTGGGGCTCAGGAACACTTGAGCCCGTTCGTCCTCTTCCAGAAGCTCGGCGATTTCGGCGAAGACCTGCCTGGCGCCGTACTGCATTCCGCCCAGTCCATACTCGCGATTCCAGGTAGCGCCGTGGACCAGAGCCTGGTTGAGGAGGAGGACGCAAGTCAGGCCAAGAGCGGTCAGGACGCCCAGGCTCGGCCGATCCACTCCCCAGCGGCGGTAAAGTGGACGGAGGGCGGCTTCGAGACCGAGCGTGGTAAGCATGGCCGCCGGCACCACGAAGGCGAGGGCCCGCGTGACGCCGGTCTCCGCCATGGCTCCGCCTAGCGGGGAGACAAGAGCTGCGATCAAGACCATGCGGTGCGGACTAGAGCGGAAGTTGCGCAGGCAGATCACCAGGCCCAGAACGGCAAACGGGAGTGTGACGAGGAGGATGTGGCCATAACCGTTCATCAGGTGACGCGCGAGATCAACGTCGTTGGGCAGGTACCAGTAGGCGGGACTGAGGCCGAGCAGGTAGTTCTTGCCAAACAGAGCCAGTTTCTCGATGGGCGGGATGGCGCTGAGCCAATACGAGTCGACCACGCGCAAGTGGTAGTAGGTCGCGCCGGGGTGCTGCGCCTGGAAGCGCAGGTAGGGCAAGAGCATCAGAACCAGGATCAGCAGGCCGACCAGCCCGGTCCGGCGGTGCTCGAGATGATACTTAAGATCCGAAAGGAAGAGAGCGCCCAGCAAAGCCACGGCAATAACCTGGCCCGGGCTGTAGCTGTAGAAGACCAGGCCGGCGGCGAGCAGAGCGGGATACAAATAGTGCACGGATTGGGTGCGGTAGAGCAGGTATAGGTAGAGGAAGATGGCGAAGAAGGAGACCATCAGGACGGTCTCGAAGGCCGTGCGCGAGTGGAGAAACCAGGCGGGCGTCGCAGCAAGAAACAGAATGGCGGCCCACCACATGTGGATTCGAAAGGCCCGCCGCAGGAATAGGGCCACGGCCGCCGTCCCCAGTACGGTCACCAGCGCCGAGGCGGCGCGTGTTACGGCGACCGAGCGGCCGAAGAGCAAGAACGGGAGCACTTGGAGGTAGACCGACAGGCTGATATTGAATAAGAACTCGTTTTCGAAATAGGTAGGGAGGAAGACTCCCCAGTAGTCTCGGAAGCGGTAACGTACGAGGTCGGCAGCGTTTGTCGTCTGGATGGCCTCATCGCTGAAGAAGTAGATCGGGTAATCGGCAATCCGGTAGAGGCGGGTGAAGGCATAGAGCAGGATTGACACAACGAAGATCAGATTCTCCGGCGCACGCAGCCAACGCCAGATGCCGGCGGCCGGAGAGCTTAGGGAGGGGAGCCGGAACGCGCTTGGGATCAATGGCGTGGGAAACGTGCGCGCCGGAATGGTGTCAACCGAGCTACCGTCCGGGCCGGCGTGGGCCCGGGAGGGGCAACGTGCGCGATCGAACGCGTCCAAGGGGCAAGGGGGAACAACCTAGCCGTGGCGCCTGCCACCGGACGGACCGAGGGCGGGACTTTTGCCACGCCGTACTGGTGCAAGTAAGCGCCGCGCACTGTCTGTGTGCCCCCCACGGGAAAGGCGGTCGTGCAACGCTTCGGGCGACCGGTCAGGATTATAGTCGTGCCCGTGCTGAGGTTCTTCTCGCTGCCCGCCACCCGGCTCGGTCGAAGGCGGCTCGTGTTATCCGATTGCGTATTTGGATCGTCTAGCGGAGAAGGTACAGGGTATAGAGCTGACCCCCGCTGACGGAGGTGCGCACGATAGTCTCGCCGCCCGGGTAAGCCTTTTGGACCCACGCCAGGTCCTCGAGGTTCTGGGGAAGGAAAACGAAGGCCGCTGGACGGGAGATCTCCCAGTTGGGCGGGGCTGTCAAGGGTTCGGCGATATTGATGAACGCAGCCTGGGGTGCCAGATAGGGGAGGGTTTCGATCGAATCCCAGCCCATGCGGGGCAGGCCAGAAAAGTAGACTTGCACTCCCTTGTCTTCCAGCCCCGAATCGCTGAGGAACAAGCCGAGGTTGTGGGCGACTTCGGTGTTGGAGTCCGAGAAGCGAAGGGAAGGGGTGTATTCCGCAAAGTAGAACTGTAGATCGAAGGCGGCGGCTAGGAGGAGGATGGTGCTGAGCCCGGCGGTGAGGAGCGCCCTGGCCCGCCGGGTTGCCTGGGGGAAACGCGCAGTGATTTCGGCCAAGGGCAGGGCGACGAGTAGGGCTACGGCCGGCGCGACAAAGATGTAGCGCTGCGCCGCCGGCGTGCTCTCACTCAATCCCCCAAGAGCGACCCCGGCGCCAAGCCACAGGAGCAGCCAGGTGTAACGCAGATCGAGGGCTCGCCAAAGACTGATGACTGCTCCAACTAGAAGCAGCGTCGCCGGCAACGGCAGGAGCATCGGGTGATCGATCCGATACCAGTGCTGCAGGTTGCGCCCCGTGAAAGCCAGGGCCGAGGCGCCCAGCCGATCGAGCAGGATGCGCCAGCCGGGCAGCCCGGTGACAGCCACCTCACGCGTAAGCCATTCTCCGAGAAGGGAAACGCGCGCCATCGGCGCCATGAACTCGGCCGGATGCAGGGCGTAGAAAACGGCCAGGGGCAGCGCTACCACCGTCGCCGAGGCCAGCAAGACGAGCCACCTCGAGCCGATCCGCCGGACCTTCGCGCGATCTCGCAACCAGGCTACCAGAAGCCAGATCGGCAAGATGACGAGGACGACGCGGGCGCTGGTGTAGAAGTACAGGCCGAGCCCGCCGACGATCCCCGCCCACGCGAAGAGGGCGGTTCGCTCCTCGGTCCAAGCGCGCCACAGGAGATAACCAAAGAGTGTCAGGATCAGTCCGTCCCAGATGTTGTTGAGCGCGATCCGGCTGAAATGAACGTGGAAGTGGAAGAACGCCAAGTACCCCGCGCTCAGGAAGGCCAACAGGCGGCCGAAAGTGGATCGAGCATACAGAAACAAGGCCGCGACCGTCAGGGTGCCCGCGATCGCTGAGGGGAGCCGCAGGGCTTCAATCGTCTGGCCGAAAACCCGGATCGACGCCGCCGGGAGCAAGAAGAATAGGGAAGGGAAGGAATACCACGCCACCCGAAAGGGGTTGGTCCATACACCGTCGAGCAACCCGCGCGCGCTCAGGCCGACGGAGCCTTCGTCGCCGGCAAGCACCCAAGGGATCCTATCCAGCATGATCAACCGCGCCGCACCCGCCGCGGCGACGAGAAGCATCAGTCCGATGAACTCCCACCGCGGCAGCGTTCCGGTAGGGCGGCCGAAGGCCGAGGAAGCGAAGAGAACAAGCGCCATGGCCGCGAACCACAAACCAACGGCCAAGGCCGGAAGACGCAGGACGAGCCGGTCTCCGGAGATGAAGCCGGCGGTCATGCTTGCGACCATCGCAGCGAGGAAGAGAGGAAGGGAGCTCGTGCGCCAATCGAGCCGAGTTCGAATCGTCCCAAGGCGGCCAGCGAGCGGCTCGGGAAGCCGGGCGAATACCGAGTCGACTAGGGCCAAGACGATGAGGAGGAGACCACCCAGGGTCGGAAGGGCCCATGCATACCCAGGCGAACGAAGATAGGACTGCAGGAGGAGCTGGGCCGCGAAAACACAAACGATTCCGACAATGAGCAGGATGCCCTGATGGGAGGCACGGGATGGCGGCGAGCTGATCGAAGGCTCGATCATGGGTGGGCTAGGCGCACGCGATTGGGAGACGGCGGACGATGGGGCGTCGGACCAATGCCTCAAGCGGAAGGACCGGTCGGACGCCTGATCGCGGCGGCCGAGACTCGTTTCTGGCGTCCCGACCTGACAACGCGGCGATCACGGTTGTGCCAGCTCCTCACGGTGTGCGCGGCGCCGTTCTCTACGCCACAAGATCAGCAAGGCACTCACTCCGGCGAGGCTCAATAGCACCCCGAGCAAGGCGTCCGCCGGGAAGTATTTTAGGCGGATCAAGGCCGTGCCCGAAGGAACGGTCATGGTTAGCCACCGACTCTCGCTGAGTTCCGTCGGTTCTCCGTTCACCGTTGCCGACCACCCGTCCCAGGCGTTCTCTCGGACGACCAGCTTCCCGCCGCCGCTTTCACACCTTACGGTGAGGTCGCCCCCGAGGCCCTGGGCAGCGCAGGGAACGGTCCCCGAAGGTGCCTCGACGAAGGCATAGATGTTCTTCGGATACCGGTAGACCGGGACATCGTCGAGTCGGTCGACGGGGTGGACTTCCGGAACGCGCTCGTCACGCGTGGCTTCGAGCAATGGTCGTGGGGGCTCTCGATCCCCCCACCAGAAGGCTGTCACCGCATAGGTCAGTTTGAGGCCATCGTCCAAGGCGGGCTCGATCCAGAAGTGTTCTCCCCCCGGCACGGCCACCCATTGCAGGTCGGCCGTTCTCAAGACGGAGATGGCCTGGTACGCCCCGGTGTTGGAGTAGGTTGTCAGGAAATGTTGGTCTAGTTCATCGGCCGCGATCAGCGCCGCCGCGAGGGGGATCGCCAGGAGATAGGCCGGTCGAAAGGATCGTGGGCTCCAGATCTGACGCTTGCCCATGCTGGCAGCCGGGAAAGACCAGACCAGCTCCAACAGACGATCGACGCCATAACCGGCCAGGGCGAGCACCGCCGGAACGGCCAGGCTGGCCATGAGCGCCACATGGCGGATGCCTGCCACGGCCGGCAGAACGCCGACCACCCAGCGGAACGGGATTCCTGAGGCCAGCCAGAACATGGTTATTGCGCCCAGCGTGAGACTGGCGAGAAGCCTGCGGTCCTCCCTTCGACCCCGCACCAGGCCAATCCCAGCGAGAACGACGGCCGGCCATCCGATGAAGAGCGTGTGGAGATAGGGGAAAGCGGTGCTGCCCAGGCCTCCCGCCAGGTAGTAGTCCCAGTCGTGGATGACCAGGTTGAGCGGGATGTACTCGAAGGGTTGAGAGGTCTCGAATAGCGTATCGGTGAACTTGGCTAGGCTCGGCCAGACGTGCGCGAAGGGAAGAAGGAACACGCCTGCCATAAGTACAGCCAGGGCGCCCGCCAAGGCAAACTCCCGCCAAGGAGCGCCCAGGCCTTTTCGTCGGTCCCAGGCTATCAGCGCGATCCATGGCGCCCAGAAGAGAAGGGCCACTTGCAGATATCCGACACCGGCCACGATGGATAAGGCAAGAAGGACGGCCAGGCGAAGCGCAGCCTTTCGGCTACGGTTGATGGCGAGGTCGAGGGCCCCTGCCAGGGCCAGGCTGGTGGCCGCGGTTGAGAGGACGAGGTTTACCGCTCCCAGTTCCATCCGGCCGACAAGGTGTCCACCGCTTACCGCGGCAAGGGCAGCCCACAGCCGACTCCACCGCCCGAGCCCGATCGCCTTCCCCATCCACCACTGGCCGATTCCCGCCATCCACATCGAAGCCATGACGGTGAGCTTGGCGCCGTTGACCGCGCCGGCGAGGCTCCCAGCAACGGCGGAGATCGGATGGAGTGCTCCGGTGAACGGGTCTGCCAGGAACGGCGAACCCCCGTTAAGCATCCCGTTCCACAAGCTGCAGACGCCACACCGGATTAAGAGATCCCAGAAGTGGAATCCGTAGATCTGGACGCCGAACTCTCTGCCGTTCGGCCAGATCTGAAGGTCGAAGTTGAGAAAACTCCGTCCTACCCAAAGCGCCCACAGGCCGATGGCAAGAATCTCCAGCCCGGCGGCAAGGCGAGAGGATTGGAGGCGCTGACGGAGGGCGGTCGAAGGTCGCACCTGGGAGATCGTCCGGTCGCGGGCCCAGGTGAGAACGGGTGAGTAGGCACCCAACACGTGGACTTGGGGTCTGCCAGCCGGAGGTACGATTCGCTTCCGCGCGAGAAAGACGATGAGAGCGCTAAGGGCGACGGCAACGATGACTCCGGCGAAGACCAGCATCGCGTTTTCCGAGGCCTGGCCTAGCCTAGCCTGGGCCCCTGCCGCGCGGCCCACAGGCCGATCAGAGCCAGTTCCCCCAGCGACCGCATGGGGATCGGCCAACGACCAAGCCGAAACCGAAGCCGCCGAAGGGCTTCTCGGAATCCTTGGAGGTGCGGCCCTTTGTTCGGAAGGTCTTCAGGGCTATTCATTGCCCTCCTGGCCAGCTTACGATCTCATGTCTGGAAGGGAAGATTATGCACTTTTCCGGAAGGATCGGCCTGGCAGACCGATCCGATCTCGACCTTCGGTCATTCGTCATACCTGAGGCCCCGGCGTTCCTTGTGGCCGGGAGAGCGGCTCTGCGAGAGGATCGGTTTTGGTCAGGCAGGCGACGTAATGGGAACTCCACCGCCTCAGACGGGATCTTTCCAGATAGCTTTCCACGCCTGTGAGCCATTTCATGACAGGGGCGGGCGTGAAGTCCGGCAGAAAGTTGAAGTAAACGACTTCTGTCTTCCATCGTCCTCCCTGCACATCGGGCGGCGCCTCGGGGACCAGCCATTGCTCGGTTCCCTCGTCGATATCCTTCAAAAGGGGAAAGACGTAACCCATATAAAACCGGAACAAAGGGTTCCGGATATTGATCTCCTGGAGGAAAAAGTGGCCCCCTGGCCTCAGGACCCGAAGGATTTCGTGGAACGCCGCCTGACGGTTTTGGCTTCGAGCGATATGGTGGATCACATTGACGCTGAACGCGAAATCGAAGCTGCCATCGGCATAAGGAAGGGCGGCCACGTCAGCGACGCACAACGGCAGCACCATCCCCGTCTCGGCCAAATGCTCTCTGGCCTGCTGGATTTGCCGAATCGATAGATCCATGGCGTTCATCCGATAACCGCGTTCGGCCATCTCGCTAACGTACCATCCTTGGCCGCAGCCTACGTCGAGACCGCGCCGGCCATCTTGAGCAGCGGCTTCGGAGAGCCACGCATGCATGGTATCCGTCTTACGGAGCAATAGTCGCTCAACCATGTGAGGCGGGATATTCTCCCCATACACCTCGGCGATCTGGTCAAAATGGCCACGCCTCGGCTGGGCCCCGAGGAGTGGAAGGATGAAACCTCTGGCCAGAGCCAGGGCCACCAGTCCGATCCCAATCGCGTAATAGGCTGTGCCCGCCCGGAACAAGGCGATGCCGATGGTGGCAATTTCAGCCGGGACGCCCTTCGCCTGCAGGCTGAGGATCATCGCTGAACCCGTGACGCCAACTCCAAGCGGAACGCCGGAGAATCCCCCAAGCAAGGTCCCGACCCCGAAGGCCTCAACAACGTCCCTCGCGGGAAGCGGCGTGCCCAGCTGAAGCAGCAGGATCCATAGCCCGAGGGCGGGCAAGGCCCATGCCAGGAGTGTGCTGCCCACAACAACGGTCATCTCAAACGGGTGAGTGATCGTCCGTACCACTTGCGCGTGAGGGACCAGGCGTAGCACCCAAACGCAGAGGGCGGTGACGACACCGATCCCGAGAAGGACCGACCAGTGACCCCTGACGGCGAGCACAGAAAAGCCCAGCACATACACATCCGCCAGACGCTCAATAGACCAGATCCCGAGGACAATCCAAAAAGGGGTTCGGAAGCGACGCGCAAGCAAGGGGGCCCGGACAAGCTCCCCCACATAGAAGGGGGTTGCGATCCCGGGCAATGAAAGCATCCAGATCCCAAGACTTTCCTTGGTCTTGGCGTGGACCTTGGAGCGGCGAAGCAGGAAGTGCCAGCGAAGCCAGCGAATCGCCATATTGAAGGTGGTAAGGATGGCAATCTCGATCAGCACCAGAGTGAGGAGCGGAAGCTCCCGGGAAAGGAGCGAGAAAGATTCCCCTGAGTTCAGCAGCCAGAACGAGGTCGTTGCCAGCCCAAGGGATACAACGGCGATGGTGAGGGCCGTTCGGAAACGACGCCTAACCATGAAGCGGACCCGGGGCTCTAGATCGCGCGCCTGGGGAAGGCGCGACCAGGGCCGTGGCGATGGGCAAGGAGCGCCTGCCCCGGGGGACGATCGACGGACGGGCCTCGTGGGGAACCCGCATTGAGAACGCATTCGCTGCCGTCTTCGATTGGAGGGCGGGAATTACTCCTGGGGCGCCAAAGCCTTCGGCGGAGTCGATCCACGGGTCTTGCAGGAGCAAGGGCGACAGCATTTCTTGA
>CAYUWF010000025.1:11344-26129 GCA_964448245.1 uncultured Anaerolineaceae bacterium | reverse complement strand
TCGTGGATCTCCTTGAGCATGAAGTGCTTGTACTCGCCCTTCTCCGCCGCCACCGGATCCCCGGCGACATTGTGGATCTCGACTTCGACTGGCCGGCCATCGAGGTCGGTGACGTCGAAGCCGTCACGTCGAACCACCGCCAGTTGGCCGGACTCGAGGAAGGCCATCCGCCGCGTGTGCTCGAGGATGGCGGGGATATCGGAGGCGACGAACATCTCACCGTCGCCCACCCCCACCACGACGCCCCCGGCGTTGCCGACGCGCGCCGCCACGATCTTGTCCGGCTCGCGCGACGAGAGCAGGACGATGCCGTGCGCCCCTCGCAGCAAGCGGATCGCCTGGCGCGCCGCCGTCGGAAGATCGCTGCCCGCCTCCAGGTAGCGCTCGACCAAGTGGACGATGACCTCCGTGTCGGTGTCGGAACGGAACTCGGCGCCCTCCGCCGTCAGCTCTTCCTTGAGGGCGGCGAAGTTCTCGACGATGCCGTTGTGGACGACGACCACATCGCCGGTCGGCCCTACATGCGGATGGGCGTTGCGGGCGCTCGGCTCTCCGTGAGTCGCCCAGCGGGTGTGGCCAATCCCCACCGGACCGTGGATCGGCTGCTCTGCCAGGAGTGCCTCCAGGCGCCTCAACTTGCCGGTATCGCGCCGGACCTCGATGTGGCTGTTCTGGATCACGGCCAAGCCGGCCGAGTCGTAGCCCCGGTATTCCAGGCGTTTCAGACCGGCGGTGATGATCGGTGTTGCGTCGCGCGAGCCGATATAGCCCACGATGCCGCACATGGAAACCTCCCAAAGTTGTCTTCTCTTTGTTGAGGCTCACTCCCCCAGGCTCTGTCCGGCGCGTCGCCGCCCGGCGTTGGACCTCAGGGTTTGGGCTTTCCCCTCGACCGGTGGGAGCCGGCCTCGGGTCGCCTGGGCGGTGAGCCGCCCAGAGGGCATCCGCTGAACTCTCGATTTTCCCGGCGCAGCGGATGCGACCCGCAGCGTTCTCCGGTTGGCCCTGCCTTGCGGCAGGGAACCCTCGACCTCGTCACCCCGTGCTTCGGCCTTCGACTTCGCTCAGGCTCAGCACGGGGCCATGCGCTTTGCCGTCCCTCAGATCGCGCTCGCCACAACCTCCCGTCGTCCGGACTCGCATTATAAGCGCCGGGAAGCCGAGTACATCCTGGCGTTCACCCGCCGCCGCGCCTGCGAATACCTTTAGTACCCTTGTGGCTATACGAAGTCGAAGGTCTGCGAAGTCGCTTTGGAAAGGTCGCGGTAGAACCCGCGCCGCTCCTCCGGCAGGAGGGACGCCAGCAGGTACATCGCTTCATCGGTCATCAGGCGGAGGCGCTGGCGGTCGGCCTTCCCGCCTGGCGCCGGCCGGAAGCGTAACGGCCGCCCGATGCGGATCACCGCCGCCTGCCCTCGCCATTTCTTTAGAGACAGAGTCGGGAACTGATCGGTCCCCTCGACGGCGATCGGGATAACAGGCGCGCCCGAACGGTCCGCCAGCAGCGCCACGCCCTCCTTCGCTTGGAGCAGGGCCGGGCTGCGCGTGCCCTCCGGCGCCAGCAGGATGACCTCGCCCGCTGCCAGCACGGCGCGCGCCCTGGCCAACGCCTGGCGATCGACCTCGCCGCGCCGAACCGGGATGACCGCCCACAAGCGCGGGATGATCCCGATCAACGGGTAACTGTAGGCCTCGACCTTAGCCAGCGGGACCGTGTTGCGCGGCAGGTTACCCAAGACGACGACCGGATCGACGAAGGCGATGTGGTTGTACATGCCGATCGCCGGGCCATGGAGAGGGAAGTGCTCCAGCCCTTCGACGCGGCCGATCCTCACCAGGAACCGCCAGCCGATATTGTCGATCAGCCAGCGCAGTATCCGGCGGCGGCCTTCCAACGCGTGATGGTCGTAGCGAGTGGAGGCCGGGGTTTCGAGGGCGGTCGTCGGCATCGTCGTCTCAGGCCTCGGCCAGCGCCAGAGCGCGGGCGAGCACCTGCTCGAGGGTCAGCTCGGTCGTATCCAGCAGGACCGCGTCCGGCGCAGGCTTGAGCGGGGCGAGCGCCCGCGATGAATCGTACTCGTCTCGGGCGGCCATCGCCTGGCGGATCGTCTCGACATCCACCGTCTGGCCTCGGCCCGTCAGTTCCTGATGGCGCCGCCGGGCGCGCTCGTCGACGGAGGCCACCAGGTAGAGCTTCAGGTCCGCCTCGGGCAGGACTACCGTGCCGATATCCCGCCCCACCATCACAACCTCGCCGCGCAATCCGATCTCCCGCTGCAGCCGCGTCATCGCCGTCCGCACGCCGGCGTAGGCCGAGACGCGCGAGACGTGCCGGTCCACCTCTTCGGCGCGGATGGCCCAGGTCACGTCGCCGCCGTTGGCCACGACGTCGTATAACCTCCCGTCCGCGACACTGGGCGGCCGCACATCGACGGCGATCGCCTCGGCCAGCCTCACCACGCCCGGCTCGTCCTCGGGAGCAACTCCATGGCTCAGGGCAGCCAGCGTCACCGCCCGATACATGACGCCCGTGTCGAAGAAGAGATACCCCATGTGCTGGGCCAGGCGTTGGGCGACGGTCGTTTTCCCCGAGGCCGCCGGGCCATCGATGGCGATGACTCGAGCGGCCATCACGCGCCGCCTTGCCTCACGGCTGGCCCTCGCCGGCCTCGAATTCGCCGAGCGTCGCCACATCGGCGCGCACCAGCAGCAGCCAGGTGTCGGCCACGACCGGGAGCGTTCGGCGCCACCACCACTGCAGGGGGTTGGGCGGCAGGGGGCCGTCGAAATCCCAGGCCTCGGCGATGGTCACCGTCTGACCTAAATAATCTGCGCGCAGCTGCGACGCTCCCCCGGTCGCACGCGCCAGGATCACCGGCGGGCTTTCCGCCACCCCGCTGTCGCTCGTGGTGAAGCGCGGGAAGGCGCGCAGCGCCCATAGCAGGGAAGGCGGCGGGGTCTTGTCGTCGATGGCCACCGGCAGGTCGTCGGGAATTCCCCGCGTGCTCATCGAGAGAGAGGCCAGCGTCGAGGCGATGCGTGGAATCCCGTAGGTCGGCATGGAGACGGTCCACAACTCCGCCGCGCCCAGGCGCTGGCGGAAGAAGTTCAGGCGCCACCCCGAGGAGAGCGTGAGCATGAGGAGCAGGGTCGCTGCCCCGAGGGCCACCCCGGATCGGGCGACGTCCCAGCTCCACCCCAGGCCGATCAGCACGACCGTCAGGATGGCAACAACGATCGCCCCGGCGGCGACGGCCAGACGCACCTCCGGCATCAGCGGGATGGCCCCCGGCCCGATGCCGCTGGCGTAGGCCGAGAGCTGGCCGCCGGCGTAGATCAGCAGAAGGGTTAGCAGCGCCGCGACGCCGACCGCCTGCCAAGGAGAGGACAGGCGTTGGAAGCGCTCCGCCGCGCGCGCCAGCCTCTGCCCAGCCAGGATGGCGAGGGGAATGGTGCACCACGCCACGCTCGCGCCCGATCGGCCCGGATAGAGGACGGCGATAAGGAGGGCAAGGGCGGCCCACCAGGCCGCGCCGACGGCCAGGGAATCGCGCGCGCGCCAGGCGGCCAGCGCACCGAGGATCCCGAACACCACCACCAGCGGCTCGTACACGATGAGGATCGCCGCAGGGGAAAGCGCGTGCATCGTCCCTGGTCCGAGCCAGCCCACCAGCCACACGCGGACGCCCTCGGCCAACGCCGTCCCACCCCGCGGCATTAATCCCCCGGCGAAGGCCAGGGCGATCGCCGCGAGCACGCCGATCCCAAAGGCCGCCGGGAGCCGCGATTTCAACTCGATCCACCGGTCGGTAGACCAGGGCCGCGGCGACGTCATCAGCATCAGGCCGGCTGCCGGGAGCAGGCTCATGAGACCGAGATAGAAGGCCGGGCCGGCGGTGAAGCCCACAGCCAGGCTCCCGGCAAGCAGAACTGTTGTCTGCTGGGGTTTCCATACTCCGTCCAGGCCGAGGATGACGGCCGTAGCGCCGAGCGCCCCCGCCACCATCGCCGCACTTGTCCCGTCGGCCGTGCGCGCCGTCGCCACCAACGTCGGCGAGATCGCCAGCAGGAACGAAGCCGCCAGGGCGCCCAGGTTTCCGAGCCTGCGGCGCAGGAGCCACGGCGGAAACACGATGAATGCGCCGATGACGGCCGGGAACACCCGAGCCAAAGTCTCGCCGCCGCCGACCAGCTGGAAGATCCCCCAGGTGAGGGTCTGATAGGCGGCGCTCGAGGCCGCCGAAACATCTTGCGGCCAGAAGACCGAGTCCTCCGGGGTGCCCTCTGCAGCCCACAGCGCTTCCCGCGCCTCGGAATCGGTCAGCGGGGCAACGCCCAGGTCTGCCAGACGCATCCCAAGCGCAAGCACGAAAATCCCGGCGAACAGGACCTGACGCAAAGTTACGTGGCCCTCGGGTTCGTTCACGATCCAACCTCCGTCCGACGGCCGTAGATCGTCACGTCTGCCTGGTCGAAGAGCTTGTCCATATAGGTGTCGAACTTGCGCATGACCAGGGCCGAGTACGTCGAGCGCTCGAGCGGACCGACGTAGACATACTCGATCGAATACTGCTCGAGGATGGCCTGCGCCTCCTCCCACTCCTTGGTTAGATAGAGCCGTTCGATGTCTTCCCGGCGGGTCCCCTGGGGGCCCCAGTCGCCGCGCCACTGATACTCATGGAAGTCCCACCCGAGGACGGTCGGGAAACCGGTGTGGGCGGAGACGCGCCCGTAGGAAGAGTAGCTTCCCCCGACGGCTTCGGCCACCACTGCCGGATGCAGGGCGGCCCGCATCCAGCGGATCGCCGCCGCGTCCCCCGGGACCTCCTGGTCCAGGTGCGCCGTACCGTCGAGCAGCGGGCCGCCGGGGACGCCGAAGTGCGAAGTCTTCTCCCACAACGCCGTCGTCGTGTAGACCAGCCCGAGGAAAACCGGCAAAACCGCCAGGACCAGCAATGGCCTCCCCCACCGGCCGAACGACTCCCACGGCCAGGCCAAGATGTAGGCCGCGGCCACCGCCCAGAGCAGCCAGGCGGCATAGGAGAACTTGAAAACCGTGTTCATGCGGGAGCCAAAAGAGTCCCGCAGGTAGAAGAACTCCGGCGCCAGGACGAGCGCTGCCCCGAGCATGATCATGAGAACGACAAAGATCCCGACCCCCCGTCCGCTCTCGCCTGCTCCGGCCTCTCGATGAGCGCGGCGAAGGTAGAGAACCCCCAACGCCAGGAAGAGTGAAAGCAGCAGCGCCACCGACGGCGCGTCCAACCGGCGGGAGACGGCGCTGGCGGCGACCTCGCCAACGCTGGTGGCACCGAGGCCGTTCAGCACGGCCTGCAGCTCCGCCTCGGGCATGGTAACGACGGCCAGACCCCCTAGCAGCCAGGACAGCAGCAGAAGCGCCAGCGGGAGGCCGAGCGTAACGGCCAGGACCAGCTTCCACGTTCCGGGGCTGCGAATCTCCCGGCGCGTTCGCAGCAACAGCCACAAGCCGACCGGCAGGAGAAGGACAGCGAACATGATCAAGAACTGCGGCAGGCGCGTCGGGAAAACCATGTTGGGGAGGATGCCGCCAACCTGCGATGCGAAGGTCGGTATCCAAGGAAGGACGGCGATCAGCGCCAGCACGAGCGCCGCCACCCCCGTCCAAAGCCCGCGACGGATGGCGGTCCATAAGCCGTCGCCCACCATCCCCCACACCGCCGCGCCGAGGATGAGCGCCAAATAGATCGGCAAGTCCCAGGTGTTGAGGAAGGCGAGCGTCCCCGACAACCATCCGACAAGGACCAGCTCTTTCGTCGGCAGCGCCGATGCCTCCCGGCCGCCTACCAGCCAAAGGAAAGCGGCCAGGACGGCGACTCCAGCGAGCCCCATCAGCGACGTTCGGATCAGCCCGGCGACGATGTCGCGGGGTAGCATCCCGTCGCCGGCGGCCGCTGCCGCCCGCGCCAGTGCGGCAAGCAAGACCGCCCCCACGGCTCCTGCCGCGGCTAGGCGCAACGTACGCCGCGACGGTCGCAGCCAGGTAAGGCGGAAACCTCCAGACCGCCCCGTCTGGTGGGCCTGGAGCGCAACTGCCAGGGCCAGGATGGCGAACGGCAATGCCAGGACATGCGGATGGTTGTCGGCCAGCAGGAACGAGAAGAACGGGAACTCGTCGATGACCTCGACGTGGTTCCCGGCTAGGTCGATGTCATTGATGACCCGCGCCCCCTGCCACCAGAACCAGAAGCGATTGGGTGGGAAAGCCGGAGAACGGGCCGGCGGATTCGCCAGATCGTCGAGGTCGAGCCAGGTCCAGAACGTGGAGGTCGACGTCCCATCCGGCTGGGTCTCCCAAAACCAGTGCTGGGCGTGCATGACCTCAAACACACCGGCGAGGTTGCCGACGACGACGACGAGCAGCGGCCCGAGCAGCGACGCCAGACGCCGCGAGGTACCGTGGCGAAGGTAGAGCAGGTTGAAGACCAGCGAATAGGCGCCGACGGCCACCAGGGCGAACCACAGGGCGTTGCCGAGATTGAAGGCGACCCCGGCCGACACCCCGGTCAGCCACGTCATCCACGCGAGCAGGACGTAGCCCAGGTAGTAGTACGAAATGGCGCTTCCCGAAAGCCACGGATCCTGCGGAGGAAACTGCGGTGAGCGCAGAATGGCGTTGAGGAACGCAAGCTCCATCGGCTTTTCGGTGGCGACGATCTCCGGGTTGTAAGAGCGAACCACGGCCCAAACGACGAAGGCCAGCAGGAATACCAGTTCCATCGCCAGGACGGTGCCGGCGTTGGCCCGGAGCCAGCGCCGCATCTCCCTCCAGCGACCGCGGGCGGCGAGGACGCTGCCGGCCGCCACGAGCAGGATCGCCGCCACGGCTCCCCCGGGGCTGTTGCGAAGAACGCCGAGGCTGGCCGAGAGCCACAGGAGGTATCCGCCGAGGAGGATTCCGAACGCCCGGCTCAGGCCGAATCCGCGATCCGGCAGGCGATCGAACAGCCGCCAGGCGATCGGGAAAGCCGCCGCGCCGGCGACGGTGCTCGCCACCCACCAGGCCAGCATGCCTCCGATCATTGGACGACCTGGTAGACAACCGTGGGACCGTCGCGGTAGGCTTCACGCAGCGTCCCGTCGGCGACCATCGCCTCGAACTTCTCCAACCCGTGGGTCGGGCAACGCAGGGCACCCCCCTCGCCCTGCGGATCAATCGAGACGCAGTCCTCCGGGCCGACGAGCGGCGGCTTGGTCACCAGCGGCCTTCCGGACATATCGCAGGTAACGCCAAGCCCATCGGCGGCTGGCAAACACGGCTGCATCTCTTCATAATAGGCGCGTTCCATCTCGCCGACGATGATGTAGGCGACCCCGTACTTCTCGAGGAAGGCCCGGGCCTCATCCGCCGAGTAGCGGATGTAGAAGTCGGCGATTTCGGAGGCGCGCTCGAGAACCGGCCCAGAGTCGGCCGCCCGCTGCTGCTGCTGATGCCAGCTCCACCCGAGCACGGCGGGCAGGCCGGTGTAGATCGCCGTCCGGGCGCCCCAACGGTACTGCTCGGCATGCGCCTCGACGATCGTCGGGGAACCCTCGACGTTGTCCTCGAGCCACTGGATCATCCTGTAGTCGCCGTCGAGATGCAAGTCCCGTCCCACATCGGCATACGTGGCATAGGGCATGAACGCCAGTCCGTCGAGGGTGTGCGGCGCCTCGGTCGCCACCCTGTCGCGCAGCTTGGCGGGGGTCGCCGTCAGCGGGAAGAGGAGCGCCCCGGCGACCAGCGCCACGCCCCCGACGCTCCACACCGCCCGCGCCGCGGGATGCCAGGCCGGCAAATCGGCCAGCGACCAGAACAACCCCGCGGCTGCGGCGATCGAGAACAGGGTCCATACCTGCAGGTAGAACTTGAACACCGTGTTCATCCGGCCGATGTCGCCGAGCAGGACGACGACTTCGACGACCAGCGTTACCGCCAGGCCGACGATCATCAGCACCAGGACGATCCGCTTGACCAGCGGCCAATTCGCGCGGAACAACAGGACCGTGCTCCAAACCATCAGGGGCAGAGCGAACAGGATCGCTCGCACGCCATCGATGAAGCCGAACAAGAGGAGCGCCAGGAGCAAGACGGCGGCCGCCAGTATCGCGATCAGGTAGGAGCGCAGCCGTGCCAGGGCCGAGATCGGCGTCGACGCTATCCAGGCGATCGTCTCCCAGGCCATCCAGGCGACGCTGAAGAACAGGAAGACGCCGTGCACGGTGAGATAGGCCCGCAGCGACGTGCGCGAGCCTTCCCACAAACCGGCCTCGGTGTAGCCCTGGACGTACCACTGCGTGTAGGGCGCGTACAAAGCGACGAAGGCGACGAGCAGCGCGGCGGTGGTGAAGACGGCTTCGATGGCGGCACCCCAGCTCAAGCGTCGCTCTCGCAGGAACGGCGCCGTCATCGTCGCCAGCGCGCCGAGTCCCAGGTAGACCGGGAAATCCCAGGTGTTCGTCGGGCGCAGCGACCCCAGGATCAGTCCCCCGATGACGAGCCCGATCGCCTTGGCCGCCAGGCCGAGACGCTTGCGCTCGTCCGCCGCCAGTACCCAGGCAATCGCCCACCCCAGGGCGAGAATGGTGAGCGGGAGCGCGATCATGTGGGCGTGCAGATCCGCATACAGGAAGGTGAAGAACGGGAACTCGGTGATCGGATCGACCTCACCCGGCGCGGACGGAATCGCCCGGCTCGGATTCCAGTACCACTCGTCCATGCGGAATGGGAGCGGGGACTGCAGTGTGACGAACTTGGCCAGGCCCTTCACCGCCTGTGGGATACCGGCCAGCAGGTCGGCCGTCGGCTCGCCCTCGGCCCCGATCTGCTTGAGACCCTGGTACGTCATCACCACCGTGCCGAGATTGCCGAGCAGGACCAGGAAGGCCGCCGCGGCGGCGCCGGCCAGGCGCGGAGAGATCGATCGCACGAAACCCGTTGCGCGGCGGACGAGCTCGAAGGCGACGCCGTAGCCACTGACGCCCAGTAGAGCGAACAGCGTCGGCAGGATCAGGTTGTAGGCAACCGAGGGATTCAGGCCGAGCAGGCGCACCGGCACGCCGACCAGGACGAAGCCGAAGTAGTAATAGTTGATGTACCCGCCGGCGAACCAGGGATCGTAAGGCGGGAAGGATGTGCTGCGCAGGACGGCATTGAAGTAGGAGAAGTCCATCGGCTTCTCGCCGCCCTTGGACGGATGCCAGAGATCCGGATTGCCGAAGCGGATGGCGAGGTCGAACAGGAAGAGCCCCAGAGCCAGGACCTCGATCCACGCAATCTCGCGGCCGTGCTCACGCAGGAAAGCCCGGAGCTCGTGCCTGCCGCGGTAGGCCAGAATCGCGGCGACGATCAGCATCGCCAACACAACGGCCAGAATCGTCGTCATCTGGAAGGGGACCTGGTAGCTGCCGAGGAACCACGTGCCCCAGGCCAGCACGAGCATCCCCAGAGTCCGCGCAAGGGCGTAAGCGCCCACGGTAAAGCCCGGTAGGACCAGGCGAGCCAGCGGCAGGCTGATCCAACCGAGGACGGCGATCAGCAGCCACCAAACGACCGTCGCCAGCGTCTGGGACCGGTTGATCAGGCTGTCGCGCGGGAACAGCTCCGACCACGTCCCGCCTGCCTGCTGCTGGGCCAGTCGCTGCGCCGGCAGCATCAGATCGGGCGAGCCGACCTCCGACGGGATGAGCGGCCGGACACGGCTCAGGTCGACCGCGCCCAGGAGTTCTTCGACTTTCGCCCGGGAGAACTCGGGCATCCGGGCGAAGATCAGGACCTTGGGATGATCATAGACGGTGAAGGCTTCCTCGGCCGTCTGGTCATTGACCTCGAGCGGCCCGAGGGCCGGATTGCTTTGGAACGTCTGGACCAGCCGGTATCCGAGGGCGTTGACCTCCTCCGATGGTTCGGCCACGGCGGCGCACTGGCTGACCGGAGTCGGCGCGGGGCAGTCGAAAAGCAAGCGGTAGTAGGCCGTCGTCAGAGGGTAGCGAACCGGGACGCGCGGGATGGAACCGTACTGACGGTTGGAGGTGATGGCCAGATATTCGCCCTGGGCCAGGGTGTCGACGAGCCGCTCGAGCTTATCGGCGCGGCCGTCGGCGTCGGCGTCCTCCTTCTCGGACCAATACAGCTCCTGGTTGAGCCCGATGTACAGTCCCCCATATCCGTCGCGCCCGTCGATGCGCAGCGGGAGGCCGTCGTCCCAACTGGACTCGCTGATGATGCGCGTACCGCGCACCGCCAGCGGGCTTCCACTGGCCTCGGTCCGCAGCCAGTAGGTGCGGTCCGGATCGAGCTCGATGGGCGCGCCGAACTCCAGCCGGACGCCGGATGCCTCCACCGACGACGGATCCCATTGGGCGGTGGCCACGGCCAGCGGAACCGTCGCCGCGGGGTCGTCGAGCAGGGCTGCCGTCAGCCGCGTGGGGCCGGAGGCCGGATCGAGCCAGCGCGCCGGCCCAAGCGTCACCGCCTGCAGCGTACCCGCCGCTCCGGCGATCGTCGCCAGGTGGGCGCGTCCCGGCGCCAGTCCGAGGTCCTCTTGCTCGAGACTTAGCGCCTGGTTGACCTCCGCCCCGTCCGAGTGGTAGCGCAGACCGAGGTTGCCGTCGAGGGCGGCGGCCGGGGTCCCTTCGATCGTGAGGCGCAACAAGTACGTCTCACCCGGCACGATTTCGATGGGCGGGTCAAAGACGACGGTGGAAATGTCCGCAGAATCGCCGGGGACGACCACCGTCGCCTTCGTTAGCGAAGTCCCCGACGAGTCGAGGACCTCGATTTGGACGGCGGCCGGCGTCTCCGCCGGCCCCAGGCGGGCGACGCGCGGGACGGAAACGGCGGTGAGCTGACCCTCGACCTCCGGGCGGAAGGCTGCTTCATAGGCCGCACCTCTTCCGAGCAGGAAATCCTGCGTGGTCGGCAGCGGGAACAGAGCCGATTCGCCGCCCTGGTCGAGATTGAGATTAACCGCCGAAGGGAAGTTGCGGTAGATCCAGCGCGAGGCGGCCACCCGAGTGACGTCCGCCACGTAGATCCTGCTGAACCCGATGCCGTAAGCGATATGCGCCGCCAGCAGCACGCCGGCGACGAGGGCGAAGCCAAGGGTCGCCCAGGACCGGCCTGGGCGCGCCAGAGACCGCGCCCAATCCCAAACGCTCACCGAACCCCAGGCGGCCAGGAGGATGAGGGCCGGATAGACCGGAAGTTGGTAGCGCATGGCCGGCGTGAAGGCGGCCCCTTGCCAGTAGAAATACGCGCCGGTCCATACCACCAGGATGAGGTGGGGCTGCCATCGCCCGCGCAGGCTCTGCACCACCGCCCCGCCCCAGGAAGCCCAGGCGATGATGCCTAGCGGGAGACCCATGCCCCACAACACCATGTTGCCCAGCGCGAACAGGAGGGGCGGACGATCTGCCCATTGCAGGGCGAATGGAAGGTCGGCCTGGCCGGAGGACTGGATGCGGACCTCGGCCAGATCCGCCAGCCACTCCCTATTCGGGAGGATGTTCCAGATCGCCGGACCCTGGAAGGCGTAAGGCTGCAGGACGCGGAACGTGGCGAACGCCACGCCGCCGGCCATCAGCAATCCCCACAGCGCCGCCAGGACGACCTTCTCGCGGCGACCTCGCTCCGCGGTGAAGGAGCGGGCTGCGACGGCGAGCAGGATAACCCCCGCCAATGGCAGCGCGCTGATCTTGGAAGCCGCGGCCGCGCCGACGCACGCGCCAAAGAGCGCGTAGTCGAAAAGCCGCCCTTCCTGCTGGGCGCGCACGGCAAGGTACAAGCCGGCGACGATGAAGGTGTTGGCGAAGGGGTCGACGACGAAGAAGTGGGCGTGCTGGATCAGCAGGACGGTGAAAGCCCCGAGCAGCGCCGCGATCAGGCCCACCCTCCGGCCGTAGAGCCGCGAACCCAGGGCATAGAGCAGGATCAGCGAGAGCAGGTCGAAGAAGGTCGAGGCCGCCCGCCCCACCAGATGGACCTGGTCATATCCCAACTGCGAAACCCAACCGGCGAGGTAGCGCACCAGGAAGATCGGGAATGTGCCGTAGACAAAGAAGGTGAAGCCCGAGTTGTGGGGGTTGAGAGGCGAGCGGGCGGTGTCGAAGTATTCGGCCAGGCTCGACGGCAGGCGCAGACCGGTTTCGACCATCGTCAGGAATCGTTCGTCCGGGTGCAGGTGGGCGCTTTCGTCCCAATCGAGGCCGGAGAGCCGGAGAGCGGCGGCCATCAGAAGCACCAGGACCAGCAAGACCAGCGGCGCCAGGTCCCGCCACTGTCGACGCGACGGCGACGGCGGGCCCGCTGCGAATGGATTCACTGCGCAAGTCCTCGCTGGGGCACGAAGTAAATCCAGAAATCGCGGCCTTCCAGGCCGGAGAGGAAACGCTCGGCGGCCCCGTTGGGGAACACCTGGCGCAGCTTCTCCATCGTCTCGAGATCGTCGAGGTGCACCAGAAACAGCTGCGCCGCCGTCTCGCCCGCCAGCCCCTCGATCGCCTCAGCGGGCAGAGCATAATCGACGCCCGGCCTCCCCGCCTGAAACCCGACCAGGCGCGTGTCGTACCAATGGCGGTAGGGAATGACGTGGGCGGTCGTGTACTCGCCGACCGATTCGGCGAAGCCGCGGATGACTCCCCCGGCGTCCCTGGTGTTCCAGGAACGGTTGCGGTACCCCGGAGGGAATTCGTCGAACATCATCCGGTAGTTGTTCACGCTGGCCAGGCCCACTAGCAGAAGCCCGGCCCCGCCGGCCAGCACCCACCCCGCCCGGCGTGCCCGCGCGCTGCGCAATCCGCCGAGGAGCGAGACCAGCGCAATACCTGCCACCGTAAAGGCGGGGACGAGGGCGCCGCCGGCCCGGTTCGGAGCGGGGTTCTCGGAGGGAAAGGCCAGCGCCAGGATCGACGGGGCCATCAGCAGCGGAATCGAGAGAAGCAGGAACAGGTCCATCCACGAACGGCGGCGGACGTAGCGCGCCACCAGGATCCCGATCCCGATGAGGAACAGCGCCCCGGTGACGTAGTCCAGCAAGGGCTGGTGAGGAATCGTCACGACCCAGATCTCGCCGCTGTCCCAGTTGAACATCTTCAGGGCATTCCAGATGTTCCCCAGCAAGAGGAGGATCGCCGGGCCCGGGAGCGGACGCTCGGCCGAAGTCAGCCGCGTGAGCGCCCGGGAAAGGAACTGGTCCGGATAGGTCAGGCCGGCATGCGCCAATGGGACGAAGACGGCCGTGGCGATGACCGCCGCCGCCAACAGCCAGAAAAGGATCTGCGTCCGCCGGCCGCGGGCGACGGGGTGAGCCAGATAAATGAGGACGCCCGCCGCGAGGACGACGGGGAGGATGCGCGCCGGACTGTAGCCGTAGAGGCCCAACCCGGCGCACAGGCCGGCCAGCAGGAAGTCGTTGCGGCTTTGCCGGCGAAGGCCGCGCACGAGAAAGAACAACGCCGGCGCGGCGAAGAACGGGAAGAGGGAGAAGCGCAGCCCCGTGCGCCCAAGCAAGTTCGGCCAGAAGGCAATCCCCGCCAGGAACAGCGCCGCCAGGGCGACCCGGCGTCCGCCGAACTCGCGGGCGAAAATGTACAGGAACGGCAGTGTCAGCCAGCCGAGCAGCGCCGTCCCGGCCTTCAGCGTCAGGAACGAAATCCCCGTACCCAGAAGGCGAACCGTGGCAGCCGCCAGGTAGAACTGGAGGGGCTCGCGGCCCGTGTTCCGCAGGAAGAAGATCGAATAGCGGCCGTTGAGGACGTCCATCACGTCCAGCAGCTTCTCGGTGTGATCGGACCACATGTCGAGGGGCAGCTGGTCCAGTAGGTAGAACCGGAAGAAGGCGGCCACACCGAGCGCCAACCATAGGGCGAGGGCCCAGCCGTCGAGAGACAGGCGCACCGTTGGATGACGGAGCCAGGCGGCGAGGCGCCTCCAGGCGCGGCGCAGGAACGACTCCCCCTCCCAGAATCCGAGCATCAGGCAGAGGACCGAGCCGGTCCAGGCCACCACCGTCGAGAGGCGGAAGATGTTGCCGCCCGAGAGAAGGAACGTCGCCAGTGAGAGTACAGCGCCGACCGCCAGGTACCTGGCACGTATTGGGGCTTCTTCCCGGGCGGCGCCATCGGCTTCTCGTTCGCCGAGGGGGAAGTCGCCGCGCAGGAGGGACCAGCCTAGGAGCCCGGCCGCGATGACCAGGGCGATGACCCAGCCCCAGGGCGTCGTCGACCTTGGCTGCCATGCCTGCAGGCTGGCCTGAATGATGAGGAAGAGCGCCGAGACCGCCAACAGACGCAGCTGACGGCCGCTGATCCGGAATGCGGGCGTCGCCCTCATCTCCCGTGCGACCGGGGCCGGGGCCAGGATAGCCGTAGCGGCGAGCGGCGGGGTGGCGCGGATGGGGAGCGGCCGCCCGCGCAGCACCGACTTGACCCAGTCGAGGACCGATGGTTCGACCGAAGCGGGTTCGCCCGGGATCACATCCACCTCCGCCGCTCGAAGACGGAGCCGGCGTCTCGACCGGCGCCGTCAGGATCGCGTGGCAACATAGAGTGTGTAGGTCCCATCGCCGGCCAGCGGCTCACGATAATAACGACGGACGAAGCGTTCCGTCAACCCGAGGTTGAAGCGGTTCGGCAGCAGAATCCAGCGGCCGGTCAGTTTGCGCGCCACGAGCGAGGGCAGGCCGAAGTAGTGGCCCCACTCGAGCGCCCTGAGCGCCCGCGGCGGGAAGTAGCGCACCGAGCGGACCAGCCTGAAACCCGCCCGCTC
>CAYUWF010000025.1:0-11244 GCA_964448245.1 uncultured Anaerolineaceae bacterium | reverse complement strand
CGGCGGCGATCAGCCAGCGGTAGGCGCGGAAGCCGGACGCCTCGCGCAGGGAGGCCAGCGAGGGGTCGACACCCACCGTCGTCGGCTCGTCGAAGGCGACGCTGCCGAAGTGCCCGTCTCCGCATCCCACGTCCAGCACCGGCGCCGGCAGCCGGATCTCGTGAACCAGCGACGCCTCGACGGCGCGCAGCAGGGCGCGGAAGTAGGGCAGGGCCTGCACGTGGGGCCACAGGAAGTCGCGCTTCATCGCGCCCTCGTCCGATTCTGGACTTCGCGGAAGAGCGACAGGTACTGCTCGGCCACGGCCGCCGGGTCATAGGTGGAACGCAGGACGGCCGGATCGATCTTCATCTCCCGGCGATGGTCGAGCACCTCGAGCACGGCGGCCGCCAGGGCCGCCGCATTGCGGCGCGGGACGATTCGCCCCATCCCGGTGGTGAGCACCGGCTGCCGCACGCCGGGGAGATCCGAGGCGACCACCGGTGTACCGCACAGCATCGACTCGATCTGGACCAGGCCGAAACTCTCGGTGCTATTCAGACTGGGCAGCACGGTGACGTCGCACGCCCCGAAGAACATCGCCATGTGCTGCGGATCGAGGACGCCGAGGAACTTCCAGTGCTCGCCCAGGCCGGCGATGAGCGGCGCCAGACGGCGGGCGTATTCCGCCTCGCCCAGGACGTTCTCGTGCTGTCCGGCGAAAAGGACACGGGCCCGCGGGTGGCGCTCCAGAATGCGCGGCATCGCCTCCACGACGTATTCGACGCCCTTCTCCGTCGCCAGGCGCGCCGCCATGCCGATCGTCGGCCCGTCGCCGTTCAGGCTGCGTCGGAAGGCCGCCTGTGCCTCGGGCGTCGGCTGCGCCACTTCCACCGGCGGCGGAATGACGCGCAGCTTGGCCTTCTGGCGCGAGAGGAACGGTGAGTGTCGAGCGTAGTCCTCGGTATAGGCCACCACGACGTCGGCCGCCGCGGCGGCGATCCGGTTGGCGAGAGCAACGGCCAGCATCGCCGGCGGGCTGAGCAGGCCGGCCGGCAAACGAAGGTCGCAGTGGTACGTGAGCACAACCGGCTTGTGCTGCAGCCGGCCGCGGATGGCGATTCCGGCGGCGTCGAACTGAGGCAGGTGCAGGCTGAGGATGTCGAATGCCCGCACTTCGCGCGTCGCCTCGCGCCCGATGGTCGGCATGATCACGCCTTTGCTCACGCGGAACATCACCGGAACGCGGACCACGTTGACTCCGTCGATCGTCTCGCGCCGCGGGAGGTCGGGAGCGTACTGGGAAGTAAGAACGGTGACCTGATGCCCGGCCCGCGCCCAGGCATGAGCCAGCCTCTCCACGTAGACCGTCACGCCGGAAACGTACGGCCGGTAGTACGTCAGGGCGGTCAGGATACGCATCGAGGTTCAGCCCGCCGGCCGGAGGACCATGCCGCGGGCGGCCCGCGCCAGGTCACCCAGGCTACGCCCTTCGCGGGACAGAGCCGCCGCACCAAGGAGAATCGTCAGCGAATACTGGACGGCGTGTGCCGCCAGGACAACGCCGAGGGCCACTTCGCGCGGGTAGCCGAGGAAGGTCAGAGCAGCAACTCCGGCCAGCTCGATCACGCCGACTGCCCCCGGCGAAGATGGGAGGGCGCCCCCGAGCGCGATCACCCCCACGACGAACAGGGAAACGGCCAACGACCCCTGCGACCCGAACATGCGTAGGTAGACCGCGAACTGGATCCACGCGCACGCCCATCCCAGAAGCATCCAGGCGACGGCACGCGTCAGCCGATGTCCCTGACGAGCCTCGTCCAATCCCAAGGTGAAGCGCTCGACGAACGCCGGGCCTCCCTGCCCCAGGCCGCCGGGCAACCGCTGCAGCCACCCGGTCCATTGCGACCGCCGGGACAGCGCCAAAACCAGGAGTCCGGCGAGGACCACCAGGGCCAGCCCCATCCCGAGCGCCACGCGTGTGGCCCAGGCAGGCGGCGCGAAGAGTGGGATGGTCAGCAAGACTGAGAGGACGGCGATCGACAGATCGGCCATCCGTTCCACGACGATCGACCCCAGAGCCCTGGAGGTGCCGATTCCGCTGCCGTGCCCGACGAGGTAGGCGCGGCCCAACTCGCCCAGTCGGAAAGGAAGGATGTTGTTGAGCAGGTAGCCTTCATTGATGGCGGCGAAGGCGCGGCGATAGGCCACCTTGGGGCCGAGCAAGAACTGCCAGCCCCGGGCCCGGGCCGCGATGCCGGCGAGTTGAAGCAGGTACGCAGGGATCAGGAGCAGGTAGGCGGCCTGAGCCAGCACCGCCAGAAACGCCCTGAGGTCGAGCCCCCAGGCGGCGATGACCAACGCCGCCAGGCTGACTCCGACACCAAGGAGCCAGCTCCAGTTGCGCTTCCGCCCCGAAGGTGAGGCCTCGTCGGTCCGTTGGCCGCCCATGGCACACAAAGAAAGGTCCGGAGCCAGGCGTCCGGAACCCGAAGAAGGATTATAGCATTCAGCCCCAGCAACGCTGGGAGATACGGGCTCCTCGGTAGCTGTCCTTCCGAGCGAGCCCACCCCGGCAGAACACCGGGACGGTGTGAGTGGAGCGAAGGGCGACGAGGAATCCCGTAGGGTGCGGAAAAATGGCTACGGTCGTCAAACCCCAACCCCGGACCCTCGCGATGCATCCATGAGGGGCTCCCCCTGCGCCGGCCGCGCCGCGCGACCCTGGGATTCCTTCAGTCTAGGAAGGCCGGCTTGCGGCTGGACGTCCCCCGCTACCCGTGGGAACCTTTGGGGCGGCATCCAAGGGATTCCTCGCGCCTCTTCGGAGCGCTTCGCGGGGCAACCCGGAGGAGCGGAATGACATCGGTGAGACGGTGAGCCCTCTATCTCGATGGAGCCCCGTCGAACAAACCCGGGTTGGCCTGGACCCAATCGAAGAGCCGGCGGACACCCTCGGCCACATCGACTTTCGGCTCCCAACCGAAATCGCGGCCAGCTTTACGGATGTCGCTGACGTAGACCTTCTGGTCGCCGGGGCGCCAGGCGTGGTAGGCCACGGGCAGCGGCCGGCCGAGCAGCGACTCGAGCAGCGGTCCGAACTCCTTCCACACGGAAACGGTACGGCGCGGCCCGCCGCCGATGTTATAGACCTGGCCGGCGGAGACCTGCGGCTGCGCGATGGCCTTCAATAGGACCTCCACCAGGTCGTCGATGAAGAGCACGTCCCGCACCTGCTTGCCATCGCCGTAGATCGAGATCGGTTTTCCCTGGAGAGCGGCGATGATGAACCACGCCAGCCATCCCTGGTCCTCGACGCCGAACTGGCGCGTGCCATAGATGCACGAGTTGCGGAAGACCACTGTGCGCATCCCGTAGATGCGGCCGTAGTCGTGCACATACTGATCGGCGGTCCCCTTCGAGCAGCCGTAGGGGGAGTAGAAGTCGAGCGGTGTGCCCTCGTCCACACCCTGCGGCAGGTCGGCATACTGATAGCGCGACTCCGTCTCATCGACTCTCAATTGCGGCAGGGCGCCGTAGACCTTGTTGGTGGAGGTGAAGAGCACGATCGGCTCGAGCCGCTCGGCCCGCAGCGCCTCGAGCAGGTTGAACGTGCCCAACGCGTTGACCTCGAAATCCTGGCGGGGATCGCTGACGGAGGTCGTCACCGCCACCTGGGCGGCGAAGTGCAGTACGGCCTCGGCCTGGCGGTAGGGGCGCAGGGCGCGACGCAGGCCGTCGAAGTCACGGATGTCCTGTCGCACGAAGGTCAGGTCTCCACCCGCCTGTTCCAGCCAATCCAGGTTGCGCTGGCTCCCCGGTCGGGACAGGTTATCGATCACCACCACGCCGTTGCCGTCGTGCAAGAGACGCTGCACGGTGTTCGATCCGATGAAGCCTGCGCCGCCCGTCACCACGTAAAGCATGCATCCTCCTCGGCTGGTAGGGACGCGGCATGCCGTGCCCCTACACCAAAGGCGCCGCGGGACTCTATTCTCCCAGCCTCAGGATCGCCAAGAACGCCTCTTGGGGGATCTCGACCGCGCCCACGCGCTTAAGGCGGCGCTTGCCCTTCTTCTGTTTCTCCAGCAGCTTCTTCTTGCGGGTGATATCGCCGCCGTAACACTTGGCCAGCACGTCCTTTCGAACGGCGCGCACGTTGGCCCGCGAGATCACGCGCCCTCCCGAGACGGCCTGGATCGGCACGGTGAACAGCTGGCGCGGGATGAGCTCCTTGAGCTTCGACACCAGAGACTGCCCCTTGGCGTAGGCGTGCTCCCGGTGCACGATCATCGCCAGCGCATCGACCGGCTCCTCGTTGATCAAGATCTCCAGTTTGACCAGATCGTCCGGCCGGTAACCGCTGAACTGGTAGTCGAGAGAAGCGTACCCGCGCGTGCGCGACTTGAGCTGATCGTAGAAGTCGATGATCAGCTCGGCCAGGGGGATATCAAAGGAAAGCACCACCCGCTGCGGCGCCGGGTATTCCTGCTCGGCGAGGGCGCCCCGCCGCTTGGTCGCCAGCTCCATCACCGTGCCGTAGTACTCGTCCGGCGTGAAGATCTGGATGCGCATCCACGGTTCACGCACCTCCAGGATCCGGCTCGGATCCGGAAGTTCGGCCGGCGAATCGATCCGCACCACGTTGCCGTCAGTTAGAGCGACCTCGTACTCGACCGACGGCGCCGTGGCGATCAGGTCGAGGTCATGCTCGCGCTCCAGCCGCTCCTGCACGATGTCCATGTGGAACAGGCCGAGGAAACCGCAACGGAAACCGAAATTGAGCGCCTGCGAGGTCTCAGGCTCGTAGACCAGGGAGGCATCATTCAGCTGCAGCTTCTCGAGGGCGTCCTTGAGGTTGGGGTAGTCCTCCCCTTCGACCGGGTAAAAGCCGGCGAAGACCATCGGCTTGGGATGCTGATAACCCGGCAGCGGTTGGGCGGCGACATCCGCGGCCGAAGCGATCGTGTCACCCACCCGGCACTCGCGCACCGTCTTCAGCCCGGTGGCGATATAGCCGACCTCCCCGGCGCTGAGCCGATCGACGGGCGCCATCTGAGGGGCGAAGTAGCCGATTTCGAGAGGCTTGGCTAGGGCGCCGGTGGCCAGCATGCGCACTTCGTCGCTGATGGTCACGCTCCCCTCGACGACCCGTACATAGGCGATGACACCCTTGTACGCGTCGTAGTGCGAGTCAAAAATCAGCGAGCGCAGCGGCGCCGCGGCATCGCCTTCCGGCGGCGGTACGAACCGGACGATCGCTTCGAGCACCTGCTGGACGTTGGTGCCTTCCTTGGCCGAAATCCGCAGGATCTCTGCCGGCGGCGTGCCGAGCAGGCCGTGGATGTCGGCCGCTACCTGGTCAGGCTGCGCCGAAGCCAGGTCGATCTTGTTGATGACCGGGAGCACTTCCAAGTCCGCGTTCAGGGCCAGGTAGAGATTGGCCAGGGTCTGGGCCTCGATCCCCTGTGTGGCGTCGACGACCAGGACGGCGCCTTCGCAGGCCTCCAGCGCCCGGCTGACCTCATAGCCGAAATCGACGTGTCCCGGCGTGTCGATCAGATTCATCTCGTAGACTTCGCCGTCCAGGGCGCGGTAGCTCATGCGGACGGCCGAGGCCTTGATGGTTACGCCCTTCTCGCGCTCCAGGTCCATGCTGTCGAGGACCTGCTCGATCATCTCGCGGTCGGAGATGGTGCCCGTGAGCTGCAGCAGCCGATCCGCCAGGGTGGACTTCCCGTGGTCAATGTGGGCGATGATGCAGAAATTGCGGATGCGGCTTACGTCCATGGGCGGCGTGGAGTATACCCTCCGCTCGATGGACAGTGGACAGTGGACAGTGGACAGTGGTCAGTGGACTGGGGGGAGTAGCTGATCACCGATGACGGATGACTGATCACTGATAACGGATGACGGATAACGGGTCACGCCTCGCCCACCACTTCTTCGATCTGCTCAGCGAGGGAGATCGGTCTCGCGCCTCTGCGGGCCCACAACAGGAACTCGACGTTGCCCTTGGGGCCGCGCAACGGCGACCGGATCACCCCCTGCGGCGAGAGGCCGACCCTATCACAGAAAGCCAGCACGCCCTCGAGCACTTTGCGATGAACGGCCGGATCGCGGACGACGCCCTTCCCCACGGCGTCCTTGCCCGCCTCGAATTGCGGCTTGACGAGCGCCACGACCGCGCCCGTCGGCGCCAGCCAGCCGACGATCGCTGGCAGGAGCAGACCCAACGAAATGAAAGATGCGTCGATCGAGACCATGTCGATCGGCTCAGGCAGCCGCACCAGGTGGCGGGCGTTCGTGCCCTCTAGCAGGACGACGCGTGGGTCGTTGCGAAGCTTCCAATGGAGGATCCCCCGGCCGACGTCGACAGCGTAGACCCGCTGGGCGCCGTACTGAAGCAGACAATCGGTGAAGCCCCCGGTCGAGGCGCCGACATCGGCGCAGATCCGCCCCGCCACCTCAAGGCCGAAGGACCCCAAGGCCGCCTCCAGCTTTTCGCCGCCGCGTGATACGAAGCGCGGCCCGGAATCCAGCTCCACCGGGGCGATAGCGGGGACCTCCTTGGAGGGTCTCAGGGACACTTCCCCTTCGACACGGACCTGGCCGGCCATGATCAGGCGCTGCGCCTGACTGCGGCTCTCCGCCAACCCACGCCGGACGAGGAGCTGGTCGAGGCGCTGGCGATCGCTCTTCGCCACCCCTCCCATGTCAGGACCTCATCCTCGGAACGCGCTTCTGCCCTTGCCCAGAAAGCCAGGCGTCGAATGGGTCGGTCTCCGTCTGTAGGGGGTTTTCCCGGTCCATTGACCATCTGAGAGGGTTGGTGGAGATGTAGTCCCGAATTCTCTCCAAAGACTCTTCATCGCGGATCACATGGTCGTAGTAGCTCCGTTGCCAGACGGGCCGCTCAGGCGTTCGATGTCGTTCGTTGATTCGTTTGGCAGAGAACGTCTTCAAGGCGCGCACGATCTCTGGCAGGGGTTGTTTGGGCCGAATCCGTCCGGGGCTGTTCGTAGGGGCGGGTTTGAAACCCGCCCCTACCTCTTCCAAGATGAGGATGCCGTGAACGTGGTTTGGCATGACGATGAACGCGTCCAGTGCGACATGAGGGTAGTGTTCGGGCAGTTCTGCCCACGCGGCTTCCGCGACGCCCCCTGCTTCGCTGGTTCTGATCTGTTCTGCGACCTCTTCACCGAGAGTACTTTTTCTGTTCCGCGTACATATTGTGACGAAGTAGGCACCCGGGGCGGCGTAGTCGTAGCTCTTGAGTCGTACTGATCGGCGGCGGCCCCTATCAAAACGAAGTCCCACACGCAATCCCCCGGGGGTTGGGCCAACAGAGGCGCCGCGAATTCGCAAAGCCTTTTCGCCCAGCCCATTATAGGGCGGTCCCTCTTCGCTTGCTGGCCCCCCGCCTTCCTGCTATTATGGCCGCCGTGCTGCGTCCATTGCTGGCCTCGCTTCGCCCGAGACAGTGGATCAAGAACGGCTTTGTCTTCGCCGCGCTCGTCTTCGACGGCCAGCTCGGCTACCCGCCGGCCCTGCTCCGCACCACCGCCGGCTTCGTTCTGTTCTGCCTGGCCTCCAGCTGCATCTACCTGATCAACGACATCCGCGATCTCGAGGAAGACCGCCGCCACCCGACCAAGCGCAACCGCCCACTCCCGTCCGGCCGCCTGCCGGTGCAGGTCGCGTGGGGGGCGGCGGCGGTGTTGGGCGGAGTCGCCATCGGGGGAGGTTTCCTGCTCGAACGGGCTTTCGGCTGGATCGTCCTCGCCTATGTCCTGCTATTCGTTTTCTACTCCTTCCGCCTGAAGCACGTCCCGATCCTGGATGTCTTCGCCATCGCCGCCGGATTCGTCCTGCGCGTCGCCGGCGGGGTGGTGTTGATCACCGTCATGCGCTTCTCGCCCTGGTTGTACGTATGCACCACGCTGATCGCCCTCTACCTCGGCTTCGGCAAACGGCGCGCCGAGCTGCAGCTCCTGACGGAAAACGCCGGCCAGCACCGGCGCGTGCTCGACGGTTACACCTTGCCGCTGCTCGATCAGCTGATCGTCATCGTCAGCGGCGCCACCATCATGGCCTATTCGCTCTACACGTTCTTCGCCGAGAATCTGCCCGGCAATCATCTGATGATGCTGACCATCCCGTTCGTGATGTACGGCATCTTCCGTTATCTCTGGCTGATTCAGGTCGAGGCGGCGGGCGGCGCCCCGGATGAGTTGATCCTGACCGATTGGCCCCTGCTGTTGACGTTCCTGCTGTGGGGCCTGGCGGCGGTCGGCATCCTGTACCTGGGGACATGACGACGGCCTGCGCCCCCGGGAAGATCATCCTTCTCGGCGAGCACGCGGTCGTGTACGGTCGCCCGGCCCTGGCCGTGCCGGTGCGTCAGGTGCGGGCTTGCGCCCGGCTCCAGGCGCTCGAAACCGGGCCGCCGGGCGTGCTCCAACTCGTCTCCCCCGACCTCGAATTCTCGGCATGGCTTCACGAGATCCCGCGGGATCACCCCCTGGCGGCGATCTGCCGGGCGACTCTCGCCGAACTCCGCGTCCGGTCCTTCCTACCTTTGCGCCTAACGATCGAGTCCTCGATCCCGTCGGCTTCCGGGCTGGGGTCGAGCGCCGCCGTCTCCGTGGCCATCGCGCGGGCCCTAAACGCGCACTTCGGCGGATCGCTCGGCGATCGCACGATCTCCGATCTGGCCTTCCAGGTGGAGAGGTTCCACCACGGCACTCCCTCCGGCATCGACAATACCGTGGTCGCTTTCGATCGCCCTGTCTTCTTCCGGCGCGGCGAGCCGCCCGAACCCCTGACGATGGGAGGTACGTTCCATTTCTTGATCGGAGACACCGGTGTCGCGGCTCCCACGGCCGAAGCCGTCGGCCAGGTCCGGCGGCGCTGGGAAGAGGATCCGATCGCGCTGGAGACCGTTTTTGACGCGGTCGGCGATCTCGTCCAGGATGCGCGCCAGGCGCTGCGGCAGGGTGAGGTGGACCGGCTCGGCGCGAGCCTGCGCCGCAACCATGAACTCCTCGTCGGGCTCGGCGTTTCGTCGGCCGAATTGGATCGCCTCGTCGACTCGGCCGAGGCCGCCGGCGCCGTCGGCGCGAAAATGTCGGGGGGAGGCATGGGGGGCAACATGATCGCCCTGGTCTCCGCCGACCGGGTCGACCCCGTCGCCGAGGCCCTGCAGCGGGCCGGGGCGGTCGCCGTCATCCGGACCGAGGTCGCACCGTGATCTTCCTCAAGCTGGGGGGCTCGCTCATCACCGACAAAGCCCGCCCGGAGACGCCGCGCCTGGATGTGCTGCGCCGCCTGGCGAACGAAATCGCGCAGGCCCGGCAGGCGGCGCCGACGATCCGTCTTCTCATCGGGCACGGCTCGGGGTCCTTCGGCCATGGCCCCGCCGCCCGCCATGCCACACATCTGGGCGCTTCGAATCCCGAGCAGTGGCTTGGTTTCGTCGAGGTCTGGCGATCGGCCAATCGACTGAACCGGATCGTCATCGATACACTGAACGAAGCCAGTCTGCCGGCGCTCTCCTTCCCCCCGTCGGCCTCTGCCTTGGCGCGCGACGGGGAGGTCATGGGGCTGGCCCACGAGCCGATTGTGCGCGCCCTCGATCACGGACTGATCCCCGTGGTTCAGGGGGACGTGGCCTTCGACGCCTCGCGCGGCGCGTGCATTCTGTCCACGGAACGCGTCTTCACCTGGCTGGCGCCCCGCCTCCGGCCAGCCAGGATTCTGCTGGCGGGCGCCGACGCCGGCGTCTTCTCGGACTTCCCCCGGAACGTGGAGCTCCTTCAGCTCGTCTCCCAGGCCGACCTGGCAAGGAACCGCGTGGGGGCCTCGGCCGCGGTCGATGTCACCGGGGGGATGGCCGAGAAGGTGCGCTCGGCGCTCGAGTGGGCACGCGCCGACCCGGGCGTCGAAGTCCGCATCTTCTCCGCCGAAGAACCCGGTCAGCTCCAAGAGGCGCTGCTCGGCGGCCAGCCGGGGACACGGGTCGCCTGGTCGGAGTGACCACGGGCGCACGGACCATAGCGTAATTGCCACGTCGGGAAGACCCGGCTCGCAATGACGGTCGTTGAGGCCCCGTCCCACATTGTTCCTGCCGCCCCCGTAACGAAGGCACTTGCCACAAACGCTCAAGCCGCCTACCCACGACCATGCGGGCGGAACGGTGCCCCACCCCGCGGAGGTACTCGAATGACCGAACGCAAGAAGGTCTCGCTCCCGTCCCTCTTCGAGAAGGCCGAGGCCGGCCAGCCGATCAGCATGCTGACCTGCTACGACTTCCCGACGGCGACCTTCCAGGAGCAGGCCGGGATCGACATCGTCCTGGTGGGCGACAGCCTCGGCATGACGATGCTCGGCTATGAGTCGACCCTTCCGGTGACCATGGACGACATGATCCGCCACTCGCAGGCCGTTCGGCGAGGGACGTCCAACGCCTGGCTCATCGGCGATATGCCCTACATGAGCTACCAGCCCAGCGTCGAAACGGCCATCCGCAGCGCCGGCCGCTTCATGGCGGAGGCCGGCTGCGACGCGATCAAGCTCGAGGGCGGGATCGAGATGGCCGATCGTATGGCCGGGATCGTCGCCGCGGGGATTCCCGCCATGGGCCACCTCGGCCTGACGCCGCAAAGCGTCAGCGCGCTCGGCGGCTTCCGCGTTCAAGGCAGGGGCGCGCTCCAGGCAAAGAAGATCATCGACGACGCCAAAGTCTTGGAGCAGGCCGGCGCCTTCGGGGTGCTGCTCGAGATGGTGCCGGATCGCGTCTGCCGGCTGATCACTGAGCGCGCCGAGCACTGCCTGATCATCAGCCTCGGCTCCGGGCCGCACGCGCACGGGCAACTGCTCATCTACCACGACATGTTCGGCTTGTACCCCCGTTTCAAGCCGCGGATGGCCAAGGTGTTCGGCGAAGCCGGGAAGGTGATCCTGGAGGGCCTCCAACAGTACGTCAAGGAAGTCTCCGATCGCTCCTTCCCTCAGCCCGAGAACTGGTTCGGAATGGCCGACGACGAGTACAACGAGCTGCTCGACATGCTCGGATAGGAATCACGGCCCGGCCGGGGATCCCAGCCGGGCTTGGTGAGAAGTCCCCGGGTCCTTCGCTCGCTCCGACCGTCCAGGATGACACCCCTTGAGGATGTCACCTTGAGCGCGAGGTGTCACCTTGAGCGCGAGGTGTCACCCTGAGCGCGGGGTGTCACCCTGAGCGCGGGGTGTCACCCTGAGCGC
>CAYUWF010000024.1:0-26479 GCA_964448245.1 uncultured Anaerolineaceae bacterium | reverse complement strand
GGTAGGGTGAGGGAAGGTTTGGGGCCAGCATGCGCGCTCCATTCGAGGCGCCCCCCCGGGTGCCGCTTCTAGTCCTCAGGGGTCTCGCCTTCGGCGTCCGGATAGAGAGGTCGCAACCGTTGGCGCAAGGCGTCGATCGGCTGTAACCGCCGCTGTTCGTCCTCGAAATACCAGTGGGTCCAACCGTTGCACGGGGCGCCGTCCGATAGACGTGAACCGACCTGATGGATCGACCCGGACTGGCCGCGGTAAACCAGCGCCCCGTCGGCGCGCAGCCGCGCCGCCCATCTACGATTGCCGCCAAAGAAGAGGCGCTGGCCTGGGCAGAGCAGTCCGTGCTCAAGCAGTGCGCCGAAAGGTATCTTCCTGAGGCGGCGCGGTTCCGGCGCCTCGAGCAGCGTCCCATCGGACGGGGCGGGCGAAACAGCCTCGATGCGGGATCGGGCGACATCGATGTAGCGTTTTTCGCGTTCGATCCCGATCCAGCGGCGGCCGAGGCGCTTGGCGACGGCCCCGGTCGTCCCGGAGCCGAAGAACGGGTCGAGCACCACGTCGCCCGGCCGGGTGGAGGCCAGGATCACGCGGTAGAGCAGCGCCTCCGGTTTCTGCGTGGCGTGGGCTTTGACGCCGTTCAGCCGCAGCCGTTCCGACCCGCTGCAGATCGGCAGGAGCCAGTCGCTACGCATCTGCAGGCCGTCGTTGAGGCCCTTCATCGCGTGGTGTTGGAAGGTGTAACGCGCCTGCCGCGAAGGTACGGCCCACAGCAGAGTCTCATGAGCGTTGGTGAAACGCACTCCGCGGAAATTCGGCATGGGATTCTTCTTGACCCAGATCACGTCGTTCAGGATCCAGAAGCCGAGGTCTTGCAGGATGGCACCGACGCGGTAGATGTTATGGTAGGTGCCGATGACCCACAGCGAGCCAGACGGCTTGAGGACCCTGCGGCACGCCGTCAACCAGGCTCGCGTGAAGGCGTCGTACTCCGAGAAGCTGGCGAAGCGATCCCATTCTTCGTCGACCCCGTCGACCCGCGTCTGATTCGGCCGCCACAGCTCCTGCGTCAGCTGCAGGTTGTAGGGTGGATCGGCGAAGACCGTGTCGACGCAGGCCTCCGGCAAGCCGGCGAGCACCTCGACGCAATCGCCCTGGAGGATCCGGTCCAGCGGCGTCGGGTCTTCCCCGCCGACGCTCCGCTGCGGGCGATCTCTGCTGGTGCGGGCCGCCGTCCTCGCCATGTGCTAGTCCGGGCACGAGCCGGCGGAAGACCAGCCGGACTGGCTGCGCGTGAAGCACTCGCAGTAGTCGGTGTCGGCATCAGACACGCCGGGTCCCAGGAAGTAGAAATCGACCTCGGTCTGCGCGCAGACTTCGTCCGCCGTCGCTCCGGAGAGAGGACGAGTCCTCGAGATTCCGAGTCCCCGGCCCTCGACGCCGCTCAACGTCCACACCCGGGTCACGCGATAACGCTCCGGAGCATAGACGATCTGGCCTTGCTGGTTGAGCCACAGAATCAGGAAGAAGGCGCCGGCGCAGACCATCCCGACCAGGATGCTCAGCAGGCAGCCGACGCCCGGGGAGAATGGCAGGCGCTCCTCGGGGGGCGTGTCCGGGACGGCCGGCGTGTTCTCATCCATGCCCTCCAGTGTAGTCACCTTGCCCCCTCGCGGCAACGCAGCCGGCGGGAGAATCGCAGGAGCCGCCGTGCGGCCGGCGGCTCCTGGCAAGACCTTGGACTCAAACGTGCCCTACGGCTGGTAGACGACGAAATCGTCGAAGAGGATGTCCGCACCGGCCGCGTCAAAGGTCCCGGCGATCAGGCCGACGTCGCCGCTGGCGAAGTCCGCATCAGTCACGGAGTGGAGCAGCTCACCGTTGGCGTAGAGCGACAGGCTGTCGCCGACGCAATCGGCGCGGAGGTGATTGGTGGCGTTGCCCTGGTTCACGGCGTCGGTCGAGAGCATGGCGTCGGCGCCGAGAATCTCCGAGCTGCCGCCCGAGTACTTCATGATGGCGTAATAGCCGTCGCTGCTGATCAGGAAGGCGTAGAAGTTTTCGGTGTCCTGATAGCGGCAGATCAGACCGAAGTCGTTGTCGTCCGGCCCGGCGGCCTTGGTGGGGTCGGCCTCGACCTGCACATCGGTGAACGACCGGCCCGGATTGGCCCAGTAGTCATGCTGCACCTGGTTGACGAAGATCCGGTATTGGCCGTTGTCGTAGTCGGTGAGGCCCTCGTCGGTCTGAACGCGGTCCCAGCCGCTGTCCGGGTCGGAGAAATCGTCACTGAAGAGGATATTCGCACTGACCTGTTCAGGGACCTCGGTCAGCAGGGTCGATTCGATACCGGGCACGATCGTTTCGGCGTTGAGCTCGGGGCCGCTCAGTGCCGAGCACGCCAAAGTCAGGACGAGCAGCGGAACGACGAATAGGGCAAACGAGCGCAAAGGCTTGGCCATCAGGTCTCCCATGTCAGCCGGCCGGCGAGCCAGCCGCGGTCGCCGGTGTTGAGGATGGAGTAAGTCTATCCGGTTTCTCTGGAAGGAAAAGGCGTCTGCAGTACCAGTCTCTCGGGGCGCCGGGAGGGGGCTTGCTTGACGGCTGGAAATGCCCGGGGTATCCTTGGCCTCCGCGCGGGTGTAGTTCAGTGGTAGAACGTCTCCTTGCCAAGGAGAAGGTCGTGGGTTCGAATCCCATCGCCCGCTCTGGAAGCTGTCAGCGCTCAGACGTCAGCCACGCCTGCTTTTGCGCCGAAGCGCAGCGCAGGTGGAAGGTTTCAGCCAGAGCCACAACCCGGAGTTTCCTGGCTGACTGCTGAAAGCTGAGGGCTGGCGGCTTCTTTCTGGCGACGTAGCCAAGTGGTAAGGCAAGGGTCTGCAAAACCCTCATTCGTGGGTTCAAGTCCCACCGTCGCCTCTAAGCAACAACAGGAAACGGCTGCCAACGGAAGAGGGCTTGATCGAGGGATGCCTTGACCTTCGGCTCCTTCCACTGTTCTCAGCCTGCGACCCAAAGAGTTCCACGTCTTCCTTGGTGATCCGACCTTCTGTTCTAGTAGCTGTAGAGGCGAGGGGCATTCCCTGCTATCCGGTGCTCGAGGACTGATTGCACCGTTAATGATTCAACGTTTCACTGAGGTTGGTTTGGAGAACTACCGCCTCTTGGTAGCTGACATAGATGGGACGCTGGTGACGTCCGACCGGCAGATAACGCCGAGGCTGCATGCCGCCGTTCGTGCTGCGCAGGCGCAAGGGGTACCGGTGTGCTTGGCCACGGGGAGGAGCTGGGCATCGGCGGAGCCCTGTTTCCGCAAACTCGGGGCCGACCCCCCGGCCATTCTCCATAACGGTGGGCTGATCTACGACTTCACAGGCGGCCAGATCCTCCGCGCGTCCCGCTAGCGTACAGTCATGCGAAGGCCGTGTTGGAGATTCTGCGCGAGGTGCCGCAGGTGCAACCGCACCTCTTCGTCGGCGACCGGGTCTACACCAGCCGGACCAACGAGCACACAGACCGTTACCGGCCGAAAGCCAGCATCCGCGTCGAAGAGGTCGGGGACCTGATCGCTTTCTTGCCCCCGGACCCGATGCAGATCCTCATTATCGGCCCACGTCATGACTTGAACATGGTCTTCGACAAGATCGCGGCGCGCCCGCTCGGGATTAAGGCCGTGTTCTCGGAGGACACGTATCTGGAAATCTTGCCGGAGGGAAGTTCAAAGGGAGCTGCGCTCGCGGAGATCGCCCAGGCCCTGGCGATTCCTCTCGCCGCTGTTATCGCTGTCGGTGACCATTACAACGACCTTGAGATGGTCCGGCTGGCGGGTCTGGGCGTGGCGATGGGAAACGCGCCCCCGGAGCTGCAGGCGCAGGCCGACCATGTTACCTCGATGAATGACGAAGAGGGTCTGGCGCAAGTGATCGAACTATTCGTTCTGAGGTCATTCTAGCGCTTCTACGTCTCCAGGGAGACCAACCTCGGTTCCCCGGAGACAGGCGTACGTGATGCTTGGCCCCGTCCCCGAACGAGGACTGCCAGTCAATCGAGAAGGGGCCCACCGAAGGGGCTCCAATGCGCGTTCGTGGAAGCAGGTTCCCAATCTTGGCGGTCGCACTCGATCCACTCCGGCGGGTCATCCGCGAATCCGCATGCGATTCACCCGCCAGTAGGTCCGACGCCGAGGGACGGTGGAGCCGAAACCGGATGGTCGCGCAACCAATCAAGAACATCCGTGGGATGGGAGTCAGGAGGGAAAACTGGGTAGAAGACGTGCTCGATGATGCCATTGCGGACGACCAAGGTTAACCGCTTCAGCAGAACATGCCCCGCGACACCGAACGTCGGCAGGTCCAGGGCATGCGTGAGGGCAAGCTCGGCGTCGCTAACCAGCGGGAAGGGAAGGTGCAGGCGGTCGGCGGCCTCCCGCTGGGACGCAGCATCCTGGGTCGAGATACCCATAACCGCGGCTCCGACGCGCCACAGATCGGCGGCGTGGTCGCGGAAAGCGCACGCTTCGGGTGTGCAGCCACGGGCGCCCGGAATCACGTCCCAGTCCCAGGAGAGAGGGCCCTCATCGGGGCGGCCTATACGGGGGAACGCGTAGAGGACGAGTCGTTCGGCCCCTTCGGGTGTGATGTCGACGCAAATCGAAGCGTCGTCCGATGAGGCGAGCGAAATCGGCGGAACCACTCTGCCATGAAGGCGGGACGCGGCTCCATCATCCTCGAGAGCCGGTAGGCCGCTCGGCAGGGTATGCAAGATTCTTCTCACTTGGCCATCCTGTGGCTCAGTGGCCGGAGGTGGGCTCCAGGGAATTCGAGACGCGCCTGGGCCCTTACCGCCTCGACTACCCTTGTCGGAGGTTGGCCGCAACGATCCCGGGAGCACTGCAACTTGAATCGCTCTTACCATTGAGTAGGACGAAGGATCTGGCTGAGCACGGCCGAGTAGTCTAGGTGGCCCAAACCGGCCTCTTCGGCGTCGGCGAACCACCTTCGTGCCGCCGCCGCGAGCCGCAGGTCCGTTCCACTTTTCACGGCAGCTGACAGAATCAGGTCCGCGTCCTTGTAGGCGAGGGAGAGTGCGAAACGGGCTGGGTACTGGCCGTCCGCGATCCCCGGGCGGCGTCGCTCCGCTTGGGCTGCGAGCGGTGTGACACCGAGAACCTCGAAGGCCGCCGTCCACGACAGCCCCAACCCCTCAGCGAGGGCCAGGGCTTCGCCAAGCACGCACAGCACCCCGAGTAGTGTGGCGTTGGCGACGAGTTTCGCCGCCGTGCCTGCGCCGAGCGGGCCGACCGGAACGACAGAGCCGAGCACGGACAGCAGCGGCCTCCACCGCTCGATGAGCGATGATGAGCCGCCTACGAAGACCGTCAACGTGCCAGTTTCGACCTGGCTCAAACTGCCGAGCACGGGGGCATCCAGCAACCCCGCGCCGGCCGGCAGCACAGACGCCAGCCTCGATATGTTGTCCGGTCCCACCGTCGACATCTGGATGACAGTCGTGAAGTCCGTAGCACCAGCCGCGACGCCCAGTGTCCCCTCAGTGACCTCCTGGAGCGCCTGCGGGTCGGAAACCATGATGACAACGACCTCGGCCTTGCGTGCTGCTTCGGCAGGGCTCCGGGCCGAAATCGCCCCGAAGTCGGTCAGCAGCCGCGCCTTGGCCGAATCTCGATTCCAGGCGATGACCTCATGGCTGGCCTCCAGGAGCCGGCGCGCGATGCGACCTCCCATGGCACCAAGCCCGACGACGGCTACCCTTGTCATCTGACCATGCCTCACCTCAGCTCAGTCAGGCGCATCAATCCATTGCGCCCAATCCACGCGGCTCACCCTCCCCCAGTCTATGACGGCCCTTGGAGCGCCGGCCATCTAACAGGCTACTCCCTGAGTCAGCTTCCCCCCCGCGCCGCTGGAGCGATTGCTGACTTCAGTCGCTCCAATGCCAGCCGCCGCGCCGCCCGGTTCTCCGAGATACCTTGCGCCCTTGCCAGCTCGAGCATACGCCGAACGGTGTGAGAGATGAGGGCCGTCCGTTCTCGCGCCCTTTCTTCGTCATAACCTTCAAGCTCCTGAGCCACGTTGATCAAACCGCCGGCATTGACGACGTAGTCCACCCCATACACAATTCCCATCTCGTGCAACGCCTCACCGTGCCGATCATCCTCCAACTGGTTGTTGGCGCTCCCGGCGATGATCCTGCACCTCAATCTCGGCAACGTGCGATCATTGATCACTCCTCCGAGCGCGCACGGCGCGTAAATGTCGCACGCAAGATCGTAGATCGCTTCCGGTTCAACGATCTCGACGCCCAGGCGCGATCTGGCATTTTCGCACGCCTCTCGCCTGATGTCGGTGGCCACCACGTGCGCACCGGCGCTTATCAGACGTGCCGCCAGATGGATACCTACTTTTCCGAGCCCCTGAACGCTCACCCGGACGTCTGCGAGCCGATCCGTATGGAGCACCGCCGCGACCAGTGTTCGTAGAGCCTCCATCACCCCGTAGGCCGTCATCGGGGACGGGTCGCCGCTCCCTCCGGCTTCGAGCGGCAAGCCGACGACGTGCCGGGTCGATTGCTTCATCTCCACCATGTCCATGGGGGTCGTGCCCACGTCTTCAGCGGCGATGTACCGTCCCGACAGGCTGTCGACCATGCGGCCGAAGGCCTGAAGCCGCTGAGCGCGGAGGCCCTGGTTTCGCTCCCTTCCGTCGCCGAGAATGACCGACTTTCCGCCTCCCAGCGGCAGTCCGGCCACCGCCGCCTTGTAGGTCATCCCTTCGGACAACCGCAACACGTCCATGACGGCCGCCTCGCCAGACTCATACGGCCAGAGGCGCGTTCCTCCAAGAGCCGGACCCAGCCTGGTGTCATGCAGCGCGATCAGGGCGCGAAGCCCCGTCGCGCAGTCAAAGCAGGTAACGAGCTGTTCGTGCCCGTGTTCAGTCATGTATTGTATTGAGTCTGTCATCTGGGACCCTTGAGCTGATCAACGGCGGTGGCGCTATCGTTGCGATGAAATCCTCGGCCGAAGTGGAAGCCGGCAGGGCCGGCCTCGATCCCTTGGACGAAGTCCTGGTAAACGGCTCGAGTTGGGGGCCAACCGCTTCGGTTGAGGAGGGGCAGCCTATGACGTGACCCGGTGTCGTCTCCCGCAAAGGGTAACGTGATGCTGGGCTCCTGGGTCCGAGTCTCCGTCTCTGACCTGGCCTTGTGCGAAGCCTGACGGCCCGCCCCACCGACTTGCGAACCGTCAGGACACCAAGTGTGATGTGCGCGCGTGGCGGGCGGGAAACTCACGATGTGAATGGTCGAATAGCGTAGGGTATCGTGAGACCGTCTAACCTATCAGGATAGCCGTCACGTTGATAGCCCACAAGATAGCCAGCGGATCGCTCGACCTGGAGAGGCCATGGATCCAATATGATCTCACTTCCTATGATCTGGTAGTGCAAGACCGTTCTCTCGGCGCTGGCGTAACGAGCAAACACCTCCACCTCCCCCTCAGCCGGCACCTCCCGACAGAAGTCAAATGACACCTTGTCGCAGAACTTGGTCATGCGATCGACCTTCATCAGCAGTTCGCCGTCCAGACCGTTCTGCTCGATTTGCCGGTGCATCGCGAGGCGCATTTCCTGGGCCAGCGCATTGTAGGATGGCGAGTCATGTCCGGACACCAATCGAAGCAGGTGGTGGCGAGTGATCAGATCCGCGACGGGATCTGAGCAAGGCATGAAGAACCCCGCACGCGCAATGGTCAACCAACGGTCATCATCCACCTCCCCGATGGGTACTTTGTCCAGATAGCCATACGCACGGTCATGGAGCGCAATGCCATCCACTACGGAGAGGCGGGGGAGGGGCGGCAGGTCAAAGTGGACATTCCCCCACAAGAAAGCCAAGACGCCAGCCAATTTCAGGTGTTCCGATTGCGGAATGACAATGGAGCGTCGGGAGGGTTTGAACATGGCCCATGTCCTAAGGTATTCCGTTCGTACGGAAAGCGCCCAACAGCAGGTTCGGCAGCAGGCTCACGAAGGCGCCTTCAGAGCATGGAACACTCCGTTGTCCACTGGCACAAAGGCTGGTCGCGCCTGCCCTCGAGATGAGTCGCCCAGCCAGCCAGGGGCCAGTAATTCGCCGACGCCCGACGGGCCGGCTCGGCTTCGTCGAGTTGTTGGGCGCCACGGAGAGCGCAAGTAAGCAGGATATCGCGAGTGGGCATCCCGCGGCCTGGGGAGCGTCGGCCCTGCTACTACGACAGAACGGGTTAGCTTCTCGTCTGGAATGTCCACAGGGAGAGGGCGAGAAGGCCGATCGTAAGAAGTGTCACTTGTGTCTCGGGGGCGGCAGAACCGAGGATGCCCAAGACAACCGCCGCCACTGACATTCCGAGCGCGATGCCTCTGAGTATTACGGATAGGAGCGACTGAGAGTTCACAGCGATTCTCCCTTTGCTAGTCTTGGTTTCGTGCCGGGGAAATGAAGGTCGGTGTGACGGACGATGGTAGTGGCAGGGACCTCCTACAAGGCAAAGGCTGACCTGATAGGAGGAACCCCAAGACCATGCTCTTGCCTGTTGTAAATGATACCCAACAGCATCCGTCTGGACTCAGGGCCACGTCGACTCAACACGTCGCGGTCTCGCCTCACCGCGGGTCCAGCGGGGAGTTAGGCATCATCCCGCGCCGAGGCGTTAACCAGCCCCACACCGAGGACCACAACTCCGGTCGCCAGCAGCAAGGCGCCCACGTAGGCTAGGTAGATGAACCCATTAGGCCCGCGAGCATCCGCTCGGAGTACCGAGAGGAAGAATGCCGCGGGCAACAGGATCGCAGAGATCGGAATCAAGTGCCGAACTACGTCCTTCAGTCGCTCCGAAAGGCGGGCCTCATCGACGTAACGCAGCGCGACCAGGGAGAGAATGAGGAGCACACCCGCATGGGCGTGGCCAGCGCGCCACATGTCCTGGCGGAGTGGATTGTCCAGATAAGCCGGATCGGTGATAAGAAGGCGGAGGATGCTCACGCCCCCGAAGATGACCGTGGGCAGGACGATGAAGAGGATTCCTGCAATTCGACCAGACTTACGGCCCATCGTGCCACCTCCTCCAGGGGTGCTCGAGATCATGCCTGCCCCCAGGTGACGCTTGCGGGAGGCCGCTAGCCTGGTCTCGGCGACCGTGCCCCCTATCCTTGGGTTCGGATAGCACCTTGCTTCGACTAACATCGCCCAACGGGTATCTTCTGACGACCCCGAGGACTCGATCCGCTCCGCCTTCCAACAAAGGGCGGATCTCGATCTCCGTCTTCACGCCCATGGCATTGGCAGACACTCGGACACTGTATGTTGATTCCGCGGGAAAACACAGGGCAACATGAAGGTAATCAGGATGTGATGCCTACAAACACGAATTCGGAACAAGCCTCGACCTTGACGCCGTCGGCCAGCGCGGCTGACACTCCCAATCTTCAGGTCCTGCCACAACTGCAACCCGATGCGTGACCCATTCCCAGCTGTCGACCAACCCGATTGCAGCCTCGATGACTTCCCCTTGTTTTCCCTGGTGAGGCGGAGCGATCCGACAATTACACCTGCGCCAAGCTCTCGTAGGCACGCCCGCCAAGGGCCGCCGAAGATGCCCACCTCGGGTAATCCCATCAGGAGTCGATGAGCCCCGTACAAGCTAACCAAGCCGCCGCAGGTCCTCAAGCCGCACCTTCTGCTGCCCTAGCTGATCGAAGTTTGTCGGCTGAAGCCATTCCTCACAGGCCTTCCGCAAGGCAGGCCAATCTATGTCGATGATCGCGAGCCACGCTGTATTGCGGTTCTGCCCCTTGACCACCATATGCTGCCGAAACGTGCCCTCGTAGGCAAAGCCAAAACGACGGGCGGCGCGCATCGATGGCTCGTTGTGCGCATCGCACTTCCACTCGAAGCGACGATAGCCAAGTTCGTCGAACACATACCGAGCGAACAGAAAGAGGGCTTCCGTCGCAACACGCGTCCGTGCGATTGCCGGACCCCATAAAACGTGGCCAACTTCAATCACACCATGCTCCGGAGTGATACGTAGCAAGCTCTGGCGGCCCTCGCAGCGCTCGCTCGATGGGTCGATTACTGCAAAATACATCGGATCTTCCGAAACTGCGGCATGGGCGAACCAGCCCTCGAAGCCGGCGCGGTCCTGTGGCGGATCGGAGAGGTAGCGAAACCGCTCCTCGGCACCCGGCGACATCGCGGCCGAGAAAAGTTGCTCCCCATGGGTTTCTGCCTCGAGCGGTTCCAACCGGCAGAATCGTCCCACAAGCGTTACGCGAGTGGGACGGGGTCGAGGATTCCAATCCAGATCGTCCATTACGGAAACCGCATCCCGGCGCTAACCCCCGCCCTTGAATGCTTCCGTTTGTAGTCCCGTTTGCATTGTCATTGTGTTTTAGGGCAGTGCCTTCGCGCTCGCAGCGTCTCGTTGCAAGCGGCCTTTCGACCTGAACGCATTCGTGGTCCTCCCAAGATCATGAGCTGGGGGGGCACCGGCAGACTATATATCATCCCGTAACGAGAAGCCATCGCAACATGAAGGTAACCATCCTGCTTTGCCGGGAACATGCAGGCAAACTGGGCCCTTGGCTGAACCCCCTTCCGGTGGTGCGGTCCCGGATTTCAACTCGAGGTGCTATGGCGACGCCGGCCGCAGCGGACGCCACGAGCCGCCCGGACGGGCATCGAGCCTCCAGGCGACCACCCGCTTCATTCGTCCGGCAGCGGAGGTGCCCGAAGCGGTACCGGCGTGGATTGAATGATCGAAGTTGTGGTTGAGCCGTAGAGAAGCAGGCAATCCAAGATTCGAGCCAACTGATCCATGTCCGGAACGTAGACCTTCAGGATGAAGCAATCATCACCGGTGATCCGATGACACTCCGCCACTTCGGGGATCAGCTGGGCGAGTTCGGCGACTTTGGGAAGTTGCCCTGGGTTGGGACGGATTCGGATATAAGCCGCGATCGACAGCCCGAGCGGGACCGGGTTGATGTCGAGGCGATATCCGAGAATGATCCCCGCCTCTTCCATCCGACGAACCCGCTCGGTAACAGCCGGCGAAGACATGCCGATCCGGCGGCCGAGCTCCGACATGGGCAGCCGCGGCTCAAGCCGGAGCTGTTCTAGCACCCGCACGTTTACGCTGTCCAGGAGCTCGTGAGAGACCTTGTAAGTGAAGAGCCGCCGGGCCTTTAATTGTTGAGGCATGTAGCCTCCTTCGCCTCAATTCATGCATGTATCGCTGCCACCTTCCATTCTATCATGAAACCATTGTCCTGGCCCCCCAACGACGCGCAATGACCTTGCGATATGGGCGCATTGAGTCCCTCTCGAATTCCGCCGGTGGTCTTCGCTATCGTGAGCGCGGTCTTCCACTACCTTGGGCCGGCGTTTGCCGTCCTGCTCTTCGCCCAGGTAGACGTCCTGGGTGTGGCCTGGCTGCGAATCGCCAGTGCCGCCCTCATTCTCGCGCTGTGGCGGAGGCCCTGGCGACTCTTTCTCGATGGCACGCGCGAGATGCGCTCGGCCGTCTATGCCTTTGGCATTGTGTTGGGGCTGATGAACGCTTGCTTCTATCTCGCCATTTCCCGGCTACCTCTGGCCACGGTGGGGACCATTGAATTCCTGGGCCCAGTCGTGATAGCTGCCGTTGGGATCCGGACCCTACGCAACCTGGTGGCCCTTGGGCTTGCGGTGGCAGGCGGAGGGCTCTTGACCCGTGTTCAACTCAGCGGCCAGCCCCTTGGACTCTTCTTCGCCTTTGCGAACTGTGCTCTGTTCATGCTTTATGTTGTGCTGGGCCATCGTGTAGCTGCTGCGGGCGGCCGCGCCGGATTCGATCGGCTTGCAGCTTCGATGCTTGTCGCATTCTTGGTCATCTCGCCAATGGGCTTCCAAGATGCCCAGCCGGCGTTCACGGATTCACGGCTTCTTCTTGCTGGAGTTGCCGTTGGACTTTGCTCGTCGGTCATTCCTTACATCACGGACCAGCTCGCCATGGCGCGTTTGCCACGTGCAACATTCGCTCTCATGCTATCGTTGCTCCCAGCCACGGCCGTAGTAATGGGCGCACTGGTGTTGCGTCAGATTCCCACTCCGGTCGAACTCGTCGGCATCCTACTGGTCACCTGCGGTGTAGCAGCCCATCAGCCCGGTTTCCCTCAGGCCGAGAGGGCCTGAAGCAGTACGGCTGAACCACTGGCCACAGGCATACTTTCCTGGGAGGCTTCCCAATGCAGTACACGATGCTCGGCAGGACCGGCCTCAAAGTCTCACGCCTGTGCCTGGGATGCATGACCTATGGCACATCGGCAGACCGGGATTGGATCCTCAACGAGCAGGAGAGCCGTCCCTTCATTCAACGTGCCTTGGAAGCAGGTGTCAACTTCTTCGATACCGCCGACATGTACTCGACGGGCGTAAGCGAGGAGATCCTCGGCCGCGCCGTCCGCGATTTCGTGCCGCGGGAAGAGGTGGTGATCGCAACCAAAGTCTATTACCCGATGGGAGAGAAGCCGAGCCAGCGCGGTCTCTCACGCAAACACATCATGCAGGCCATCGATGCTTCGCTGAGGCGCCTGGGGACGGAGTACATAGACCTATACCAGATTCACCGCTGGGATGACGAGACGCCGATTGAAGAGACGTTGCAGGCTCTGCATGATATCGTGAAGGCGGGCAAGACTCTTTACATTGGCGCGTCGAGCATGTATGCATGGCAGTTTGCCAAAGCGCTCTACCTCGCCGACCACAACGGTTGGACTCGCTTCGTCTCGATGCAGAACCACTACAATCTGGTCTACCGCGAGGAAGAACGCGAGATGAATCCCTTTTGTGCCGCCGAAGGTATCGGCATCATTCCCTGGAGCCCAATGGCGCGTGGCTTTCTGGCAGGGAACCGGACTCGGGAGAAGAGCGGTGAGACGGCGCGCTCCAAGAGCGACTCCTTCGCCCACCGGATGTACTACGCCGATAGCGACTTCGCCGTGCTGGACGGCGTACAGAGCATAGCGCGGCAGCGAAATGTGTCCCCGGCACAGATCGCTCTGGCATGGGTGCTCCACAAGCCCCAAGTCACGTCGCCGATCATTGGCGCAAGCAGGATGCGGCATCTCGATGAAGCGATCGCCGCGCTTGATATCAGCCTGTCCCCTGCAGAAATGAGCTCCCTCGAGGCGCCTTACCAGCCTCACGCAATGCTGGGCCTATAGGAACAAACCGCAATGAAGATCAGGATGGCCAGCCCTTGTGTGTAGACGATCCAAATGGACGCGGCCAAGCGCAGCCTCCCCCCACCCACTCGCCGTAGCCATGGCATTTGAGGAGACGATATGCCCCTCCAGGCAGGCCCTTTGCACACTCAGGTGAACGGTTGGCCTGGGAGGTCCTTCCGTCCGCGCCGGGCGCGCAAATGGCCTTAGAAAACGGATAGTGCCAAACAATTCGCGAGGGGGTCCATTCCCCAGCCCAGGGAGCCAGTTACCGCCCACAAAGGGTGTCAGCCATCGAAGACTCTGAAGGGGTCGTCATGTCCACAGAAGCCGCACACGTTCGGCGACCTAGGTGCTTTCTAGTCTACGCGCTGGCGCCTGAGGAATTTCCGGCTTCGGAAGCCAACAGGATCTTCAACGAATTCATTGGAGACCAGGGACTGCCCCTGGCGGTTTTCCACGATCATTTCATCGGCCATGCGGGAGGGATAGCAATCTTCTATGTGGAGTCGCCTGAGCAGAGGGATGCATTGCTAAGCCAGACACGCCTGGTGGGGTGGCGGGTTGAGTGCCGGCCGATGGTCTTTTCGCACAGTCCGTCCGCTTTCGATGAGCAGATCGCATTCACATTGAGAGCGTATCGGTCAGCCAATTGGGAGCGGCTGCAGAAGGAGAGCAGGCCCCGCTATGGAAATGCGGCCCGTGAGGCCGAGACGGGGCAAGAGGATGAGGGGGAGGGTTGAGCGCCCAGGCCACGCCCGCCAAGGGATAGACGCAATCTGCTAGCTGGCCCAAGGAGTCAGTATGGACAATCCCCAGCTCAAACAAGTGCCGATTACAAAGACCGGAATGCTTATCCGCAAGCATGTCGCCGATGTGTTCGAGGCCTTTATCAACCCGGACATCACCACGAGATCCTGGTTCACCAAGAGCAGCGGACGGCTCGAGGCTGGCAAGCAGGTTCAATGGGATTGGGAAATGTACGGCATCTCGATCCCGGTGACTGCGAAAACCACCGAACCGAGCAAGCGCATTGTCATCGATAGGCCGGGGTACAGTAGTCCAACCACTCTGGAATGGATGTTCGCGTCCCAAGAGGATGGCACAACGTTCGTCAGTATCACGGAAGCTGGCTTCACTGGGGACGGGGGCGAACTTGTGAAACAAGTGACCGACTCGACTCAAGGGTGTTCATTGGTGCTCGCGGGCCTCAAAGCGCTCCTTGAGCATGACGTCAGATTGAATCTTGTGGCGGATCGTTATCCCAAGGGGATCGAAGAACACTAACCTGGAGCTGCGCCGCCGGAGCTGAAGTCGTTTCGAGCGAGTCCTAGGCCTGAGGCTAAGTCAACCTGCCTTATGGTTCGCAGCTAGCAGCCCCACAACTCGGTGGAGCCGCCCCGCCTAGCCGGGCCGAAGGCACGAGTAGATTCCTAGTCGATTGACACCCTTGACTCGTCAAGAACGATGATGGACCCTGACTCCCGAACAGACTGCGCGCATTATTGTCTGTTGCCTGGCTCCAGAAGTCGGTTAAGAGTCTTGGTCGGCCAGGCATCTTTGAGAACCGAGACCCTTACCCGGACTCCGGCGAAAGGCGAGCAAGGGTCGTAATCGGCGCTGCCGGGTTCTGCAAAACCCTCATGCGTGGGATCCCTGGCCCGTTCTCGAATGAGGCCGTCGCCTCAGAAGATCCGTTTCAAGAGGAGATCCCGTTCCCGGATCCAGGGCGGGTCGCGGAGCATCCCGAGGCGTAGCCGAGGGACAAATCCCACCGTCGCCTCCTAGCAAAGGGGCATCGAACGAGGGCGCATAAGGGTCTCCGGAATTCGCGGAAACCCTTATGCGTTTTTCACGATTCCGTATCGGGGGCATACGATCGGAAGACGCTTAACGGTCTCGGAAGTTAGTGCCTCTCAAGGACGCGGGACCCTTGCACGGGGCCGTGCGACCGTCGCCTGAGCTCCTGCGTACCCGGCGCGCTCCAGGAGTGGCAACCGGAGTCCGACGCAGCGCAAATGGCCCGCGGCGGCAATCACCAGCTTCGAGACCGCGCAGACCGCACCGGCTATACTGTCAGGGTTGCGCCCCGGCCTCCCTTGAGGAGGCCATCCCCTTGCCTACGGAAGTCGGACCGGGTACGTCGCATGGACTGGGTATGGCTGACGCAATCGTTGTAGGTTTCTTCGCGAATCGACAAGGAGCTCGGGCGGCGGCCCGCGAGCTGCACCGGAGAGGTCTTCCCCGATCCGGTCTGGTCCACAAAACCCGGGACGGTGTCATCCAGACGTCCGACCGGTACCTGCGGGGCCTTGTCACCCGGATGTTGTTGGGCGGGCTTCTGTCCGGGAGCCTGGCCGGCCTGGCGGTCGCCATCAGCGGCAGCTCGGGCGAGAGCCCGGGCATGACCCTCCCCATCGTGTTTCCGATACTTGCTGCGTCACTGATCGGTGTACTCGCCGCCGTCTTGGGGTATCGCCGATCCAGGCATGGCGTCGAACGCCGGCTGCTGATGGACCATGCCCGCTGGCTGGTTCCCGACGAGACGGTCCTGGTTCTTCAGGCGCCGCTGGCGACGCTGCCGTCGGCGGTAGCGGTCCTTCGGGAGAGCGACGAGATCCCGCCCGTCGTTTTCTACCTGCACCCGAAGCGCGCCATACCGGTCGCCGGTGAGCGCAAGGGCCGCGTCTCGCTATCCCTGTCACAACTGGGAGAGCATGCCCAGCGCCTGGCGGCGGACCGCCGGGTGGAGGCCGGGCCCCGGCCGAACAGGGAGTTGCTGGCGCGTCTCGAAAGAGCCCGACGGTCGATTCATGAGGCGTGTGGGGACCTGTCCGCAGCCGCTCGCCTGGAACAGAGCTCGCCTCCGATCGCCGAGTGGATCCTCGACAACGAGTACATCATCGAGGCCAACGCCCGCGACGTCCAGCTCAACCTACCCCGCCGCTACTACCAGGAGCTGCCGGCGCTGGCCAACCCGCCGGGCCAGAGCCTGCCTCGGATCTACACGCTGGCGCAGGAACTCGTCTCGCACACAGACTTGCGTCTCGACCGGCAGGGCCTGCTGGCCTTCGCCGAAGCCTACCAGTCGATTCACGCCCTGACGATCGGGGAGCTCTGGGCTTACCCACAGATTCTGCGCATCGCTTTGATCGAGAACATCCAGACCCTGGCCGCCAGGGCAGTGACGGAACTGCGCGAGCGGGAGATCGCCGGCTTCTGGGCCAATCGGCTGATCACCGTCAGCCGCCAAGACCATCACCGGCTCTTTGCCATCATGGCGGAGCTGACCGCCGCCCAGCCGGCCCCAAGTCCCTATTTCGCTTCGCGGCTTATCGACCATCTCTATGATGAAGAGGCTGCTCTGGTCCCCGTCCAGGGCTGGCTGGAGCGCGTGTACCGCAAGCCCCTGGTAGAGCTCAACTTGCGTGAACAGAACCGCCAGACCCAGGCCCAGATTTCCATCAGCAACGCCTTCACCAGCCTGCGACAACTGGCTCTCCTCGACTGGAGACAGATCTTCGAAGACCTCAGCATCGTGGAGCGCGTGCTCCGTTCGGATCCGGCCGGTGTCTATGCCGGAATGGATTTCGAAACGCGCGACAGCTACCGCCGCGCCGTGGAGGGGCTTGCCCGCGGGTCCGGCCGCACCGAGCAGGAGGTCGCCCAACACGCCATCGAGCGCGCCTCCCGGGCAGGGCAGAATCCGGCCGCGGACGACCGCTCCATCCACGTCGGAACCCACCTGGTGGGCGAGGCCCGGGTCGAGCTCGCCCGAGCCCTCGGCAGCCGCGAGGCGGTCCGCTTGCGTGCCCTTCAATGGGTCTGCGCCCACCCGTCCGCGATCTATTTCTCCGCTGCCGCCGCGCTTTCGGCTGCGTTCCTCAGCCTGTTCGCTCATTTCGGTTTCCCAGGATATTCGGCCTGGATTCGACTCTTGTTGACTCTCGTCGCCCTGATCCCCGTCAGCCAGCTTTCCCTCAAGATGGTGGACTACCTGGTCACGCGATTCCTTCCCCCACGCCCGCTCCCCAAGATGGACTTTGAGGATTCGGGGATCCCGGACGCCTTCCGAACGCTGGTGGTGGTCCCGGAGATGCTCGTCGATCCGGAGCAGATCCACGACGAGGTCGAGAAGCTCGAGATCCGGTACCTGGCCAACAAGGAGGCCAATCTCCTCTTCGGATTGTTCACCGACTACACGGATTCGGACGAGCTTCGGAACGAGCAGGATGAAGGCCTGCTCCAGGCCGCCACGGAAGCTGTTCAGACACTCAACCACCGCTATCCGGGAGAGCGCTTCTTCCTGTTCCACCGGGAGCGGACCTGGAGCGAGTCCGAGCAGAAGTTCATCGGTTGGGAACGAAAGCGAGGGAAACTGGAGGAGCTCAACCGGCTGATCGAAGGGACGCGGCCGGAGGCGGCCGGCCAGATGGTGTATGCGGGCGCGCCGGAGTTGCTGCCCCATGTCAGATTCGTGATCACGTTGGACAGCGACACGCAGCTCCCCAGCGGCACGGCCCGCAGGCTGGCCGAGACGTTGGCTCACCCCCTGAATCGGCCCCGCTTCGACGCCCAGGGCAGGGTCACGGCAGGCTCCTACACGATCATCCAGCCCCGCGTCAGCCCGTCCTTGCCGAGCACGAGCGCCACGCCTTTCACACGGGTCTTTGCCGACTCCGTCGGGATCGATCCATACACCAAGGCCGTCTCGGATGTCAGTCAGGACTTGTTCGGGGAGGGCTCCTATCACGGCAAGGGCATCTACGACGTGCGCGCCTTCAGCCGCGTGCTCTCTGGGAAATTCCCCGAAAACTGGTTGTTGAGCCACGATCTGATCGAAGGGGCCCACGTGCGGGTGGGCCTCGCCAGTGATATCGAGCTCCAGGATGAGTTTCCACCCGACTACTTGAGCTACACGGCCCGGGAGCATCGCTGGATTCGCGGCGATTGGCAGATCGCCGATTGGGTCTTGCCGCGCGTTCCGGCGCACGGCGGAGGGCATCGGCCCAATCAGCTGTCGGGCGTCAACCGCTGGAAGATCTTCGACAACCTACGCCGCAGCCTGGTGCCGGCGGCCAATGTCGGTTTGCTGATCGCCTCCTGGCTGCTTTCCCCGCAGCTGGCGCAGCTTTCGGCAGCCCTGGTGGCTGTGCAGCTTCTCTTCCAGCCATTGGTCCAGCCCCTTACCCCGCTGACCACCCGACAAGGGCTGAAGAACTTCTCTTTTTCGAACGTGAAACATGACCTGCTGCGGGCGGTCGTCGAGGCGGCTCTGCTCCCGCACCAGGCCGCGTTGGCACTGGATGCGATGGTCCGGGCCTTGTTCCGCCGCTTCGTCTCCCAGCGGGGGCTGCTGGAGTGGACCTCGGTCGGGGCCGGTGCCACGCGCCGGCTGGCGAGGCTCCTGATGTCCATGGCGCTGGCGAGCCTCTTCAGTAGCTTGGCAGGTTGGGCCGTCTGGCAGCGGATCCCGGCGAACCTCAGCCTGGCTGGACCCTGGCTCGTGCTGTGGTTTCTCTCTCCAGCCTTGGGCTGGCTCCTGAACCTTCGGCTGCCGTCGCGCCCCGTGCAAGCCAGGCTTCTCGAACGGGACTGGCGGTACTTGAGGACGATCGCTCGACGAACGTGGCGGTATTTCTCCGACTTCGTCACCGACGAAACATCCTGGCTTCCTCCGGACAACTACCAGGTTTCCCATCACGAGCAAGTGGCGATGCGGACCAGCCCGACCAATATTGGAATGTGGCTGCTCAGCGCGCTGGCGGCCCACGACTTCGGCTACCTGACCGTGGACCAGGTCCTCGAGAAGCTGACGAATACGCTGGGCACAATCGCCAGGCTGGAACGCTATGAGGGACATCTCCTGAACTGGTACGACATTCAGACGTTGGCACCGCTCGAGCCTCGTTACGTCTCGGCCGTGGACAGCGGGAATCTGCTTGCGGCGCTTTGGTCGCTCAAGCAAGGCGTTGACGAAATGATTCACAGCCCGGTCCTTGATGAGAAGGCCTTCCGCGGGCTGCAGGACGTGTGGGAGGTACGGACCCAATCCAGCGCGGAAGTGGGGGAAGCCGGCCCGCCGGATCGCGCCCTGGCCGAAGTGCGGCGAGCGCTGGACGCCCCACCGGCGCGTGCAGCCGAGAGGCTTCGTTGGCTCCGAGGCCTGCAAGCTGCCTTGAGCGCCAGGGCCGACGGAGAGCCCGCCGCCGCGGACCTGGGAGCCCACCCGGCCGACTGGATAAGGGAGATGGAGAGTCAGGTATCTGCGTGGCGGGAGATCTCCCTCCGCTATCTCGCCTGGGTCGAGGTCCTTGGGGAGAAAACCTCAGATGAGCTTGCTTCGTTGGGGGCCGAAGCCGTCGACGCGATCGGCCGGGATCTCGATGGCGCACCTTCCCTCGAGGCCCTAGCCCATGGGCGCGTCCACAGCCTTCCCCTCTTGCGGTCGATGCGGGCGCAGGCCCCCGCCTCCGCCAGCCCGCTGCTCGAATGGCTGGACCGCCTGATCGAAGTCTTCGACACCTCGAAATGGCTGGCCGGCGAAATGCTGGAAACGGGCCAGCGGCTGATCCAGTCCATCGACCAGCTGTCCGACTCCATCAACATGCGTTTCCTCTACGACCCCGATCGACGGTTGTTCTCCATCGGCTACAACGTCTCCGCCGGCCGGCCGGACAGCGCCTATTACGATCTGCTGGCGAGCGAGGCCCGCCTGGGAAGCTTCGTCGCCATCGCCGGAGGAAGCGTCCCGATCGAGCACTGGTTCTCCATGAGCCGTCCCTACTCCGTTATCGATCGGCGAAGGGTGCTGCTCAGTTGGAGCGGGACGATGTTCGAATACCTGATGCCGCTCCTTTTCCAGCGGTCGTTCGGGAACACCATGCTGGACAAAGCCGCCAGGGAGGCTGTCGCCGTTCACATAGCCTATGGAACCCGGCGGCAGGTGCCGTGGGGAATCTCTGAGTGCGCCTATGGGGACCTTGACCTCGCCAAGACCTACCAGTACAAGGCTTTCGGAGTCCCCGAGCTTGGCTTGAAGCGCGGTCTGGAGGAGGAGGTGGTCGTCGCGCCCTATGCCAGCCTGCTCGCCCTCAGCCTGGCGCCGCGCCGGACGGTGCGGAACCTGAGGCGACTGGCCGGTCTCGGGCTTCTGAACGACCACGGCTTCTACGACGCGATGGACTTCAGCCGCCGGCCGCTGCCTAAGGGCGAGCGCGGCGTGGTTGTCCGAACCTACATGGCCCACCATCAAGGCATGGGCCTCCTGTCGTTGGCCAATTTCCTTCACGGCAACTCGTTTCAGCGCCGGTTTCTGGCCGACCCGCGGGTGCAATCCGTCGAGTCCTTGCTCCACGAGCGTATTCCGCGACTGCGCCCGCTCCACCATATCTCGACCCGCGAACGGGCGCCGTCGCTCGAGAGCCTCGGCGAAGTGGCGCCTTCGGTCAGCAAGTTCGACACGCCGCATACCGCCAACCCGAAGACCCAGCTGCTCTCCAACGGCCGCTACAGCCTGATGGTGACCAATGCCGGCGGCGGCTACAGCCGGTGGGGGGACTTCGAGATCACCCGCTGGCGGCCCGATCGCACGCTGGACGCCAGGGGGAGTTACATCTACTTGCGCGACGAGGAATCGGGGCGCCTCTGGTCGACGACCTATCATCCCGTCGGCGGAAAGGTGGAGGGCTTTGCCGCCCACTTCGCCCTGGACCGGGCCGTCTTTCAGCGGACCGACAACGGCATCCACACCGAAACGGAAATCGTCGTTTCACCCGAGGATGACGTCGAGATCCGGCGAGTCACGCTGATCAACCGGACCGTGCGCACCCGCCGCCTCGATCTGACGAGCTACTACGAGCTCTCGATGGCGCCCCACGACGCCGACCGGGCACATCCGGCGTTCAACAAGCTGTTCATTCAGACCGAGGCACTGCCCGAACACCAGGCGCTGCTGGCCTGCCGGCGGCCGCGCAAGGAAGACGAGCCGCCGATCGTCGTCGCCCACCGCCTCACGACGGAGCCCTCCGGCCAGGGCGAAGCCCTGCGCTTCGAGACAGACCGGCGACGTTTCATCGGCCGCGGCCGGTCGCTGAGCGACCCGGTGGGCGTTGCCCAGTACCCCAGCAACACTCAGGGTTACGTGCTTGACCCTATCCTGAGCCTGCGCCGGAGCCTGACGCTGGGGCCGGGCGAACGCCTTCAGGTGTCCCTGATTCTCGCCGCCGGTGAGACGCGCGAACAGGTTCTGCGGTTGATGGACACGTACGGTGATCCGCCCGCCATCGATCGGGCGATGGATTTCGCCTGGGCCTCCGCCCAGCTCGAGCTGCGGCTGCTTCACATTCAGCCCGACGATGCCCGCCGCTTCCAGAAACTGGCTGCCCATCTCCTCTACCCGAATGCCTTCCTTCGGTCGCCGGCCGACCGCACCGAAGAGAAGAACCGCAAGGGTCAGGCCGATTTGTGGCCCTACGGAATCTCCGGCGACCTTCCGATCGTGTTGGTGACGATCGGCGAGGCGCGTGACGCCAGTCTCGTCCGTCAGATGCTCCAAGCGCACGCCTACTGGAGGGCGCACGGACTGATGGCCGATCTTGTGATTCTGAACGAGGAAGCCAGCGGTTACGACCAACCCCTGCACGAACAGCTCGAGGGCCTGATCCGGACCCATTCGAGGTTCACCGGTGTCGACAAGCCGGGAGGCGTCTTCCTGCGCAGCGCCGACCAGATCCCGGACGAAGATCAGACGTTGCTCCAGGCCGCGGCCAGCGTGGCGCTGGTGGCGGCTCGCGGGACACTTCCCCAGCAGCTGGGGGTGCCGGCAGAGGCGCCCGAAGCCCAGAAGCCCATCGCCAGGAAGCGCGGGCCGCGCGAACCCTCCGCGCCCCTCCCCTTCATGGAGCTGCCCTACTTCAACAGCCTGGGTGGATTCACCTCGGATGGGCGCGAATACGCCATCTATCTCGGTCCCGAGACGCACACGCCGGCGCCCTGGGTGAACGTGATCGCCAACCCGAACTTCGGAACCGTCGTCAGCGAAACCGGGGCCGGGTTCACCTGGTTTGGCAACAGCCAGCGCAACCGACTGACGGCATGGTCGAATGATCCCATCCTCGACCCTGCGGCCGAGGCGATCTACATCCGGGACGAGGACACCGGAGAATACTGGACCCCGACCGCCGCGCCGATTCGCGAGGCGACTGCCTATCGGGCGCGGCATGGGGCCGGCTACACCGTCTTCGAGCACAACAGCCATGCCATCGAGCAGGAGTTGACCGTCCTCGTTCCGGTGGATTCGAGTGGGGGGAAGCCGGTGCGCCTCCAGAGACTGCGCTTGAAAAACGACTCCGCCCGGCGGCGCCGGCTGTCGTTGACCTACTACGTCGAATGGACACTGGGAGAGAGCCGCGAGTCCTCCGAGATGCATGTCGTGACCGACTGGGACGACGAAACGCAGGCCTTGTTGGCCCGCAATCGGTATCACCCCGAGTATGGAATGCGGGTCGCCTTCGCCGCCCTCAGTCGGGCCCCCGAGTCCTACACCGGCGACCGGACGTCCTTCGTAGGTCGGAATCAGTCCCTGGCGAGCCCGGCGGCGATGGAGCGAGCGGAGCTTTCGCGTCGGACGGGCGCGGGGATGGATCCGTGCGCCGCGCTGCGGGTCACCGTCGAACTGGGCCCGGGCGAGGCCACCGAGATCGTGGCTCTGCTCGGCCAGGCCGAGACGATCGACGAAGTCCAATGGCTGACCCAGACCTATCGCGAGGGGCTGGCATTCGAGGTTGCCTTGGATCAAACGAAGGCGTGGTGGGATGAGCTGCTGGGGACGATCGAGGTCCATACGCCCGAGCGCGCCGCCGATTTCCTCATCAACCGCTGGTTGCTGTACCAGAGCCTCAGCTGCCGGATGTGGGGACGCTCGGCCTTCTATCAATCCGGCGGCGCCTACGGGTTTCGCGATCAACTGCAGGACGTGCTGGCGCTGCTGTATGCGAAGCCGGCCCTGGCGCGAGAACACATCCTGTTGGCGGCCAGCCGGCAGTTCCGCGAAGGGGACGTCCAGCATTGGTGGCATCCCCCCACGGGGGCGGGCATCCGCTCGCGGATCTCGGATGATCCCCTGTGGCTTCCCTACGTCGTCGCCCACTACGTCCGGGTGACCGGGGATGTGGACATCCTGGAGGCGCAGGTCCCCTTCCTCCATGCCCCCACCCTGCAGGAGGATCAGCACGACTCGTTCCAGACCCCGCAGGTCGGCCTCGAGCGCGTCCCCTTGTTCGAACATTGCCAACGGGCGGTGGCGCGCGGGCTGACCGCCGGGCCGCATGGGCTCCCGCTCATCGGGGCCGGAGACTGGAACGACGGGATGGACCGGGTGGGCACGGGCGGAAAGGGGGAGAGTGTTTGGCTGGCATGGTTTCTGGCGGAGGTGCTCGCCGGCATGGCCGAGTTGTCGGATGGGCTGGATCAAGCGGAAGCCGCACTCTCCTATCGGCAGAAAAGACATGCGCTGCTTGCGCAGATCGACCGGGTGGCCTGGGATGGGCAGTGGTATCTCCGGGCGACCTTCGACGACGGTACCCGCTTGGGCTCTTCCGCCAATCCGGAGGCCCGGATCGACTCCTTGGCCCAGTCCTGGGCCTGGCTGGGCGGCCCGGCGGACGTCGAACGCGCCAGGCTGGCGCTCGACTCGGCCTGGCGACATCTGGTCAAGGAGGACGAAGGCCTGGTGCTGCTCCTGGACCCGCCTTTCGACCGATCGAATCCATCGCCAGGCTACATCCAGGGCTACCCGCCGGGCGTGCGAGAGAATGGCGGCCAGTATGCGCACGCCGCAGCCTGGCTGGCGATGGCGCTGGCCCGCCGCGGGGAAGGAACGCGGGCGGGCGAGGTACTGCGGATTCTCAATCCCATCGAGCGGGCGCGTCAGGCGGAGAGCGTCTGGCGCTACGGCGTCGAGCCCTACGTTGTCGCCGCGGACGTGTATCGCGCCCCGGGGTGGATGGGCCAAGGAGGTTGGTCGTGGTACACCGGCTCGGCGGCCTGGATCTACCGGGCGTGGGTGGAAGAGGTCCTCGGGTTGAAAGTGCGCGGTGAGGCCCTGCAGATCGACCCGGTCATTCCCGCCTGGTGGGCTGGCTTTCGTCTCACCTATCGGCACGGGGAGGCGCTCTACGAGATTCATGTGGAGAACCCGGACGGCTGTGAGCGCGGAGTCTTATCGGTGGAGATGGACGGGCAGCGGCTGGAGGACGGCGTGATCCCGTTGGAGCGGGACCTGATCAAGCACCGGGTCCTGGTTCGTCTGGGCCCGCCGACCAAGGCCGGACCAGGCTAGAACCGATGGGGTCGGACGAAGACGTAGCGCCCCCCTGCCGACCTCCCCATCATCTTCGAACGACATCAGCACCAGCCCAAGAGCTTCAGCCCGATGCTTAGGAAATCACTGTCGAGTTTCCCTCCCACCTTCCGTCGGGGTGCGTCGGCGTGATGCTGGCATCGGCCGTCGCCTCGCCTCTCTTGTCATGTCGGCGTCCCCTACGGAAACACACAAGGGTCAGTGCTCAGCCGTATTCCTACATTTCCACAAGATCCGTCGGGCAGGTAGGCGATGCCGATCTGCTTTTGCGGTATGAGTCACTGCTGACGGGTCGCCTCCTGAGGTAATCGCGGGAATTGCCGGGCAACTTCCAAGGACGGGATCCGGCCTCCCTAGGACTTTCTCCCTGGCCCAGCCCTGGAGGTTGATCCTCGGGAGACGCCCAGGCGAGTGTGCCAGTTCGCGTGTCGCAGGCATCGGCTGACCGGCAAGACGGGAAGCGGCTTGCGCACCAGGGAATTCCACCTCCTGTTCAGCCCACCACCCGTCGGCTCCAGGCGTCGACGACGACGGCGAGATACAACAACCCGGTCCAGGTTCGCGATGTACGTGATGTCCGCCACCCACAGCCGGTTCGGCCCGGCCACGGCGAAGTTCCGCTCCACCAAGTCCGGCGCCCGCCGCGGCCTGCCCGCCTACGTCTTGTCAAGGCCAGCTAGGTAGCGTCAACGGGCAATCCTTCTGCCGGGCTGCCAAGGAGTCATGCCCTCTACACCGGCTCGCGTCCCAGGTTGAACCCCGCAGACGCCACGCTCTTCTCTCGACGACATCGGGTTCGACCGACAATTCATCAGTTTCTCACCATGCCTTAGGCTCACGCTAATCTAGACGGCCTAAACTCCTCTTGTAACCCCGAGAGCAAGTGCATAGTTTTGCATAGATTCTGTGCCTATGACCACTGCTATCTCCAGCCGTTCGACATCCAACCGCGATCCCGCGCCCCTCCGGCTCGCGGCCGAGCTCCTCGGGGTCCATCCCACAACGCTGCGCCGCTGGGCGGATGCGGGCGGTATCCCCGTGGCGCTTACCCCAGGCGGCCACCGACGCTTCGCGCGGGCGGATATCGAGGCCTTCAACGCCCGGCGGAAGAGGCTCCGGGCGATCGGGGGTCTCGAACAGGTCTGGGTCGACCGCGCCGTGGAAGCAACTCGGAGAGACCTCCACCTTTCCAACGCCCATCCGACATGGATCGATGCTTTTGACGAGGCGACCCGCGAGCACCATCGCGTGCTCGGCCAGAAGCTCATGAGGATCTCCCTCTCGTACCTCAAGGCGCCCGATGGCGACACCGTCCTTCTCAAGTCAGCCGAACGAGTAGGGGTTCAGTATGCGGAGAGTTTCCGCTCGCATGGCCTCTCTTTGTCGCAGGCCTTACCAATCCTCTTCTTCTTCCGCGACACCATGCTCCAGACCACCCTCCAGCTGCCGGACCTCGTGAACCTGACCTCCGAGTCGAGTCTGCCGATCTTTCGCCGCATGTGCACGGTGTTCAACGCCGTCGAACTTGCCATCGTGTCATCCTACTCGCCCGGGGGCGCCTCCCGCCGCCCCCGATTCTGAGCCCATCATGCACCTCCATTGCCTCGGAACCAGCCATCACTTCGCGCCTCGATCGATTCGGGAGGCTCTCTTCTTTGATCGTGACCAACAGAACGCCCTCCTGGCCCGGTGCGGCTGTCAGCGAACCGCCTCCGGCGAGCATCTGAGAGAACTGGCGGTCGTGTCCACCTGCAATCGCATCGAGCTGTACGCCGTCACACCTTGGTCGGACGCGACCTTGCTCGCTCAGCACCTCACGGAGGCCAGCCAACAGGACTTCCTGCACGTCTCTCCCTACCTCTACCAT
>CAYUWF010000023.1:7404-26627 GCA_964448245.1 uncultured Anaerolineaceae bacterium | reverse complement strand
CCCCAGCTTGGGTCGTAGCAGTTGGTGAACTCCGTCGCCGTCCCGTCCGAATAGACATTGTCGCCCATGGTGACAACGGTTCCGGCGATGCCGTCCAGGAGCTGCGCTGTCGCATCGTCCCGCGTTCCGCCGCAACTGGCGATGTCCCCGGCGCCGACGAGCACAGGGTCGCTCGCCTCCTGCAGACTCGCACCTGACTGATGATCAGGCTCTTCCTTGGCCGGCTGGCCGAGTGACATGCCGAAGAGAAGGATGAGCCAGGCACTGACAATGACTTTCAACTTCGCATCTCCTTACCTGGACTTCCGACCCGAGAAGGGAATCGCCCTCCTTCGGAGTCGAATATGGACCGCGATTATCGCGCAGTAATCCCCCAGGTTCAATGATTCCTTTTTCGATTGCCCGGGTTGGCCCCGCAGCGGCGCACTGTATTTCCCGGTCACACACGAGCCCTGCATGGCTGCACCTCACCGACCATCCGTTTCGGCGGTTCCGGTTTGATGTGATTGGGTCAGTTTGGTAAGGGTGTGCGAGGTTCGGCTTCATCTCCTTGCCCGCGCGCCGCACGCCGAGCGCAATCGAGGAAATCCACGCCGACAGCGGAGACCGCTGATCAGCCAGGGGCGCTGCAGCACTACCCGGCGCCTGCGGCGGCGCCCGCGTGGGATCGGGCGCCCAGGGACAAGGCGTGCGCTGGGATCTGCAGGCGACCGGGGTCGGACCTCCTAGCATCGGCGGCCTGCGACTCGGGCTGGACGCTGCGCGAATGCCAGACGGCGTACGGTGACCTGAGGCGCAGGTGGAGAATTCCCGTGTGTGCTGGTCGTGAGGTATTTGGGTTGGGGCTGACTAGGCCGCCTCGCGTCACATGCAAGGCAGGCAGTCAACGGAAAGCCCCCGCATCGGCGTCGGCCTAGCCGGCCTCGGTCAGGGACTTGTCCTCTGCCGGTGCCGTCTCGCGTTCGGGCGTACCTCCCCGATCGGGAAAGTTCGGGCCGGAGGAGGCGACAGGCGGTCGCAGCCAGTACAGCCACCCCTTGCCTTGCGCCCGCCTGCGCGGAGATCGGTCGATACCCGACATGACAAGCGCCGTCCCCAACAGCACGCCGCCCAGCTGCTGGGCCGAAGTCAGCGTCTCGCCCAAGACGGTGGAGGCCAGGGCGAGCGCGACGAGGACCTCGGCCAGGCCCAGCAGCGACGATTGCAGGCCTCCGATGAACTTCACACCGGAGAACAGCGCCACGCGGGAAATGAACGTCACGACTGTCAGGCCCAACAGAGGGAGCAAGGCCGCCGTCGTCATAGTCAGTGGCCGCCCCGGGAAGATCAGGAAGGCTGGGCCCACAACTAGTGTCATCGCCACGAGCGTATAGAAGGCCACCGTTGGGGCGGGCACCTCATACAGCACGCGCTCGTTGATGGGGATGTGCAACCCGAAAAGGACGCCCGCCAGCAGCATAAACCCGGCGCCGATGGGGTCCACCTGCTGCCACCGGGCGCTGGTGATCAAGAAGATGGCGGGCAGGCTGAACGCCAGGGCGGCTAACGACAGGCGCGACGGCCGCTGGCCGTCGAGGAAGAGCAGCAACGCCACCCACATTGGATAGAGGCCGAAGAGCATCTGCCCGACGCCGGCATCGACGCGCGCCAGCCCGGCGTAGAAGAACAACGAACCGATTCCATTCAGCAGGCCGGCCAGGAGGCATCCCACCAATCCCAGCGGGAAAATGGCCAGCGCCCTTCGCCGAGGGAGCAGGGCGACCAACAGGAGAAGGGTGGCGGCCGCCGTGCGGAAAGTCACCACGGCCAGCGGCGGGAGGCCGGCCTCGAGGGCGATCTTCCCCAGCACGGGAGTCGATCCCATCAGGAGCGCCGACAACCCGGCGAGAGACAGACCGCGCCGGCGGCGCGTGAGCGCGGACGCCTGGCCGGTCACGTTTACTCCAGTGCCTTGTCGATCTCCCCGAGGAGATCCTCGCTCACGAACTCGCCTTTGGTCATCAGCCGGCGGATGCGCCCCTGCAGGCGGCGTTCTTCGGCGGGCGTCAGCTCCTTGGCGGTGACAACGACCACGGGAACGGCGGCGGTCGAAGCCTGCCGTTGGAAGGCGTCGAGGACGGCGAAACCGTCCATGCCCGGCATCATCAGGTCGAGGATCATCAAGTCCGGCGGCCGTTCCTCGGCCAGGGTCAAGGCCTCGCGCCCCGAGGCGGCTTCCCGGATCTCGTATTCCCCGTGCGCGTTGAGGATTCGGCGCAGCAGGCGCCGCGCCTCGGGGTGGTCGTCGACGATCAGCACTTCGCGGGTGACACGCTGGTCGAGCTGTGCCAGCGCCGCCAGCAGTCCGTCCTCGGGGACCTCCGCCCGTGGCGCCTCGGTGCTCAGATCGCGGTACCAGCCTTCGCCGAGCGCTTCCTCTTCGACGGGCATCGAGTGCCCCGAGAGATTGACGACCACCGTCTGATCTGGTTCGATGACCCCCTGGCGGGCCAGCTGGATCAGGCCGGCGAACGCCACGCCGGCGGCCGGCTCGGCCGAGAGCCCTTCCATCTTGGCCAGCAGGTGCATGGCCTGGATCGCTTCGTCGTCACCGACGCTCTCGAAGGCGCCCCCCGAGGCCTCCAGCATCCGCCGGCGCAGGAGGCTGTAGCCGCGGCCGGGGTTCCCTGTGCTAAGCGTGTAGATGCGCGTGGTCGGCTGGACCGGCTCGGCGACGTCGGCCTCGGCCTTCCAGGCCCGGACCATCGGCGCGCAGCCCTCGGCCTGGATGACGGCGATGCGCGGGATCTTGTCGATCAGGCCCATCGTTTGCAGCTCGCGGAAACCTTTCAACACGCCGTAGGGCCCCAGACCGCCGCTCACCGCCTGTACGTACCAATCGGGAGCGCGCCAGGCGGACTCACCGTCACGGCTGCCGAGTTGTTGGGCGATCTCGAAGGCGATCGTCTTCATCGATTCGACCGAGGCCACACTGGCGGTGGAGCGGTCGAAGTAGTAACCGCGGCGGGCGGCGAACTCGGCCGCCAGCTCCTTGGCATGATCATAGGTCGAGGTCACTTTGACGACCTGCGTGCCGTAGAGCGCCACCTCATGCATCTTGGCCGCCGGAACACGACTGGTGAGGAAGGCCCACAGCTTAATTCCAAGGCGGGCACAGTAGGCGGAGTAGGCCAGCGCCACGTTCCCCGTAGAAGCGACGACCGCTTCCCGGACGCCCGCCTGGCGCAGCACGGCGGTGGTCAAAGCCGCCTGGCGGTCCTTGAAGGACGCCGTGGGTCCGCGCCTTTCGTCCTTGATGAACAGATGAGGCAGGCCGAGCAGCAAACCGAGGTTGTCGGCCTGGAGGAGGGGGGACCCCCCTTCGCCCATCGGGACGCCGGGCGGGATTTCCGCCAGTGGAAGCAGCGCGGCGTAGCGCCACAGGTCATGCCGCGCCGCTGGCTCCAGCGCCAGGAAGGCCAGGCGGGCGGCCTTCATGTCGTAGCGCGCTTCGAACCACAGGCTGCCGCAAGCCGGGCACGCCGGCCGAAGCGGGTGATACGGGCCGCGCCGGCCGCAGTCCAGGCATTCGACTTCGAACGCGAGGGTAGAGTCCGGGGGCGACACTCAGCGCCGCGTCAAGGATCGCGCCAGGATCCGCAACTCGGCGAGGAACTCGTCCTGGGAGGCTGTGCCTTGACGATGGATGTAGTCGGTGTACAGGCCCATCTGACGCTGCTCCTCGGGGTGCGGCTCGGGGGAGAGCAGGACCAGGACGGGCGTAGCGCGCAGGCGGTTGTCCTTGCGCATGATCTCCAGCGCGCGGAATCCCTCGGCGCGGGCCATCATCAAGCTCAAGACCACGACGTCCGGGATCTCGCTGCGCGTGGCGTGGTAGGCCTCGGTGCTGCTCGTCGCCATGCGGACCTGGAGTCGCCCGTCGGCCTGCAGCGCCTCCTGCAGGGCTTCGGAGGCGCTCTCGTTGTCTTCGATGGCCAGCAGCTGGATCATCGGGCGGTCCCCGGGGACGAGCCGATGCACGGCGTCGCGCAGCTCTTCGGGATCGGTCGGCCGCAGGCGATGATCGGAGGCGTGCATGCGGAAGGCGTGGCCCTTCTCGGTGTTGATCCCGCCCATCAGAATCGGCGCGTGGCGCAGGCCCCGAACGGCGCGCAGAGAGGCGACGGCGTTCCAGCCGCCGTAGCCGGGGAGCATGGGGTCGATCACGATCAAGTCGGCCGGCGTGGCGGCGGCGAACTCGGCCAGTCCGTCGGTGTGGGCCACCCCATGGAAGCGGAAGCCGAGTCCCTGGAAGAGCTCACGGTAGCGCGCCAGCACCGCCGGATCGTCATCGACGGCGAGTACCAGCGGCGCCGCCGGTTCCGGCTCGCCGGACACGGTCTCGGCCGGAGGATGAAGGGGAAGGGTGAAGAAAAACGCGCTCCCCATGCCGGGTTGGCTCTCGACCCAGATCGTCCCGCCATGCAGTCCCACCAGATGCCGGCAGATCGACAGGCCGAGGCCCGTCCCGCCCGTCTTGCGCGTCGGCGAGGCATCGACCTGGGAGAACGGCTCGAACAGTTTGGCCTGATCTGCCGGAGCAATCCCGAGGCCGGTGTCGGCGACGGACACCAGGACTTCCGGTGGTTCGACATCGTCGACCAGGGTGACCGACACCTCGATCTGGCCCTGGTCGGTGAACTTGGCGGCGTTGGAAACGAGGTTGAGCAGGATCTGCCGCACCCGGATGCTGTCGGCCTGAATGACCGGTAGACTATCGGGAATGTGGGAGATCAACTCGATGGGCTTGTCCTTGACCAGACCGGCCGCCGTCGACATCACGCCGCTCACGATTTCGTTCAGGTCGGCGTCGCCGAAGGTCAGCTCCATCTTGCCGGCCTCGATCTTTGACAGGTCGAGGATGTCGTTGATCAGCCCGAGCAGATGCAGGCCGGCATGGTGGATGGCGGTCAGGTCCTGCTCCTGAGTCTCATTGACCGGGCCATCGATGCCCTTCAGGATCACCCGCGAGAAACCGATGATGGAATTGAGCGGGGTGCGCAGCTCGTGGCTCATGTTGGCCAGGAACTGGGTCTTGAGGCGGTCGGCTTCGCGCATCTCCTCCAGCGCCTGCTCGGTCAATTGCACCGAGCGGGCGTCCTGCAGCGCCACGGCCAGCTGCTCGCTGACGCCCATCGCCATCGTGATGTCGTCGTTGTTCCAGGATCGGCCGTGCTCGTTCTCATCGAAGGCGAGCACGCCCAGCACTTCGTCCTTGACCTTAATCGGGACGAGCAGGCGGCTGCCGTCGATGCGCGGTTCGCTGACCAACTGGCCGGATTCGGCCGAGATCGGCTGGATCCCGGCGGCTGTATCCAGGTAGGCCGTCGTCGGCCCCCAGGCGGGCAGGAGGGGGGGCGACTCCATCGGCCGGACCTCTTCGGCGGAGACGGCGGCCGTGATGGCGAGTTGTGAGGCGAGCAGGCCGGTCGGGCGGCGCAGAGGCTGCGGCCGCACCATCGGACGGGTGGGGCGGTCCAGCACGCGGCGCTCGGCGGCGGGCTCGGGCTCGGCTGGCCCAGGCGTCGCCGGCAATCGGGCCGCCTCCAACGGCGGCGACTCCGGGGCGACCTCGATCGCCTGCGCGGGGAGTTCGGCCGCGGCGGCTTTTGCACGTGCCGGCTTCGCCGGCCTGACCTCTTCTGGCTCCGCGGCGATCGGAGGTTCGACTGGGGGCGCGGCCCGTTCCGGCGCAGGGGCCTTATCCGCCGACACCGCGACGAAATCCTCGGAGGTGGAGGCGGGGGCTTCGGCCGCCGCTGTTTCCGGACGCCCGCCGGGCAAGATACTCAGAACCTGAACGGCGCCCCGATAGCCGGCCGGCTTGCCGTTGAGGCCGGGCCGCAGTTGGGCGCTGAACAGCAGCTGGATTTCGCTTCCGTCACTGCCGCGCGCTTCTAGGCGCACGCCGTCGACGGCGCGGCCGCTGGTCATCATGGGGCGGACCATCGCCGCCGATTCTTCGCTTAGACCGACCCCCGCGACATCGTGCCCGAGTAGATCGGCGGCGCGCGTACCCAGGAAGCGCTCGACCTCCGGGCTGCACCAGGTGTAGCGGCCCTGCAGGTCGGCTTCCCACAGCCAGCCTCCCGGCACGCCGGAGGCGAAGGGCGCCCGAGGCCCGCCGCGGTTCGAGCCATTCTCCGGATCGCCTTCCGGGACGGCGGCGAGCAGGCCCTCGAGGCGATTATGCAACTTCGGCGAAGGTCGCTTGGACATGTTCTCTCAATTCCAGCGCCAGTTCACGGTACTGCCGCGCGCCGCGGCTGGCCGGAGCGTACTCGGTGATCGGCCTGCCGAAAGCCGGGCTCTCGCGCAGTCGCGCATCGACTTCGATGGCGCTGCGAAAGACGGCGGAACCGAAAGCCAGGCGGATCTCCTCCGCCAGGGAGCGGTGCATCGTGGTGCGCAGATCGACCATTGTCAGGAGCAGGCGGTAGCGCAGGGCCGGGTTGACCCGCTCGCGCACCGAGCGCACCAGGTTAATGACCTGGCGCAGAGCGAAGGCCGAGAAGAACTCGCACTGGGTCGGGATGACCAGCAGGTCGGCCGCGCCGAGCGCGCTGCGGGTGAGGGGCCCGAGGGCCGGCGGACAATCGAGGATGACGCTGTCGTAACCGGGGGTGGCGCTAAGCGCGTCGCGCAGGATTAGCTCGAAGTCCTGCCGGATCGGGAGGAAGCGCTCCGCCTGGAGCAGCTCGTCCGAAGCCGGCGCGATCGACAGGCCGGCGACCTGCGACGGGAGCACGATGTCCGCCAACTCGGCGTCGCCCAGGAGGACGTCGGCCATCGAGGCCTGGGCCTGACCGGGGCGCAGGCCGACACCGAGAGTCAGGTTGGCCTGCGGGTCGAGATCGACCAGCAGGACTCGCGGCTGAAGTTCGGCCAGCGCCGCCCCAAGCGACAGCGCCGTCGTCGTCTTCCCGACGCCGCCCTTCTCGTTGGCGATGGCGAAAACCATGGTCATGAGCTGCCCCCGCCCTTGCCGTGGTCACCGTTGCCGTCGGAGTCGGACGGGGCCGGTGCGTTGAGCCAGATCTGCGCCTGGCGGGCGCCCATCGCCTGGCGCATCTCGCGCACGGCCGTGCGCAGGATGCCGTCGATGCTCCCGCTGGTGCGGATCTTGCCGGTGATCTCGATCACCGCCTGCTCGCGCTGGGCGCGCCGCAGGGTGGCCTCGAACAGCCGCGCGTTCTGTACGCCGACGGCGATCTGATCCGCCAGGACTTCCAGCACGGTGATGTCGTCGCGGCCGAAGGCGTTGGGCTGGCTGTGGCGAATGATGATGGCGCCGAAGACCTGATCGCCGATCATCAGCGGCAGGCCGAGCTCGGCCCGCGCCGTCGGCAGGTAGGGGGTCACGTGGAAATACGGATCCTCGGCGTCGTCGCTGGCGGCGTAGGAATTGCCGCCCTGCGTGACGTAGCCGATGACCGTCTCCGACCCGACGGGGACCTTGTGCTCATTCGCCAGCAGCGCTTCGGCGCCCGTTCCGGCGGCGGCCTGGACGACGGCCGTCGAGGTCTGCCAATCGAGCTGGTAGACCGCCACCTGGTCGTAGCCGAAGCGGTCGTGCAGCAGATTCACCGCTCGCGTGAGGAGCGTGGCACTGTCGAGCTGGCTGGTCGTCTCACGCGAAATCTCGGCGGCGGCCTGCAACTGGGCGGCGCGTCGGCGGATCTCCTCCATCAGGCGCGCCTGCTCGAGGGCGCTGGCCAGTTCTTCGGCGACCGCTTTGAGGATGATCTCGTCCTCCCGGTCGAGTTCGGTGCCGGCGCGGCCCTGAATGTCGAGGGCGCCGATGACCTCGCCGCGCACCTCGATCGGGGCGACGATCTCGCTTTCGTCTCCGGAGGGCGCCGCGCCCGGCTGGTAGGTCCCTTCGCCGCTGGCGGGCTGGCGCGAATGCAGAATCTGCTGCCAGGCCGAGGCCGACTGCTGCCGGTACAGGCTGTCGATCTCGCGCAGGCTGCGGTGCGACTCTTCGACCAGGCGTGTGTTCTCGAGGGCGGCGGCGAGGGGGCCGGCCAGTAGGCGCAGCAGCTCCAGGTCTTCGGGGGTCGCCTGGGAGACTCCGCGGCGCGTCACCGCCAGCGCTCCGATCACCCGGCCGGCGCTGTTAAGGGGTACGGCGATGGTGACCTGATCGCCGCCCAGCTCGGTCTCGTGGGCCTGGACGAATTCGCCCTCGGCGATCGCCCGGCCCAGGAGGCCCTGGTTCATCGGCACGACCATGCCCAGTTCCGGCGGGTCCGGGTCATGCTCGTCGGCGGCGCTGCGAATAACGATTTCGTCCCCTTCGAGCATCCCCAACAGCGCGCGGTTGAAGCCCAGGGCATGGCAGACGTCGCCAGTCAGCTGAGACAGCAACCGATCATAGGAAGGTTGCTGGGCCAGTCGGGCGTAGAGCTCGATCACGCGCTGGCGGTCGGCCGACTGCCGCGTCAGGCTCTCGAGCAGGCGCGCGTTCTCGAGGGCCGTCGCCAGCTGGTCGGCCATCGTCTGCAGGACCACGGCGTCGGCCTCGTCGAAGGCGTTCGGCTCGGTGCTTTGCACGTCCAGGGCGCCGATGACGCGCTCGCCGAGGCGCAGCGGTAGGGCGAGCTCGGAGCGGGTGTGCGGCAGGTCCGGGTTGGCGAAGTGGACGGCGTCGGCGCCGACGTCGAGGGCGATGCGCGGTTTGCCGGCGCCGGTGACGTAACCGACGAGACCGACCTTGCCGACCGCCAAGCGGTGACCGCGGTCGAGCATGCGCCGACCGCCCTCGGAGGAGGCCGCCCGCAGGACGGCGTGGTCCCCCTCCGTCAGGAAAATGCCGGCGTGATAGAAGTCGAACCGGTCGGAGATCAGGTGAACGACCTGGTCGAGCAGGGCGTCGACGTCGCGAATGAAGGCCGCCTCGCGGGCGACCTCGGAAGCTGTCTGGATCTGGTGCGTCCGCTCGGCGACGCGCTCCTCCAGGGAGCGGTACATCGACGACAGTTCGGCGGCCATGAAATTGAACGACTCGGCCAGCCGGCCGACCTCATCATGGCGCTCGATCGGCACCCGCTGTTCGAACTGACCGAGGGCGATGCGCTCGACGACCCGGGCCAACGTCGTCAACGGTCGCAACGATTGGCGTGTGGCCAGCGGTACGAGCAATACGACCGCCAGGATCGCCGCGCCCAGCAGGACGATGAAGAACGGGGTCAGGGTGCTCAGGCCGGCATAAACCTCGCCCTGCGCCAACTCGAGCACAACGCCCATTTGCTGCTCGTCCGACCACTCGTAGGCGCCCACCACCGGCACGTCGTTGAAGCTGGAGTACTCGGCGAAGCCGGACACCGTTTCCTGGGCCAAGCCGAAGACCGGGTGGCCGCCGCTGGTTGCCTCAGGTGCGGTGGCGTAGCGCGGATAGGAGACGATGACGTCCGGCGCCACCGCCAGGAAAGTCTGCCCCAGTTCGACGCGATAGCCGCCGCGTTCCTCCCACAGGATCTGCATCTGCTCCATCAGACTGGCCAGGCGCAGGCCGCGGTTGACGCCGATCAAGTACGAGTCGACCTCGCCGCCGCGGGAACGCATGGGAATCGAGGTCACGATGGAGAAGTCGTTGGGCGAGATGAGAGGCGCGTTGTAGAGCGGGGTCGTCGCCAGCCGATCGATAGGAATGGCCCCCTGCCCGATGGCGGTCAGCGCTGCGCCTTCCAGGCGGGGGTCGGAGGCGGCTATGATCCGGTGATCGGAGGCGCGAACGACCATCACTCCGCTGAAGAGTTCCTGGCCCCCGGGGGCGACGGACTCTTCGACGGCGGCAATCAGGTCGCGGCGCGCCGCGGCCGAGGCCGAGCCGGACAGGAGAGTCGCCACGGGAGCCTGGATGGCCTCCGACTGCGAGGTCAGGGCAATGCGATCCTCGCGGGCGCGGGTCCAATCCTGCAACACCTTGTATTCGGCGGTGACGGCGCTCGAGAGCTGGGCGGTGGCGGCCGCCCGGATCAGCTGCTGGGCACGCAGGTAGGCCGCCAGGCCCATGACGAGCAGCGGGATGATCACCAGGGGAAGGATGATCAGCGTCAGGCGGGTGCTGATGCTCATGGCGCGGCGGGGAGGGGCGGGGGCGGTGGTCATGGCTCGGGCCTTTCGGTGGCCGGCGAGTCCGGCGGCTGGGCTTGCCTGAGGGCCGGTCCCTCAGTCTGACGCCCCTCACCTAGCCGGACGGAGGCCCGCGAGGCATTGAGCGCCCTTCCGACTTCGCGGGCAGTCGTATCAAGAATGCTGCGGATGTCGGGGGCCCGCCGCAGCTTGCTGGTGATCTCGTGGATCAGCCGCTCGCGCCGCGCCGTGCGCTGGGTCTCCTCCAGCAGGCGGTTGTTCTGAATGGCGGTGGCCACCTGGCTGGCGATCGTCGCCAGCAGGGCCGAGTCGTCTTCCGTGAAGCGTCCTTCTAGGCGGCGATCCTGGACGGTGATGATGCCGAGCAGGCTTTCGCCGGCCAGCAGCGGGGCGCCCATCCACGACAGCGGCGGTTGATCGGGAAGGTCGATGCCGAAGATCGCCGCCTGGCCCGCTAGGTCCTTGGTCAGCGTCAGGGGCTGGCGGGTGCGCAGGACGTAGGCCGCCATGTCGTTCCCCAGCGGAGCCTGCCCGCGTTCCGTCACTTCGTTGTCTTCGGCCCAGAGGGGGTAGGCCACTTGATCGGTCGCCGGGTCGTACAGGCCGATAGCCAGGTCGGCTTGCGGCAGAACCTGGGAGATCTGGGAATGGACGACGCGGAAGAGCGAGTCGAGGCGGAGCAGCTGTGAGACGGCCTGGGCGACGCGGTTGACGACTTCCAGCTCGGCGACGCGGCGCTGTTCCTCGGTGTACTGGCGGGCGCTTTCCAGCGCCAGCCCGACCTGGGCCGCGGCCGCCTGGATCAGCTCAACGTCTTCCCTGGCCCAGACCTCGCCTTCGATCGGTCGGCGGGCGGTGATCGTGGCGATCGCCTCGCCGCGCACGAGGACCGGGACAGCGACCTCGCGCCCGTCCTCGGATTGCGCCGTGGCGGCCGTCTCGAAGGCCTGCTGGGCGATGGTCAGGCTGGCCTCGCCGAACTCGCCCCCTTCAGCGCCGACGCGCAGCATGGTCGGGACGCCGGCGCGCGCGAAGCGCGCCCACGATTCGCGGGCGCGGCCGCGGTAGAGACCTTCGGCGCGTTGCAGTTCGTCTTCCGTCTCCCGCACCAGGCGGGCGTTGTCGATGGCGATGGCCAGTTCGCTGGCGATCGCCTCCAGGGAGCGCACGTCGTCCTCGGCGAAGGCATCCTTCTCCGCGCTCTGGACGTCGAGCACGCCGATCAACCGTCCGCCGACGATCATCGGCAGCGTCATCTCGGCGCGAGTATCGGGCAGCAGCGGGTTCTTGAAGTGGAACGGGTCTTGCGCCACGTCGTTGCTGACCCGCGGCAGCCGGTTGCCCGTGACCCATCCGACCAGACTGGCCGAACCGACGGGCAGGCGGTGGTTGCGCGAGAGCAGGCTGCGCCCAGCCTCGCCCGTGCTGGCGCGCAAGACGGCCCACGAGCCCGTCTCATCCAGGGTGAACACGGAGGCGTGATAGAAGCCGAACCGCTCGCGAATGAGGTCGGTGGCTTGGATCATCAGAGGCGCCGGGTCGGTGCTCTGCACGGCGATGCGGGCGATCTCGGCCGTCGTCTGCAGCTGCAGGGTGCGACGCTCGGCCCCGCGCGCCCGCTCGGCAACGATCCGCTCCAGGTTGGCGCGCCCCGCCTCGGACTCGGCGGCCAGGTCGCCGGCGCGGCGGAAGGCGTACAACAGGCCGCTCTCTAGCAGCGCGACGGGAACCGCCACCAGGAAAGTGACCAGCAGGAAGACCCCGGAAGACGACAGCCACGAGTCCGCCTGCGTCGAGGGCATGAGGGTTGGAGAGAAGGGAATCACGCCGCTGGTGAAACCGAAGGCGACCAGGGCCGTGGCGGCCAGGCTCAACAGGAGAGTGGCAAGGCCGCCACTTATGCCGAACAGCAGGACACCCAGAGCGCAGAATGCCATCAGAAGCAGGCGTCCGCTCCCGGGGAGACCAGTGGCGATCAAGGCGTCCACGGCCAGAATGAATACGACGGTCAGGAGCGCCCCGGCGCGTAGCCGGGAGGGGAGGCGTCGGGCGAGGGCCAGGAGGACGATGACGGCAAAGCAGATGCCGAACAGGACGACCCGGGAAAGATTGCCCTGGGGCAGGACGGCCAGCGAACCGAGCACGGCGGCTGGCAAGCCGAGCAGGGCACCGGCCAGGAGCGCGCCGTTGAGCAGAGGCTCGCGCCACGCGCTGGAGGATTCGGGACCGCCGCCGCCGGCGCCGGGGTAGGCCCGCTCGTACCAGGCGCGCAGGCGGTTCACGGCGCTTCTCCCTGGCGGATCCGGCGCAGGTCAGCCGCGGCCATCGCCACCCTGCTGCATTCCGCCGGCCTCGGGTGTCAGCGTGATGATGATCTCCGCCTGGCCGAGAACGCGGTGTAGGGTGTGCGCCGCCGTCTCCAGAACCCGCTCGACGTCCATCAGTCCGACGAACTGGCCCGTGACCGCGGTCAAGAGGCGCGCCCGCTCGGCGGCGACGGCCGAGTCTTGCGCCAGCCGCGCGTTCTGGATGGCCGTGCTCAGCTGATCGGCCAGGGCCTGCAGAACTTCCAGCGCTTCGGGAGAGAAGGCGTTGGCTTCCTTGCTCTGCACGTCGAGGGCGCCCAGCACGCGTCCGGTGACTTGGAGCGGCACGGCCGCCTCGGAGCGCGTCTCGGGCAGCAGCTCGTTCTTCAAATGGATGGGGTCCTTGCCGACGTCGGTGGCGATCCGTCCCTGGTTGTTGGCCGTCACCCAGCCGATGACGGACGGCGATCCGACCGCCAGGTTGTGCCCGCGTGCCTTCAAGAGCTGGCCGACCTCGCCCGTCGACTCGCGCACGACGGCGCGCTCGCCGGCTTCGTCGAGTAGGAAGATCGTGACGTGGTAGTAGCCGAAACGGTCGCGGATCAGCTCGACGGCTCGTCGCAGCAGGTCGTCCAGGTTGGGGGTGGAGGTCACGGCGCGGGCGACCTCGGCCGCCGTTCGCACCTGGCGGGTGCGTTCCTCCACGCGTGCCTCGAGCGATCCATACAGCCCGCTCAGGTCGCCGGCCATGCGGTTGAAGGAGGAGGCCAGCGCGCCGATCTCGTCGTTGCGCGTCTCCTGCACGCGGTGGTCCCACTCGCCGCGCGAGATGCGATCGGCGAACTCCGTCAATTGGCCCAGGGGCCGCAGCAAGCGGTCGGTGGTGATCAGGACGATCACGAAGCACAGCATGGCGGCGAAGACGATCAGGCCGACGGTGAAGGGGGCCAGGCTGCCCAGCCCGCTGAAGACCTCAGCCTGGGGAATTTCCAAGACGATGCCGACGTTCTGATCGGCAATCCACTCGTAGGTGGCCACCACCGCCTCTCCGCTCACGGCGTCGAATTCAGCGTCTCCGGCGTCCGATTGCCGGGCCAGCTCGAAAACCGGGTGCGTCTGGCCGAGCAGGACTTCGGGCGCGGTGGCGAAGAGATATTCCGGCAGATGGACGATCTTGTCCGGCGACATGAGGATGTAGGCTTGGCCGGCATCTTCCTCGAACGCCCCTTGCTTGGGCCAGAAGCCTTGCATCCGGCGAAGGAGGGCCATGACCCGCTGGTCCCGACTGATGCCGACAAGGTAGGCCTCGACGGCGCCTTCGGCCGTTCGGACCGGCACGGAGGTCACCAGGGCGAAGCCTCCGGGACTGAGGAGAGGGTCGTCATAGCTGGCAACGGTGCCGACGGAGTCCGGCGGAAGCGTGCCATTCTGGAGGGCGGTCAGGACGGCGCCCTCTTTTCCCCGATCGGTGGCGGTCACGACAGTTGCGTCCGGGGCTTCCACGACCAGGATTTCGCTAAACAAAGCCTGTTCGCCCGCGCTGAGCGGCGCCAGGCCGGAGAGGAGCAGGGCGTCCGGTCCGCCGGACATCATGGCAGCGAGCGCCTGGCGGATGGCGGCCGATTGCACAGCCAGGTTGAGACGGTCCTCGCGCTCCAGGATCCAGGCCTGGAACACCCGGCTGTCGGCGACGGTGGCGCTGGTGAGACGGGACACCACCTGCTGCCGAAGCAGTTCCTGCGATCGCAGGTAGGCCGCGGCCCCCAGGAAGATGAGCGGCAGGATCACAAGTGGCACCAGAACGACGGCCAGCCTCGTGCCCAGTCGGCCGCGGGGCGGGGCGGATCGGGGAACCGCTTGGGCGGAGGTGGCGGTCATTCCTACTCGACCTCCCACACCGGTTCACCTTCCAGGAGGCGTCGAACCTGGTCGGGGAACCGATCCGGGTCCAACGGCTTGCCGATGAACCCGTCAAAGCCGGCGGCGCGGGCCCGGTTCATTTGGTCTTCGCTGGCGTAGGCCGTCACCGCCACGACCGGCACGGCGCGCAGCCGTTCCGAAGCCCGCAGCTTGCGCAGCGCCTGGTATCCGTCTTCATAGGGGAGGCGGATATCCATCAGAATCAAGTCGACCCGCTGGAGCGTGTCGGCATACTCGACGACCTCGAAGCCCGAAGTCTTCCATTCACAGGTCACGCCCAGAAAGCCCAGCATGCGGGCCATCAGCACGAAGTTCGAGACGTTGTCTTCGACGATCAGGACGGTGACGTCCTGGACGGCGATGGTCATGTACCAGCCTCCGGCATGGGCACGGCCATGGGATGCAAGAATCGTGCGACCTGCGTCGGGAGTGTGTCGACGTCGATCGGCTTCTGAATGTATCCGTCGCAGCCGGCCGCCAGGCTGCGCTCGCGGTCGCCGCGCATGACGTTGGCGGTGATAGCGACCACCGGGACGTGGACCAGAGCCGGGTACGACTTGAGCCGGGCGGCGAGCGTCAGTCCATCGACGTGGGGCATGTTAACGTCGAGCAAGATCAGATCGGGAGGCTGGACCAGCGCAATTTCCAGCGCCTCGAAGGCATTCGAGGCCTCGGCAACGCTGTACCCTTCCGCCGCGAGAATTCGGCGGAGAAGGGTCCGGTTCTCTGGATTGTCTTCTACGCAGAGAATCCTGGGCATAGCCCGTACCTCTCCAGGGTCCGGAGCCTTCCAAGTGCAACCAAATTATACCAACTGGGCTCTCAACGGCGACTTTACAGGTGGTTTACAGACCCCAAGGAAGGCCGGCAAGTGCCAACTTCCGGGCCAGGGCGCCCATTGGTGGCAGGGGAGGTAGGATTCTCTGGATAGGCCCAGCGCCCGTAGGCCCACGCCCTTACCGAAGCCGAAAGGCCGGACTTGGCCGCTCGGGCGCCGGAATTAGAGGGCGGCATTGACGGGGCGGAGGCGCATAGCCATAACCGCTCGCGGAAATGCGGCCTATGAACCTAATAGGGGAGTTCTGGGAGCTGGAAGGCTCGTGGAGGGGTCAGCGATCAGCCATCAGCCTTCAGCTCTCAGCTTCGGTTCGAGGTGGAGTTGGCTGGTCGATGGGAAGTGACCGTGCTCAGAGGAGAACTCTATGTCTCGCCGCTGCCTGGGCTAGAGACCTGCGCGAAACGAGGGAGAGCGCCTCGGTGGAAGGGAGCTCATGAGCCAACCTGACTCCGTCCGGACTCCTTAGCTGATGGCTGGCGGCTGAATGCTGGTAGCTACCTGGAGCGGGTGATGGGATTCGAACCCACGGTGGTAGCTTGGGAAGCTACTGCCTTACCACTTGGCGACACCCGCGCGGTCGAGATTATAAACGACCGCTCGCGACGACCACCAAACCCTGCGTCCGCCTTTGGCCGTTGGTATCGGAGCCGGGAGCTGTGGCCCCCGCCATAGCGAGCTAGCGGCGCGGTTCGCCTGCGCCTCCGCGCCCGGTGTAGAAGGTCAGTTGAACGCCGTCGGTGCCGAACTGGATCTGATCTCCATCGTGGAGCGGGTGAGGAACCTCCGGCTCGAGGGCGAGCCCATTGAGCAGCGTCCCATTGGTGGTCGGACGCGCCACCAGCTGATAGGCATCCCCTTCGAGAAGGATGGTGGAGTGATGGCGCGACGCGGTGCGCTCGGGGTCAAGCTCTGTCAGGTCGATATCGGGCCGGTGCCCGCGGCTGGCTCGGCCGATGCGGATCGGCGGGTGTCCGAGCATCAGGATGACGCCCTGGTTGCCAACCCGGCATGGCTCTCGGATCACTCCAAGGTCGAGCAGCCGCTGGCGGATGGGTGCCGCTTCGAACTCCGATGGAATGCACGGCTCGGGTTGCGCCGCGCCACCGGCCGGGGGCACGTCGGCGCGGGCTTCTGGGTGAGGCGCCGATTCGCGGCCGCCGACATTGAGCCACAGGACGTCCGAGTTCCGACTGTCTTGGCGGAGCATGCAAAGTATTTGTCGGATCTGGGCGCGAGGTTGTCCTGGGAGAGCAGGATGGAATCCTACTCCCGCTCGGCGCCCAGATCTCGCTGACGCCGGAAGAGCTGCAGGCATGGCTGGCCCTCTGCGCTGATTGCTTCCCACCCCCACCCTAACCCTCCCCCGTTCGCAAGAGCAGCGAACAGGGGAGGGCTGTGTTTCTCCTCCCCTGTCGAGCGCCTCTGGCGAGACGGGGGAGGCTGGGGTGGGGGTCGCAGCAAGAGGCACGGACTATGGCTCGGTCTTCAACAGAGTGCGCCGAAAGTGATCGAGGATGATGCTCACTGCCCACTGAGCCGCGCTCGGGAGAGGCCCTCCGTAAGTCCGATCCAGGTTCTCCTCGCCAAACGGACCGGCGTAACGGGCACGCATCCGCACCCGGTTCTCTTCCTGCTCCAGGGAAACGAGAATCGCGGTCTCGGCCCCGGCCTGTATCTGCCAGGCGCGCAGCTCGTCCGGGCCGGAGTGGCTGATGACGGGAAGGATCAGCCCTCCGGCGAAACCTTCGGGCAGCAAGGCGAGCGCCGACGCCAGCGCCCCGAACGTCCCAGACTCGACGGAGGCAATGCGCCAGCCGCGTTCTCTAAGTTGCCCTCCCACCACGGCCTCAAGGCTCTCCTCGTCGACACCGTAGACATCTCCGCCTAAGCGCTGCCGCAGGGTCGCCTCCAGACCTGAAACCGCCTCCTCCGCTTCGCTCTCGGTACGCGCTTTCGCAGTGACGCGAATGTCGACCCGGCCGGGATGTGCGGACAGGCCGACGGTCGGGTTGCTCAACCTCTCGAGGTCGTGGATTCGATTGTCGATGTCGGACTCGCCGACGGTAGCAGTGCGCAGGATGCGCGTCTTGATCACATCCTGCAGCTGCCGCTTGGATTTCAAGAGGGCCAGGACGGTTTCCTCGAGCAGGACCTCCAGCTCGGCAGGGACGCCGGGCAGGGAGATCAAAATCGCCGAATCGACCTCGACATAGAACGCCGGCGCGGTCCCGACGCGATTCTCAATGGCGATCGCCCCCTGCGGGAGATATGCCTGCCGCCGGTTGTTTTCGGTGGGGCGGCGACCGAAACGAGCGAATCGTTCCTGGATCTGGCCCCACAGCTCCTCACGGAACTCCAGCGGCCGGCCGAGCGCGGCGGCCACCGCCTGCCGCGTGGGATCATCGACGGTCGGCCCCAGGCCGCCGCAGGTGATGACGGCGTCGGCACGCGCCAGGCTCTCGCGCAGCGCCGTCGAAATCCGTTCGACGTTGTCGCCGACGACCGTCGAACGATACAGGTCGAGCCCGATCGACCGCAAGGCGCGCGCGACCCGTTGTGTATTGGTGTCTTGGATCTCCCCCAGGAGGAGCTCGGTGCCGATGGCGATGATCTCTGCCGGCATGGGTTCAGACGACGTTGTATTCCGGCACGAGGCGCCCTTCGGCAAAGCGCCCCAAGCCGAGCCGAGTGACATCGACGGTGACGGCGCGGCCGAGGGTCAGGAACTCCGCCATCAGCTTTCCGGCGATCGGCCCGTGCATAAAGCCGTGGCCTGAGAAACCGCCGACAACCCAAAAGCCGTCGATGGATGTCGGCCCGAAAATGGGATGCGCATCCGGGGTGACCTCATACAGGCCCGCCCAGGCGGCGAGCCGGCCGACGTTTTCCAGCGCCGGCATGCGCGCCACTGCCGCATCAAGGGCCGCCACTTCCCACTCCGAATCGATCGATTGATCGAAGCCGGGCGCTTGAGCGGGGTTCGACATCCCGGTGAGCAGGCCCTCCCCTTCGCGGTGGAAGTACAACGACTGCGCGAAATCGACGGTGAAGGGAAAGTCGGCCGGCAAGCCAGGGACGGCCGTGGTCGTCGCCATTTGCCGCCGCACCGGCTCGACCGGAATCTGTACCGCGGCCAGCGCCCCAACTCTTGCCAGCCAGGGCCCGGCGGCATTGACCACATGCCGGCAGGCGATTTGACCATACGCGGTCTCCACAGCCTGGACTCGCCCGCCAGACTGGACGATGCCGGTGGCGGCGCAGCCTGTCACCATCCGCACCCCGAGAGCGCGCGCGCGGGCAGCGTACCCTTGGACAACGCTGTTCGGATCGGCCAAGCCATCCTTGGAATGGAACGTCCCGCCCAGCGCGTCCTCAAGGCGCATCAACGGGATGCGGCGGCGAACCTCGTCCGGCTCCAACCAGATGGTGTCCACTCCAAGCGATCGCTGAAGATCTACGTTCCGGCGAAAGGCGGCCACGTCGTTCTGCGTCGTGAGGACGAACAGGTAGCCGCAAGGCCGGTATTGCGGGTCCACGCCGGTTTCGTCGCGGAAGGCTTCGAGCATCGGCAGGCTGGCGAGTGAGAGGCGGATGTTGACTTCGGTGGCGAACTGATAGCGCACGCCGCCGGCGCAGCGGCCGGTGGCGCCCTGACCCAGCATGTCGCCCCGTTCGAGGACGACGACCTGGCGCATTCCCGCCAGCCCCAGATGATAGGCCGTGCTGATGCCCATGACCCCGCCGCCGATGATGACGACTTCGGCCGTCGGGGGAAGTTCGGCAGCGTTCACGCCGCTCGCGTCCACTGTCGACTTTCCCTGGCCCCCACCCCTCACCCCTCCCCCAGCCAGAAGGTGGCGTCGTCAAGTTGCTGACGTGGGCTGGGGGAGGGGGTCGGGGGTGGGGGAGAAAGACAACTACGCCAAGCGAGGGAGCTCATATCTCGATCAAACTTCCCAAGCCTTCGGCCTCTGCCCTTCGCAGGATCGCGCCGGCCGCCACGGCGTCCTGGACGGCGAGGC
>CAYUWF010000023.1:0-7304 GCA_964448245.1 uncultured Anaerolineaceae bacterium | reverse complement strand
GCCTCTGCCCTTCGCAGGATCGCGCCGGCCGCCACGGCGTCCTGGACGGCGAGGCCGACGGACTTGAAAAGGGTGATTTCCTTTGCCCCGGTCCGACCCGGGCGCGTCCCGGCGACGACCTCGCCCAGCTCGCCGACGATCGAGGCTTCGCTGATCAGGCCCCGCCGCAGGGGTTGGATCAAGTCCCCGGCCTCGGCCAGCGCCGCCACGCGCGAGTCGACGAAGATCCGGGCGCGGGCGACAGTCGTCGGATCGATTTCCTGCATTTCGGGGGTGAAGGCGCCGATGGCATTGATGTGCGTCCCGACACGCAGGTCGGCGTCGGCGAACACCGGGGTGGATGAGGTCGTCGCGGTGCAGATCACGTCCGCCCGGGCGACGGCTTCCGCCGCCGACGGCGCCACACGCCATCGCGCGCCCGAGGCCGTGCGGGCCTCGAGCTCGGCTTGCATTCGGTGGGCGCCCTCTACGTCGAGGCTGAAGATCGACACTTCGGCGATCCGACGCACGGCGCAGACGGCCTCGACTTGCGTGCGCGCCTGAGCGCCGCTGCCGAAAACCGCCAGGATGGTCGAGTCCGGCCGCGCTAGCAGGTCGGTGGCCGCGCCGGAGGCGGCGCCGGTGCGCAGCGCCGTCAGGGTCGCCCCTTCGATCAGGGCCGCCGGGGCGCCGGTTTGCGCGTCGAAGACGATGACCAGGGCGTGGATCGTCGGCAAAGACCGTTCCAGGTTGCGCGGAAAGACCGAGACCGCTTTGACGGCCAAGTCGCCGGACTGGTGCAGGAAGGCCGGCATGAAGAGCGAAACGCCACCGACTTCGGGGATCTCGAGGCGCGACCGCAGAGGGACGTCGGCCTGTCCCGAAGAGAACTGGCGATAGGCATCTTTCATCGCCCGGACGGCGTCGGCCATCGGGAGAGCGGCGCGCACGTCCTCGGCGCTGATCACCCGCAGCTGCATGCTTCGCCTTTCCGTCGACGGACCGGGCCCGAAGACGGCACGCCCGGTTGGCGGGGGCCGAGCCGGGCGTGGCGGGGATTGCGCGAGGCCTTCGACTCAGCCGATTCCCAGGTAGGCGCGCTGGACCATATCGTTGGCGCGCAGGTTCTGGGCGGTGTCGGAAAGCACGATCTGGCCCGTCTGGATCACATACCCACGATGGGCGACCTGGAGCGCCATCTGCGCGTTCTGCTCGACGAGCAGGATCGTCGTCCCTTCCTTGTTGATCCGTTCGATAGTCTCGAAGATGCCTTCCACCAGGATCGGCGCCAGGCCCATCGACGGCTCGTCCATCAGGAGCAGCCTCGGGCGAGCCATCATGGCCCGACCGGTCGCCAGCATCTGTTGTTCGCCTCCGGACAGCGTCCCGCCCACCTGACTGCGGCGCTCCTTCAATCGAGGGAAGAGAACAAAAACGCGCTCCAGGTCTTCGGTGATGCCGGTCTTGTCCTTGCGGTGGTAGGCCCCCATGGCGAGGTTTTCGGCAACTGTCAGGCGGGCGAAGATCCCTCGGCCTTCGGGGATCATCGCCACGCCCTTGTAGACGATCTCGTGGGCCTTGTACTGGCCGAGATCCTCGCCTTCAAAGACGACGTTGCCCTGGCGGGGTCGGAGCAGGCCCGTGATCGTCTTCAGAGTTGTGCTCTTGCCGGCGCCGTTGGCGCCGATCAGCGTTACGATCTCGGCCTTCTCGACCCTGAGCGAGACTCCCTTGAGCGCGTGGATATTGCCGTAGTAGGTGTGCAGGTCGTGGACTTCGAGGATGGCCATAGGAGCTCCGCTCAGTTCATCTGGGCGGCGGAGCCGCGTCCGAGGTAGGCTTCGATCACGCGCGGGTTGCGCTGGATCTCGGCCGGTGGTCCCTCGGCGATCTTCTCGCCGTAGTCGAGCACGGTCACCGTCTCGGAGATGTCCATGACGACGCGCATGTCATGTTCAATCAGCAGGATGGTGATGCCGAGCTCGTCGCGCAAGCGCCGGATGAAGGCCGTCATATCGGCCGTTTCCTGGGTGTTCATGCCGGCGGTCGGCTCATCCAGTAGCAGAAGTTTCGGCTTCCCGGCCAGTGCCCGGCCGATCTCAAGCCGCCGTTGGGACCCGTACGGCAGGTTCTTGGCCAGCAGGTCGCCGACGCCGGCGAGGCCGACAAAGCGCAACAGCCGGCGGGCCTCTTCCAGAGTCTCCTGTTCCTCGCGGCGGACGCGGGGAGTGCGGAAGATGGCGCCGAAGATCCCTGATCGTAGGTGGGGATCTTCGCCGACTTGGATGTTCTCCAACGCCGTCATGTTGTTGAACAGCCGGATATTCTGATAGGTGCGGGAGATGCCGAGGCGGGTGATCCGGTCCGGCCTGAGGCCGACTAGCCTGTGACCGTCAAGGGCGATTTCGCCGCCTTCCGGCCGATAGAAGCCTGTGACGCAGTTGAAGAAGGTGGTTTTGCCGGCCCCGTTCGGGCCGATGACGCTGTGGATCGAGCGCTCCTTGACCTCGAGGTCGAAATCGCTGACCGCCACCAGGCCGCCGAAGCGCTTGACGACTTTCCGGGAGGTGAGGATGGCCATCGCTGTTTCTCCTGGTCCCGGCCTAAGCCGACCCGGCTCCGCCCGGGGCCACAACGATCTCCGGCGGAGGTTCACCGTCGGGCCCCAAGGTCTCATGGAGCTCCTGCTTGCGCTTGGACGACGGCCACAACCCTTCCGGCCGGGTCAACATCATGGCGACCAGTACCGCGCCGAAGACGAAGTAGCGGTACTCGGAGAACTCGCGCAAGAGCTCCGGCAGGCCGAACAAGACCAGCGAGCCGAGGATCACGCCCGGGATGCTGCCCATGCCGCCGACGATGACGATCGCCAGCACATTGATCGACTTCAGCAGGTCGAAGCTGTGGGGATAGATCGAGCCGACTTTCGAAGCGAAGACGGCCCCGGCCAACCCGGCCATGGCCGCACCCGAAGCGAACGCCAGGAGCTTGGCCGAGACGAGCGTGACGCCCACGGCCTGGGCTACGTCCTCATCCTCCCGCACAGCCATCCAGGAGCGCCCCTGACGCGAGTCGCGCAGGCGGATGGCGATGAAGACGACCACGGCGACGCAGGCCAGCAGCAGGTAGTAGTAGAGCTGTTGCGTACTCAGGGCGGCCGTCAGCTGGCCGAGGGCGGGGATGGCCGGCTCGACGATGCCTTGCGAGCCGCCGGTGTTCGGCTTAAGGGCATCGGACAACGCCAGGATGCGGACGATCTCGCCGAAGCCCAGCGTGACGATGGCCAGGTAATCTCCTCGCATCCTCAGCACCGGGATACCCAGCAGAACCCCCGCCATGAGGCTGAAGAGAATGGCCAGGGGCAACGCCGCCCAGAAGGTCAGGCCGGGTCCCCATATGACCTGTCCCGACTCGGGTCCGACGGCGGTTGTGGTTAGGATCCCCATGGTGTAGGCGCCGATGGCAAAGAAGGCTACGTAGCCGAGGTCGAGCAGACCGGCGAAGCCGACGACGATGTTCAGCCCAAGGGCCATCAGGGTGAAGATCATCACCGAATTGCTGACGTCGGTCAGGTAGGGCCCCAGGAAGTTGGGCAGGATTAGCAAGACCGCGACGAAGGCGCCATAGAGGACCAGCGCCAGGACGTGCCGCCGACGAGCCGGCATGGCCTGGGTCCGAGACCGCGCCCCGCTGCGCATCGAGGGCCAGAAGTAGGCGATGGCCGACGCCCCCAGGAAGACGACGACGGCGCCGGACTTCGTCAGCCCGTTCTCGACTCCCTGAGCCAGGAAGAACTGGTTCAGCGTCTCGACCGACGGGCTGGTGGCGAAGAGCGGGTTGGAGGCGATGGTGATCCCGATCAGGTCTTCCAGCAAACCGACCATGACCACGGCCATCACTCCGACAATCACCGGCCCCCGAAAGCGCCGTGAGAGAAGCGTCAGTCCGGCGCCGAGCAAGCCACCGATGGCGCCAAAGGCGAGCATCGCCACGTACGACTGGGGCGCGCTCAGGCCGAACTGGAGCAGCTCCCACAGCTCCGGCGAGGCATTGGGGAACACCAGACGCAGGTTGACTTGCTGGCCAAGGATCACCAGGCCGACGAGGAAGAGTTCGGCGATGGCGCCCGCCAAGGCGCTGGCGCCGACCCGGACGCCGACCCTGGCTTCAGACAACGCCCGCGCTGTCGCCAAACCGAAGACCACCAGGATCGCCACGATTAGCAGCATCCCCAGGGAGATCACGCCTTCAATGATGTCCTTTTCATTGAAGGTCTCGACCATGCCCATCAGCGACAGCAGGACTGCGACCCCGCCGGCGATCGCGCCTTGGCGGAGGGCCATGACCAACGGAGAGGTGCGTTTGGTCGTCATATCGCGCCCCCTAGGCCTTCGTCCGCGACAGGCGCTCGCCCAGCAGGCCGGTCGGGCGCAGGATAAGGATCAATACCAGAACGATGAAGGCGATGCCGTCTTTCAACTGGTACGGGGCTGGGACACCGTAGCCATCAAGGAACAGAATCGTGCCGACGGATTCGGTAACGCCCAAGACGAGCCCGCCCAGCATGGCCCCCGGGATGTTGCCGATGCCGCCCAGGACGGCGGCGGTGAAGGCCTTGATTCCTGGAATGAAGCCCATGAAGAAAGTGATCTGACGATAGATCAATGCGTAGAGCACGCCTGCAATACCGGCGAAGGCCGCTCCGATGACGAAGGTGCGGACGATGGTGGCATCCACATCGATCCCCATCAGCGCCGCCACATCTTTGTCTTCTGACACGGCCCGCAAGGCGCGTCCGGCACGCGTCCGTTGCGTATACAAGTACAGGACCAACATCATCACCGCCGCCGCCACGATGACCAGCACCTGGACGTACTCGATTTCTGCGCCGCCTGGAAGCTCAATCGTTCCCTCCAGGAAGGGCATGGGTGGATACGACCGGACCTGCGACCCGAACAGCCCGCGGAACATGTATTGGATGAAGAGTGAGGCGCCGATGGCCGTAATCAACGGCACCAGGCGCGGGGCTCGGCGCAGTGGGCGGTAGGCGACGCGCTCGAGCACGACGGCGAGAATCATCGAGGTCAGCGCCGCAACAAGGAAGATCAGGATAAGTCCGAGGCCGGGATTGCTGTCCATAATGCCGGTGGTCACCAACGCCGTGGCGGCGAAGTAGCCGATGAAGGCTCCGCCCATGAAGACTTCGCTGTGGGCGAAGTTGATCATGCGTAGGACGCCGTAAACCATGGTGTAGCCGAGGGCGATCAGGGCGTAGATTGACCCCTGCGTCAGGCCGGAGATGCCCAGGTCCACCCAGGTGGCAGGCGAGTACTTTCCGGATTGGATCGTCTTGACAGACCCCAAGAAGGCGGCGATCAGGATGGTGGCGGCGATTAGCCACATGATGACGTCGACCAGGTCGTAGCGTTCGAAGAACCGGCGCATACGGAGGTTCCTTTCTACGAGACGACCAAGAGGAAGACCGTTGGGTCGAGACCGGCAAGTCGGGAGACGGGGCCGGTGGGAGAGGGCGGGGTTGAGCCGGGCCTCACAGCCCGGCTCAACCCACAACTTCGCTTAGAACTGCTGGCGGAGGCCGACACGATCAGGCTGCCGGTCTCCCCTGATTCCACCTAGGGCGTCCAGGTGACCGCGGGCGGCCAGTTGCCGCCTGTGACCTCGGCGTCGGTGATCTGGTACACGCCGAGAGCTTCACCCGTGGCGCAGTCGCCATTGGCGGTGCAGCTCAAGTTCCCGGTAATGCCTGGGAAGTCGCGCAGCGCGTAAAGGTAGTCCCGCAGGGCTTGCCGCGGGACGTGGACCGTCCCATCGGCGTCGACCACGGCTACCGCCTCGATCGCCTGGAAGAAGATGTTGGTGGCGTCGTAGGCAAAGGCGTGGAAGCCACTGGGCGGCGGGGCGTTGAACTTGGCCAGCCACTTGGCCAGGAATTCCTCGTACACGGCTCCGGCCACGTAAGGACCGGAGAGGTACATGTCGACTGCTGCCGCCCCGGCGTTCTCCGGGAAGGTGTCGGCAAACAGGCCGTCGGCGGCCATCAGGGTCGTGTCCTCGAGGCCGGGCGTTCCCTTGGCCTGGTCGGTGATGAAGCCGCCTTCCGGCTCGAAGATCGGGAAGTACAGGATTTCCGGCGAGCCGGCGGCGATGCTGGTCAGGACGCCGGTCATGTCGGTGTCGCCGACGTTGACGGCTTCCTGCGCTGTTATGGTCCCGCCGAGGGCGGTGAAACTGTCAGCGAAGACCTGCTGCAGGCTCTCGGCGTAGGGGCTGCCGTCGTGGATCGTGGCGGCCGTCTTTGCGCCCAGAACGCTAAAGGCGAACTCGGCGGCGATGCGTCCCTGGAACAGGTCGTTGTGCGCCGTCCGGAAGTAGCCCGGCCAGTGGTCGGGGTGATCCGGGTTCGTCAGGTCGGGGTTGGTGTTCGACGAAGACATCATCGACATCCCGGCGGCCGAGATAAGGGGCATGGCGGCGCGGGCCTCACTCGAACAGGTCGTCCCTACGATGGCGACGATGGATGGGTCGGCTGCCAACTTGGTGCCGGCTGCCTGTCCGCCCTCGGCGTTGCACCCAGTGTCCTCGCCTGTCAGGCTGATCGGGTGGCCGAGCAACACGCCGCCGACGTCGTCGATGGCGATTTCGACCCCACCGCGGCTGTCCTCACCGAGGGGCGCCGTCGCGCCAGACACGGACTGGGCCCAGGCCAGGTGGATCGGGTCGCCTGGAGCGATAACGACGCAGCCGATGGCGTCCATGCATTCGTAGGCCGCCGCCTCGGGAGGCGTCGTTGCCCCAACTTCCGGTGGAGCAGTCGGCGCGACCGTCGGCGTGCCGCAGGCCGCCAGGATCATGGCAGCCATGACGAGCACCGACATAAAGGCAAAAGTACGCTTCATTTCTTCTCCCTCCTCCAGGGATTAGAATGGACGATCTTGTTGGTTGATAGGGTGTCGTACGAAGGGAAGTACTCTGTGGCTCTCGTTGATCCCGCCGCACCTCCTTCCGGCGGCGCGCCCCATGGCACGCGAATTCGTGTAGGTTGGGTCTCCTCAACCCCCTTGAGCCTGCATTTTAGCCTGCCTTGTACCGCCGTGTCAACCGCCACAGCGGGCAAGGGTTGCCCCGCCCAGAGGTGAAATACCGTCCCGGCTGGTCGCTCAGGAAGCTGGCCGGGCGCCCCGCATGCTTGACGACCCCTCGACGGCTGGCTACCATTCCTGGTCCACCTCCTGTCGGACGCCCAGATGCACATCGGCATGATGGTCGACATGTACAAACCCCACATCAGCGGGGTGACGCACTAC
>CAYUWF010000022.1:3605-26900 GCA_964448245.1 uncultured Anaerolineaceae bacterium | reverse complement strand
TCTACGACGGCGTGACCCAGTGGGATACGCCCGACGGCCGGAACGTGACGCGGGCTGTTGTCTCGGTCTACCGGGATGGCAAGCCGCTGGGCCAGCTCTATCCGCGGCGTGACTACTACTACGAGTCGCAGCAGCCGATGACCATCCCCGGCGTGCGCTCCTCGGTGGAGGACGACTTCTACGTGATCCTCGTCTCGTGGGAACCGATCGGAACCCAGAGCGCGACCTTCAAGGTCTATCACAACCCGCTGGTCAACTTCGTCTGGTTTGGCGGGATCATTTTCATCTTCGGGACCTCGCTCGCCGCCTGGCCGGATCGGGAGCCCGAGGCGGAACCGCGCCGGGCCCAGGCGCGCGCCGCCGCCGCCGGGGCGTGACGAAGATGCCGGCGCCCCTCCACCCCCACCCCTCACCCCTCCCCCTGCAAGGAAGCCACCTTCGCAATCGCAGAGCCGGGGCAGGGGGAGGGGGGGACAATCAGGGGGCCGGGGGTGGCTTTGCCACCCCCGGCCCCCTAAGAAAACCTCCCCCTCCCCCGAACGAGGGCTGGGGAAGAAGGACCTCTTCGGCGGGGGAGGGGGCAGGGGGTAGGGGCGTCGGCCGCGATTCCCGACAGAGAGGCGTGAGCGGCAACCGGCTCCTCGCGAGCGGTGCCGTGGCCGTCGCGCTCTTCGTGGCCACCGTGAGTGGCGCTTTTGCCCAGGAGCCGACGCCGTCCGACGACGAAGTCAACGCCATCGCCCGCCAGTTGTACTGCCCGGTCTGCGAGAACGTGCCGCTCGACGTCTGTCCCACGCAGGCCTGCGCACAATGGCGGGCTGTCATCCGCGAGAAGCTCGGCCAGAGCTGGTCTGAGCAGCAGATCAAGGATTACTTCGTAGCGCAGTACGGGGATCGGGTGCTGGCGGCGCCGCCGGCGCGCGGCCTGAATTGGCTGGTGTACCTCCTGCCGCCGCTGGCGTTGGCGTCCGCCGGTTTCCTGCTGTGGCGGACGATGCGTCGCTGGCAGCGGGCGGGCGCGCGGGCCCCAACCCCGGCCCCGCCTTCGGAGGCCGACCCCTATGTGCAGCGGTTGGAGGACGAACTGAAACGGCGCGGCTGACCAGTTTCCGCGCTGGGGGTGGCTGAGGCGGCGCGCGCGACGGGGCGGCGGACACGCCGGGGCCGCACACTGCGATGGAGATCATGACCGAGACGCAACCGCAAGAATCCTCCGCCGGCCCCAACCGCCGCTGGGGCACGGCCGCGGTCTGGGTGGGTGTGCTGGGCCTGATGGCCTTGCTGGGCTTCGGCCTGATCCGGCGGCAGCAGGGTCCGGTCGGCGTCGGCGCGCGCATGCCCGAGTTCACGCTGACCACCTTCGACGGCGAGACCATCGCCTCCAGGGATCTACAAGGCAAGGTGCTGCTCGTCAACTTCTGGGCCTCGTGGTGCAAGCCGTGCGAGCAAGAGGCGGCGGAACTCGAGCAGGCCTATCAGATGGTCAAGGACGACGGCGTCGTCTTCCTCGGCGTCGACTACGTCGACACCGAACGGGAAGCCAGGGCTTACCTGGCCCGCTTCGGCATCACCTACCCCAACGGCCCTGATCTGGGGACCCGCATCTCCCAGGCGTTCCGCATCCGAGGCGTGCCCGAGAGCTACGTCGTGGCGTCGGATGGGACGATCGTCTCGGTGAAGATCGGCCCCTACCTGTCGCTGCAGGAGATCATCGACGCCATCGAGGCCGCCCGCGGCGAGGCCTGAGATGGAGCTGGCGCCGCTGCTCGTCGTCCTCGGGCTGGCCGCCGTGGCGGTGGCCTATATTGCCCGCCCCCTGGTGGAAGGCCGCAGCCGCGAACCGGATGCAAGCGAGCGTCGCCTCTCGACTCTTAGAGCCGAGCAGGATCAAACGCTGGACCTGCTGCACGAGATCGACATGGACTACGCCATGGGGAAGATCGAGCCGGCGGACTATCAGGCCCAGCGGGCGGCGCGCGTCAGTCAGGGCGCCGCTCTCCTGCGCGAGATCGATGAACTGCGCGCCGCCGCGCCGGCCTTCGCCGCAGCCTCGTCGGCGTCGAAGGACGGCGATCTGGAAGCGCGCGTGGCCCAGTTGCGGAAGCGGGCCGCCGGGTTCTGTGGCAACTGCCGCAACCCGCTGGTCCTCGAGGACCGCTTCTGCTCACGCTGCGGTCAGCCTGTGCCGGGGGCAAGTCAGTGAGGCGCGTTGCCCTGCTGCTGGCAGCTGCCCTGGCTCTCGGCGCGTGCTCCCTCGCTGGCGACATCACGCCTCCCCCCGGCCTGGCGACGGCGCAGGCGCAGGGCCTCGGCTTTTCTCCGACAGCGGCGCCCTTGGTCGTCCCGCAGCGGACGCCCGACCTCGCCGCGGGGAAACGGATCTTCGCCGAGAAGTGCGCCCCCTGTCACGGTGAAACCGGCGACGGCCAGGGGCCGCAGGCGGCCGCCCTCCCCAATCCGCCGACGGCGTTGAGAGAAACCGAGGTCGCCCAGCGCGCCATCCCGCAGGACTGGTACGGCATCGTCACCGAAGGCCGCATCGACTCCTTCATGCCCGGTTTCACCAGCCTCGATGACAACCAGCGCTGGGACGTCGTGGGGTACGCCCTCTCCCTCGGCCTGCCGGCGCAACAGATCGAGGCCGGGCGCAGCCTGTTTGCGCAGTCGTGCGCCGAATGCCATGGCGATCTCGGCCAGGGCGACGTGGCCCTCCTCGATCTGACGTCGTCGGATTTTCTGGCAAGCCGCTCGCTGCTCGCGCTCTACGGCGCCGTCACCGGCGGGGTCGGCGAGGAGATGCCGGGCTACGCCGAGACCTTGAGCGATGAGGAGCGATGGGCGTTGGCGGCCTACGTCCGATCACTGGCGCTGTCCGGGACGGCCTCGGCTGCGGCGGCCACGCCAGGGCCGGCTGCCACGACGAGCGCAGGGCCCACCGCGACCATCGTCGAAGGGGCAGCAGCGGCCACCGGGCCGGCCGAGGCCGGAACCCCGATGGGGGAAGTGGTCTCGGGCCTGGGCACGGTCACGGGGCAGGTGCGCAATGGAACGGCGGGCGCCGGCGCGCCTCCCGATCTGGAGGTGACCCTGCACGGTTTTGACGGCGACCAGGAGGTCCATACCGACTCGACTTCGGTCGGCGCGGACGGGAATTTCATCTTCGAGGCCCTCGAGCCGGCCTTGGGCCGTGCCTACGTCGTCACCACCGACTATCAGGGCGTTCTGTATGCCAGCGACATCGGTGAGCTTCCGCTCGATTCGGCGGAGCTCGATCTCCCCCTAACCATATATGAGACGACCTCCGAGACAGCGGCCGTCCAGGTCAGCCGTCTCCATCTGCTGTTCGATTTCCCGGCCGAAGACGTGGCGCAAATTGTCGAACTCTGGCTGCTTTCGAACCTGGGCGATCGCACGGTGTACGGCGGGGACGAGGGCGTCATCGAGGTCGCCCTGCCGGAGGGGGCGACGGGGTTGAGCCTCGACGGCGGGACGGTCGGTGATCGCTTCGAGCGCACGTCGACCGGTTTTCGCGATCGGCGCGAGCTCATCCCCGGGGAGAACACCAGCGAGCTGGTCTTCAGCTACAACCTGCCGTACGACGGGAGCCTGGCGATCGTGCGGCAGCCGTCGTATCCGGTGGCGGCGACCGTCGCCATGGTGTCCGGCGACGGACCGCAGATTGTCGGGGAAGGTTTTACCGACATGGGTTTACGCCAGATCTCCGGGGCGTCGCTCCACAGCTACGAGCGCGGCCCGGCGCAGGCCGGCGAGGAGATCGCGCTGACGATCCGTGGACGGCCGTCGGCAGGCGCCCCGAGCGCCTCCGGGGTCCAGCCGGTCGTCTTCGGCGCGGCGGCGCTTCTCCTGGCCTTGGTCGGCGTCGGGCTGATCTGGTTCCGCCCGAGGCGCGGCGCAGTTCCGGACGAGCCGGCCGCCGCCGGGGACGAGGGCAGCGCTCTATGGGCGATTGCTTCGCTCGACAACGATTTCGCCGCGGGGAGGATCGACGCGGCGGCGTACCAGGCCCGGCGCGCCGAGCTCGTGCGGCGGGCGCAGACTGCGACTGGCCGTGATTGAAGTCCGGTCGCTGGTCAAGACCTTCGGCCTCAAGCCGGTCTTGCGCGGACTGCATCTCCACCTCGAACCCGGGGAATTCGTAGCGCTGCTCGGGCCGAACGGCGCCGGCAAGACCACCCTGCTGCGGATTCTGGCCTCGCTGGCTCGCCCGTCCCAGGGCGAGGTCCGCCTGGCCGGCCACCGCCTGCCCGGCGAGGCTGCCGCTGTCCGCCGAATTCTTGGCGTCGTCTCCCATCAACCGCTGCTCTATGGCGACCTGACGGCCGAGGAGAATCTGCGCTTCTACGCCCGGCTGTACAGTGTGGAGGACCTCCGGCGTCGCATCGACGAGATCCTCGAGATGGTCGGGCTCGACCGGCGGCGCCGCGACCGCGTGCGTGAGTACTCGCGCGGGATGCAGCAGCGGCTGGCCATCGGCCGGGCGGTGCTGCACGATCCGCAGATCCTGCTCTTCGACGAGCCGCATACCGGGCTCGACCAGGAGGCCTCGGCGATGCTCGACGGGGTCCTGCGCCAGGTCGCCGGCCGTGGGCGGACGGTGCTGATGACCTCGCACGATCTGTTGCGGGCGGCCGACCTGGCGACGCGCATCGACATCCTCAGCGGAGGCGTCATCGCTCGCTCCCTGCGGCGCGGCCAGGCGGAGTGGGACGATCTGCCCGCGCTGTACCGGGCGGTGGCGATGCCGCCGGAGCGGCATCGTGGCTGAGGCCGGCCCGGGGACTCGCTCCCGCGCGGGTTCCGCTTTCCTGCGGGCGGCCTCGGCCGTCGTCTGGAAGGACCTGGCGGCCGAGCTGCGCAGCCGCGAGCTGGTCGGAGCGATGCTCGTCTTCGCCCTGCTCGTCCTGCTGATCTTCAACTTCGCCCTCGAGCTCGACCTGCGCACGCGCTCCACGATCACCGCCGGGGTGCTGTGGGTGACTTTCGTCTTCGCCGGAACGCTGGGCCTGAACCGTTCGATGGCCGTCGAGAAGGACCAGGGCTGCCTGGACGGGCTGCTGCTGGCGCCGGTGGACCGCAGCGCCATCTACTTCGGCAAGGTCGGCGCCAACCTGGCCTTTCTCTGGATCGTCGTGGCGATCGTCCTGCCGGTGTACAGCATCCTGTACAACGTCAACCTCTTCGTCCCGGGACTGCTGGGTGTGATCGCCCTGGGGACGATCGGCTACGTCGCCGTCGGAACTTTGCTGGCGGCGATGGCGGTGCAGGCCCGCACCCGCGACGTCCTGCTGCCCATCCTGCTCTTCCCTGTCGTGCTGCCGGTTCTGATCCCCGCCGTCAAGGCCAGCACCGGCCTGCTGCAAGGGGTTCCGCTGGAAGACATCGACACCTGGATTCGCCTGCTGGTCGCCTATGACGTCATCTTCCTGGTCGTGGCCTGGTGGGTGTTCGACTACGTGGTGGAGGAGTGATGGAACCGGCGAGCGCCACCTGTCAATCCGGCCGACCTCCCTCACCCCTTACCCCTCCCCCGATGGAGAGCCCTGATCTGGTGAGCGGTCGTGCGGGGGAGGGGTGGTAATCTCAAGAGGGGATGGGGGTGGCTTTGCCACCCCCATCCCCTCTGTCAACTCTCCCTCCCCCTGCCTCGTGTCTTCGATCGAGGGACCGCTTCAGGCAGGGGTGGGGGTACGCGGGAAGCCATACTCAACCGGACGTCGAAGGAGGGTCTGATGGTACCGACACCGAGAGGCTTGCGCATTCTGAGTTGGGTCACGGCGGCGTTGTTCGCCGTGGCGCTGTATCTGGTGCTCTTCTACGCCCCGCGCGAAGCGGTGATGGGGGAGGTGCAGCGCGTCTTCTACTTCCATGTCGCCGCCGGCTGGGTCGGGATGCTGGCTTTCCTGATCACGGCTATCGCCGGCGTGATCTACCTGGCGCGCGGCGACCGGCGCTGGGACCGCCTGGCGGTGTCGTCGGTCGAGATCGGGGTGGTCTTCACCTTCGTCAACATCGTCAGCGGCTCGATCTGGGCGCGCCCGATCTGGAACACCTGGTGGACCTGGGATCCGCGGCTGGTGACGGCGACGGTCATGGAGCTGGTCTACATCGCCTACATGCTCCTTCGTCAGGGGATCGAAGACCCGGATCGCCGGGCGCGCTTCGGGGCGGTCTACGCCATCGTCGGCTTTCTCAGCGTCCCCCTGACCTTCCTCTCGATCCGCCTGTTCCGCACGATCCATCCGGTGGTGATCGGCAGCGGCGACCCGACGGCCCAGGGCACGTTCGACATGACACCGCGCATGCTGCAGAGCTTCATGTTCAGTCTGCTGACGTTCACCTTTGTCTATGCCACGTTGCTGTGGCACCGTGTTCGGCTGGAAGGGCTGCACCAGCAGATCGAGCAGCTCAAGTTGCGGATCGCCGGCTGAGCCGGTTTCCTGCGGCACGAGATAAGGAGAGGCCGATGTTCCTGCAAGATGCGCCCGCCGACACACTGAACTACATGATCCTTGGTTTTGCCGTCATCCTGGGGGCGATGGCGCTCTACGTCCTCAGTTTGTGGATCCGCACGCGCAATGCCCGGCGCGATCTAGCCGCGCTTAGCGACCTGGAGGCTCTCCGGAAGCCTTGAGGAGAAAGCTCCCCGCGAGCTCCAAGCTCGCGGGGAGCTCGAGGACACGATGATCGAATGGGTGATTCCCGGGCAGCTGGCTCGGTCGGCACGACCCGGCTACCGCGGTGAGGGCGGAGGGCTGGTGGCGGCAAGCGAAGTCGAAGGCTGGCTCGCCGACGCCAAAGCGCTCGGCCTCCGCTCGATCCTCTGCCTGTTGGACGAAGAGCAGCTCGCCTACTATCGGGACCTGCCGGAGGGACTGCTTGGCACCTATCGCCGCGCCGGCCTCGCCGTGAGTCATCTTCCCGTCCGCGACCTGCAGTCGCCGCCGATCCCGGAGGCAGACCTGCCGGTCGTGTGGAAGGCCTTCCGCGAGCTGCCGCCTCCGCTGCTGGTGCACTGCAGCGCCGGCGTCGACCGGACCGGGGCGGCAGTCGCGCACATCCTTAAGACCCGAGTGCCGCGGTAAGGCTCGCCTAAAGTAAACACGGCATGAAGGACGATCAGGCCTGGGAGGCTTGCTTTCCAGCCCAGGTCGGACGGTGAGGCGGTCCGAGGCGATTCGCGCTGGCAAGGCCGCGGTCGATTCGCCGGCTGCTCTCGAGCGAGTCGACCACAAACGGGAAGAGGCATAGCGATGCTCGAAGGAAAAGGCGCGATGGTCTGGCAGCTTCGGAATTGGAGGGGCGGCCAGCCGCAGCTCCAAGCACAAGAGGCCAGGGACCTGGGGCTGGCGTGGGTCAGCCTAAAGATCGTCGACGACCGGAGCGAGACGTGGGAGAATCCGAGATCGGTCCCGCCGGAAAGGCAGAATGCGGCGCTTCTGCCGGAAACCGTGGCGGCGCTGCGGGGGGCGGGCATCCGCGTCGCCGGCTGGGGGTACACCTACGGAGGCCTCTATCGCGGCAGGGTGTTTTCCCCCTCGAAACGAATCGCTCAGCAGGAGGGGGCGGCCACGGTCCCGATCCGCGCGAAGTACGAAATAGTTGGGTATCAGATCGATGCCGAGAAGGAATACCGGAAAGGCCTCGAGAGGGCGGCTCGGGCCGAGGTCTATACCCTGGGGCTGCAGGGCGACTCCCAGGTTGAGCTGAGCCTGTGCTCCTACCGATTTCCCCTGAGCCGCGCCAACGATTTTCCCACCCGAGCCTTCGCGCCGTACATGGAAAACTGGTCGCCGCAGGTTTACTGGATCCGTGACAATCGGCTGCACGCCGGGGCGGCCCAGCTTGAGGTATCGGCGGCCGAGTATCAGAGCATCCGCCCGCTCCCGATGACTCCCATCGGACCGACCTATCCCGACCGTGGATGGCAGGCGAGCCCGGCACAGCTCAAGCAGTTCTTCGAGAAAGCCAGGGCCCTCGCCTGTTGCGCTGGCGTTGGTGTCTGGTGCCTGGATCAGGCATCGCCGGATCAGCTCGTCGTCCTGGCCGAGTTCCAGTGGGACGGCCCGCCGGCAGCGGTGCCAGCCAGCTAGCCGAGGTGCGGGGGTTGGACGCCGCCGCATCGGCGAGGAAGGCGATGAGAATCGCGATCAATCGGGCGCCGGTGCTGACGCTGTGGTCGGCGATCGTTGCCGAGCGGCTCGGGTTCGACGAGCCGGCGGCGCTGACGCTCGGCAAGGCACTGGCAGGCTACACCGCGCAGACCAAGGGCCAGCTCCTGGGGATCTACCATCCACGTAAGCGATCCGAGACCGAGCAGGCCGGGGCGGAAACCGAGGCGGGCCTGGTTTTTGTCAGCCTGATGGGGCGGTCGCTCCCGGCGCTGGTCACGCCGGACGGGATCCGGGCCGCCGAGCGCGGACATGCGGCGGATCCGGAGAGCGTGCGTCGTTACCTGCAGGCCAAGTTCGGGGACGGGTTGCGGTCCGTGGAGCAGGCCATGCGCACCCTGGCGGCTTCGTTTCCCCCGGATCGACTGGAGGTGGAGGCCTACGCGTTGTACGAGCGCTTCCGCCCTGGGGTCGAAAAGGGCAAGCGCGGTTGGGGGGCCGAGGGGGTACTCGACCTGGAGAAAATCCTCGCCTTGCGACGAAAGTAGGGGCACGGCACCTGTCCCGAGCTAGAGCGAGGGATGCCGTGCCCCTACGTATGCCGTTCGGGCTCGTCCCCTAGGCCAGCCGTTGACGCAGAATCGTCTTCAGGTTCTTGGGCGAAGTACGCCGCAGATCGCTCAGGTAGATCTCGTGATAGCGGCCGGCCGGCGCTCCTGCTCCCGGATGAACTCGTGCAGGCGCTTGATCGTCGGACGCTCGGCAGCGTACAGCCCGGCGTGCAGCACCTGCGCGCATATGCCTTCCTTCCAACGCACCAGGCGGACGCGGCGCAGCGCCGGAAGCGCCTTCTTGGCCAGCACCTCCTTGCGCGCCCTGGCCAGCATGGCCGCCGGCAGGCGCACCAGCCGGCTCCCGACGGGCGCGGTACAACGCGCCGACCTACTTGCGAAAGTCCGTGGTCACGCTTCGCCTCCCGCAGCGCTGAGGCGCCAACCAGCTGGGCCAATCGTTCCGCCGAGCGCGCTTCGATCTCGGCGTGCAGGCTCATGCCGTGCGCGTCCATCGTCACGACCGCCGGGAAGTCCTTCCCCTCGATGACCCACATCGTTTCCGGAACGCCGAAATCGAGCTTGTGGACGCCCAAGACACACGTCACGGTCTGGGCAATGAGCGTCGCCGCGCCGCCGATGGCGTGTAGGTAGACGCCCGGGACTTCGCCGCAGGCGGCCAGCGTCTTCGGCCCCATCCCGCCTTTGCCGATCACCGCCCGCACCTGGAAGTGGCGCATGACATCGCCTTGATACGGCTCCTCGCGCGTGCTGGTCGTCGGGCCGGCGGCTAGGAAACGATAGTCCTTTGTGTCGAGTCCGCCGACGACCGGACCGCAGTGATAGATGGCGCCGCCGGCGAGCAGCGGCCGGATCGACTGCTCAACCGTGAGGTCGTCGCCGACCGGGGCGCGGGTTTTCCTGATGAAGGTGTCGATCATCCATTTGTGGGCCGCGTCGCGGCCGGTCAGCATGACGCCGCTCAGGCGGACGGGGTCGCCGACCGTGAGCTCGCGGATGACGTCGGGCGAAAGCGGGAACGTCAGGTTGTGCACGGTGGCCTCCTATCCCGACCCCGCCGGTGAGGGCAGGGGCGCGTAGCGAACAGCGTCGCCGCGGACAGTCATGCGGCGGCGGCGGTAGGCCCAGCACATGTAGGACACGGAGACGAAGAAGCTGGCCGGCAGCCGATGGAGATCGGTTGCCTTGACCCCCAGCAGAGTCGTTTCTCCGCCAAAGCCCATCGGCCCGATTCCGAGATGGTTGCCCTCATCGAGGACCCGCGCCTCGAAATCCGCCAGCTCCGCCTCCGGGTGGACGTCGTCAAGCGGCCGCAGCAGCACCTCCTTCGAGGCGGCGAACGATGAACCGCGATCCCCGCCGATCGCCACGCCCAGGATCCCCGGCGCGCAGCCCTGGCCCTGCGCCCGATGGACCGCGTCCAGGACGACGCGCCGGACGCCTTCCAAGTCGCGGCCGGCGTTCAAGCGGTCATCAGGAAGCGAGTATTGCGCGCCGACGTTCTCGCACCCGCCGCCCTTGAGGATCAATTCGACCATCAGCTCATCGCCGTCGATCTCCTCGAAATGGATCGTCGGGAAAGCCGCGTCGCCCAGGTTGTCCCCGCTGTTCTTGCCGCTGAGCGAGTCGACGGCGTTCGGCCGCAGATAGGCCTTCTTCGTCGCCTCGGCCACGGCCGCCCGAATCTGACCCCGCAGCGCGCGTGTCCCCCATCCCGCCGGGTGCCGCACATAGAACAGCGGAGTCCCGGTGTCCTGGCAGATCGGGCTGGACTTCTGGCGCGCCAGCGCCACGTTCTCCAGGATCGAGTCGAGCGCGCCGGCGGCCGCCGAGCCTGGCTGCTCGCGCGAGCGGGCCTGGCGAAGGGACTCCTCGACATCGGTCGGCAGGTCGGTGGAGGTCAGCCTTATCAGTTCAAGCAGCGCTGCCGAAAGGTCAACCATGCGCCCCTCCGCCCATTGTGGGCTCCCCTATTGTCCGTTTCGGGAGCGCAACCGAGAAGTGAAGTTTCGCCCGGGTGCGCCTGCGGGGCGTCACCTGCCATCGGACGGGATCCTGGCCGTCCTTCGGCGCGCCCGAGGCAAGCCGGGTCCTTGGCGCGTGGCGGAGGCCTTCGAGCCGACGGAGCCGCGCCGGTCCAACATCATGGGGATTCCCACCTGCACTTGGCAGCTGCGCTGCCAGCGCAGGTGCAAGTGTCGGTCGGCCTGGGGCCTCCCTCGGAATGACATTGGGGTGAGGAGCCCTCCTCTCGCTGTCATTCCGACCCTTCGGGATGCTGTGCGAAGGCCTGTAAGGGCCGAGGAATCCCTGAGGCCTTCGGCCGGAGTGCGCTGGTGGGAAGTGCAGACACGAACCGGCGCACCAAGGGAGAGGGTGAACCGGGAAGGGCCGGGCTCGCCCTCAGCCCGCCCCGGCGATGAGCCTCCAGGCCTGCGCCACTAGGAACGTCACGGCGAAGCCCATCGCCAGCGGGGCCAGGGCCGCCAGCGCCGTCCAACGCCGAGAACCGGTCTCCTTGAAGATCGTCATCAGCGTCGTGCTGCACGGGTTGTGGATCAGACTGAAGAGCATCAGATTGACTGCCGTCAGCAGAGTCCATCCGCCGGCGTGGAGCAAGCCGAGCGTGCCGGTGTTGTCGAGTTGGAACATGACGCCCGCCCCGGAACCCACGCCGCCGACGCCGGTGACCAGCACGGTCAGCATGAGCACGGTGGGGATGACGATCTCGTTGGCCGGGATGGCGAAGATGTAGGCCACCAGGATGATGCCGTTGAGACCGAGCAACAGACCGAGTGGGTTGAGCAGGTTGATCATGTGCTCGGCGATGCTGACTCCGCCGATGTGGATGTTCGCTGTGAGCCAGATCACGGCACCGGCGGGGACGGCGAAGACGACCGCCCGCCACAGCACCTTCAAGGTCCGGTCGATGACCGAAGTGTAGAGGGTCTGCAGGATGCGCGGCGGGCGATAGGGCGGCAGCTCCAGGCTGAAGGTCGAGACCTCGCCGCGCAGAGCGGAGCGAGACAGCCCCCAGGACAGGCCGAAGGTGATCAGCACGCCCAGCAAGGCGATGGCGACGACGGCCAGGGCCGAGACCACCCCGGCCAGGTAAGCCGGCGCCACCGCCCCGATAAAAATCGTTGCCATCAGGATCTGGGTCGGCCAGCGGCCGTTGCACAGAGCGAAGTTGTTGGTCAGGATGGCGATCAGGCGCTCGCGCGGACTGTCGATGATGCGCGCGGCCACGACCCCGGCGGCGTTGCAGCCGAAGCCCATCATCATGCTCAGCGACTGCTTGCCGTGGGCGCCGCTCTTCTTGAACAGCGAGTCAAGGTTGAAAGCGACGCGCGGCAGATAGCCGAAGTCCTCCAGCAAGGTGAACAGCGGGAAGAAGATCGCCATCGGCGGCAGCATGACCGAAACGACCCAGGCGCCGGCCAGGTACATGCCGTCGATCAGCAGGCCGCTCAGCCACCACGGCATGCCGATGGCTTGCGCCCCGCTCTGCAGGGCGGGGTAGATCGTGCCGATCAACAGAGAAGACAACCAGGCCGAGGGGATATTGGCCAGCGTGATCGTAATCCAGAAGACCATGGCGAAGAGCAGGATCATCAACGCGAAACCCCAGCGGCGGCTCGTCACCAGCCGGTCGATCGTCCGATCCAGATCGAAGCGCGGGCGGCGGTCCGGCCGGGTGACGGCCCGATCGGCGATGCGGGCGGCCTCGGCGTAGAGGGCTTCCATCAGACGTTCGTGGAAGTCTGTGGTCTGCCAGCGCAGGGACCGGGCCGTGGCCAACACCTGCTCGGCGGAGGGCGCGGGAGGCGTCGGGAACCCAGTGCTCATCGAGCGGCCTCCAGACCCAGGCTCATTCCCGACGGCGCCGGCCGGCTCAGCCCGGCCAGGTCCCCCAGTCGGACGGCCTGGATGATGCCCTCGTCCCCATCGAGCAGGCGCAGCGCCACCCAGCGTGTATTCGGCAGGCCGGGGAAGACGGCCTCGATCTCCCGCATCACGCGTCCGATGGCCTGCTTCAGCTCGGGTGGTTCGGGCTGCAGGCGGCGCGGCTGGCAGACCGTCCGTCCGCTGGCCACGTCGTGGATCGTCTGCAGCAGCAGGTCGAATCCTTTGCGGGTGCGGGCGACCGTAGGCACGACCGGGACGCCCAGGTCGCGCGCCAGCCGCCGCTCGTCCACCTGCAGGCCGTGGCGGCGGGCCTCGTCCAGCAGGTTCAAGCAGACCACGACGCGGTCGGTAATCTCCAGCACCTGCAGGACCAGATTGAGGTTGCGCTCCAGGCGCGAGGCATCGACCACGACCAGGGTGACATCCGGTTGGGCGAAGAGGAGGAAATCGCGTGCCACTTCCTCGTCGGTGCTCGTCGCCAGGAGCGAATACGTTCCGGGGAGATCGACCAGCTTGAAGCGGCTCCCGCCGTACTCGAATCCGCCTTCGGCGCGGGCGACCGTTTTCCCCGGCCAGTTGCCGGTGTGCTGGCGCAGCCCGGTGAGGGCGTTAAAGACCGTGCTCTTGCCGGTGTTGGGGTTCCCCCCCAGGGCGACGACGTAGTCCCACTGGTCCATGTCGACGCCCAGCCGCCGCAGATTCGAGGCGTGATGTGCCGGGCAGGCGGCGCAATCAACGGGAGCGTTCGGAGTCGGCGCGTTCCTCATGCCTGCCTCTCAGCGGAGCGGACGACGCGAATCAGCCCGGCCTGCTCGCGTCGCAGCGCGATCAAGGCCTCGCGGATGCGGTAGGCCGTCGGATCTCCGCCGGGGCTGGTCATCACGGCCTCGATCGTCGTCCCGGGCAGAATGCCGAGGTCCAGCATGCGCCGGCGCTCGGCGCCGCGGCAGCGCACCGCAAAGCCCACCACCTGGCCGCGTTCACCGGGGCGCAGCGCGCTCAGGGGTTCACCGCCCGGTAGTTCGATCGGCGTCTCGGGGGGAATGGGCAGGACGGCGATGTTGGCCGCCACGAGGGCAGGCAGGAAATACTCGTCGCCGTTGGCCCGCAAGCGGACGCCTTCCGGCGAGGCCTCGACAACACGGACGATGGCGCCCGCCGCGAGTCCCGCTGCCACGATCCGCGCGTAGACTTCCGCCGGTTCATCCTCGACGTGAGTGATGCGGCCCAGTTCCCCGGCGGTGAGCGTGACCAGGGAGCGGCCTGCGTGCAGAACCAGCTCGCCGTCGGCGGTCGGGATCGGATCTCCGTGCGGGTCCTGCGCCGGTTGCCCGAGCTGTCGTGCCAGAGACTCGGCTTCGGCCGGTGTCAGCCGGTGTTCCTGCTTCTCGGCCAACTCGTGCCACTCCGACGCGGCGAAGCCGGTGTCGTCGGCCAGGTGGCGCTCCCACAGACGGTGAGCCCGAATGATGCGCGAGGCTTCCGCGCGCCCAGCGGCGGTGAGCTGGATCTCCTCCCCGACGAGGGTCAACCGACCGGCGGTTTGCAGGTCGGTCAGCAGAGAAGTCATCCTCCCCGTGGACAGGCCGAGCTGGCGGGCGATGCTGCGCAGGGTTGTCGGCTGCCCTGCGAGTTCGTCCTGGAGGGCGTGCTTGAGCGTATCCTCCTGAAGTGCGCGGCGCGAAAGCTCCCGCCGGTCGCGCCAGCGGGAGATCAGGCCGCGCTCCGGCCAACAGAGCAGACCGGCCAGCAGCAGCCCGCCCAAGCCGACCAGGAAGAGGAAAGGCGGCTCAGGCACCGACGGCCTGCGGGTTCCGGCGCCGAGGCCGGGCGCCGGCGAGCGGATCCGCATTCGGTGTGACGAAGACCTGCCGGGCGAGCTCGGGACCGACAGACCGCTCGAGGCCTTCCACGCGCAGGCGCAGCGATCCGCCGTAGGGATCCGTCTCGATCAGCGTCACGCGGGCGGCCGGTACCAACCCCAACTCGGCGGCGTGACGCAGCAGACCCGGATCGCCGTCGTGGACCCGCGCGATGCGCGCCGATTGCCCAATGGTGAGATTCGCAAGACGGACCTGGCGTGCCGCGGGGAGGCTTCCATCCTTGGCGGGGATGGGGTCGCCGTGGGGATCGATCCTCGGATCGCCGAGGCGGGCCGCCAGGCGGTCTTCGAAGTCTTCGCTGATGACGTGCTCCAGCCGGTCGGCTTCGACGTGGACCTCGTCCCAGGTGTAGCCGAGGGCTTCCATCAGGAAGAGCTCGAGCAGCCGATGGTGGCGCACGACCTCCAGGGCGAGGCGGTCTCCGCGCCGCGTCAGGTGGGCGGCCTGGTAGGGTGTGTAGTGCACGAGCTTCAACGCCGCCAGCTTCTTGAGCATCCCGGTGACGCTCGCCGGCCGGACGCCGAGCGCCTCGGCGATGGCATTGGTCGTGGCACCACCCGCCTGCGCCTCGAGCAGGTACACCGTCTTCAGGTAATCCTGCATCTGGGGGCTTACGTGCTCCATTTAGGGGCTCCGAACTAGCTATTTAGGCCTACCTAAATGATACGCCGACCCGGCCGGTCTGTCCAGAGGCGATCGACCGGCGGGAGGGGAAGCCCTCAGGGATTCCTTCGCCGGCCCGGAGCAGGAGGGGAGGTGGGGTGACCAAGGGGGTGCGGCCGACAATGGCAGATGCCCTGCGGCCTCGAGGAGGTCGGGACCGCTCCCGGACTATAATGCTCCGGTTGAGAAAGGCGTGGAGACTCAGCGCGCAGCCGCCATGCAGGTCCGCCTTGATTGGGAGACCGTCGCCCGGCACGTCTTGCGCTCGCGCCTGCTTGACGATCTGGAGGAAGCGGAGCTGGCGCCAGCCGGCGAAGTCCCCTACCAGTTCTCCGCCCGGGGCCACGAGCTGGCGCAGGTCCTCCTCGCTCAACACCTGACGCATCCTCACGACGCCGCCGCGGTCTACTACCGGTCCCGTCCATTTCTGCTGGCCTGCGGCCTGACTCCGACGGAGGCCCTGGCAGCCGGAATGGGCCGCACCGGGAGCCCGTCGGAGGGGCGCGACGTCGGCGTGGTCTTCTCGATGCCGCCGCGCGGCGGACCGACGGTGCTGCCGGCCTCCGGCGACGTCGGCGCCCAGTACACCCCGGCCGCCGGGTGGGCGCAGGCCATCGGCTACCGAGCCAGGGTCCTGGGCGAGAGCGAATGGGCCGGCGGACTGGCGGTCGCCCTCGGCGGCGACGGCTCCGTGGCGACCAACGGCTTCTGGTCGGCCTTAACGATCGCCACCACGCTGCGCCTGCCGATGCTGTTCTTCATCGAAGACAACGCCTACGGGCTCTCCGTGCCGAGCGTCCTGCAGACTCCCGGGGGCGACATCGCCCGCAACCTGGGGTCGTTCGAGGGGCTCCTGGTCCTCAATGGTTCCGGGACCGAGCCCGAGGACACCGCCGCCCTGATCGGCCGCGCCGTCGATCACGTGCGCGGGGGTGGCGGCCCATGCCTGCTGCGCCTTTCCGTGCCGCGCCTCTCCGGGCACACCTTCATCGACAACCAGGCCTACAAGTCCACCGCCGAACGCGACGACGAGGCGCGCCGCGATCCGCTGCCGGCACTGGCCGGGCAACTGGCGCCGGAAGTGTGGGAGTCACTGCGGGCCGAAGCCTCGCTCGAGGTGCGAGCGGCGGTCGAGATGGCGCGTGCCCTCCCTCCTCCCCGCGGCGACGGTCCGCGCCATCTGTTCTTTGAAGGTCGGCTGCAGCAGGTCGGAGGCCTCTCCCCGGAAGGGGCACCGCGGACGCCCATCGTTCGTGCCTCGCCGAAGGACCCGGCCCGTCGCCTGAACCTGATCGAGGCCGTCCGCCTCGTCCTGGAGGAAGAGCTCGCCGCCAATCCGCGCTGCCTGGTTTTCGGCGAGGACGTCGGCGTGAAGGGCGGCGTGCACGGCGCCACCGCCGGGATGCAGGCCCGGTTCGGCACCGACCGCGTCTTCGATACTTCCCTCTCGGAAGAGGGCATCATCGGCCGCGCCGTCGGCCTGGCATTGGCCGGCCTGCTGCCGGTGCCCGAGATCCAGTTTCGCAAGTACACCGACCCGGCGACCGAGTCGATCAACGACGCCGGCACGCTGCGCTGGCGCACCGCCGGGAAGTTCGCCGCGCCGATGGTCGTGCGCATCCCCGTTGGCCACGGCAAGAAGATCGGCGACCCCTGGCACTCGGTCACCGGCGAGGCGGTCTTCGCCCACACGCTCGGCTGGCGCCTAGCCTTCCCGTCGAACGCCGCCGATGCCGCCGGGCTGCTGCGTAGCGCATTGCGTGGTGAAGACCCGGTGATGTTCTTCGAGCACCGCGCCCTGCTCGACTCCCCCATGGCCCGCCGGCCGGACCCCGGGCCGGACCATGTCGTTCCCTTCGGCGAGGCGTCCGTGCTGACCGAAGGCGATTCGCTCACGCTCGTCACCTGGGGGGCGATGGTCTATCCCTCGCTGGAGGCGGTTGCGCGCCATCCCGGGCAGGTGGAAGTGCTCGACCTGCGCACCATTGTCCCGTGGGATCGCGCAGTCGTGCTCGCTTCGGTGCGCAAGACCGGGCGCTGCCTCGTCGTCCATGAGGACACCCTCACCGGAGGCTTCGCCGGCGAGATCCTGGCCGTCGTGACGGGCGAGGTCTTCACCGCCCTCGATGCTCCGCCGCGGCGTCTGGCAACGCCGGACTGCCCCACCCCGTACTCCGCCGGATTGATGGCGGAGGTCCTGCCGAACGCCGAAACGATCGACGCGGCGGTAGCCGAGCTGCTGGCGTTCTAGCAACAGTGGCAAGTGGCCAGTGGTGAGTGGTCAGCAGCCCGTCTTTTCTTGTCACTGACCACCGACCACTGACCACTGTCCCTTGTGCTACACTGCCGCGGCGATGGATCCCAAATCGCTCCACCTTCTTGAGCTGCCGAAGGTCCTGGCCCGCCTCGAGACGTATGCCGCGTTTTCGTCGTCGAAGGATCTCGCTCGAGACCTCGCGCCATCCACGGATCTCGAAGCCGCGCGGCGAGGTGTGCGCGGCACCAGCGAGGCCCGGCGTCTGCTGAAGCTGCGGCCCGAGGTGAGCGTCGGCGGGGCCCACGATGTGCGGGCGGCCTCCGGTCGCGCTGCCCGCGGGGCGGTCCTCGAAGCGGCGGAGCTCCTCGATCTCAAGGCGACCCTTGTTTCCGCCCGCAACCTGTCGCGTCTGTTTGAGAAGGTCGGCTCGTCGTTCCCGCTGTTGACGGGGATCACCGCCGGGGTGGAGGTCCCGCCCGGGCTGATCGAGGCCATCTCGCGCATCATCGATGAGCACGGCGAAGTGCTGGACTCGGCCTCCGAGCGCCTGGCCGAGATCCGCCACAACCTGCGTGCGGCGCAGGACCGGCTGCGGACGAAGCTGGACCGGCTGGTCCACGATCCGAAGACCAATCCGATGCTGCAGGAGCCGATCGTGACTCAGCGCGACGGGCGTTATGTCATCCCGCTGCGGGCAGAGTTCAAAGGCCGCCTCAAGGCCGTCATCCACGATCAATCCGCCTCGGGCGCGACGCTCTTTGTCGAGCCGCTGGTCGTCGTCGACCTGAACAACCAGGTTCGCGAGCTCGAGCTGGCCGAGCGCGACGAGATCCGCCGCATCCTGGCCGAACTCTCGACCGAGGTCGGCGCCGGGGCGGAGGCGATCCGGCGGACGGTCGAGGCTCTGGCCGACTTCGACTTGGCGCTGGCCAAGGCGCGCTACGCCGAGGAGCTGCGGGCCGAGGAGCCGGAGATCCTGGCGATCGCCCCGGTTCCCGGGCGGGCGCATCCGGGGAGCACATGGCGGCTGCGCCAGGCGCGCCACCCGCTGCTCGAGCCGGCCGCCGCCGTCCCCATCGATCTGGTGCTCGACCCGGAGACCTTCGCGCTCGTCCTGACCGGCCCCAACACCGGCGGCAAGACCGTGGCGCTCAAGACCGCCGGCCTGCTGGCGCTGATGGCGCAGTGCGGCTTGCACCTGCCGACGGCGCCTGACTCGTCGGTCAGCCTGTTCGACGCCGTCTACGCCGACATCGGTGATGAGCAGTCGATCGAGCAGTCGCTCTCGACGTTCTCCGGGCACATCGCCGCCATCATCCATATCCTCGAATCGGCCGGGCCGCGCTCGCTGGTCCTGCTCGACGAGCTGGGCGCCGGCACCGATCCCGAGGAGGGTTCGGCTCTGGCGCGGGCCATCCTGGCGACGCTGGTCGATATGCGCGTGACGACGCTCGTCGCTACACACTACCCGGAACTGAAAGCCTTCGCCCACGCCACCCCGGGTGTGCGCAACGCCAGCGTCGAGTTCGACCTGGCCAGCCTGCGCCCGACCTATCACCTCTCGATCGGGCTGCCGGGGCGCTCGAACGCACTGGCGATCGCCTCGCGCCTTGGCCTGCCGCGCCAGGTCGTCGAACGGGCGCGGGAAATGGTCGACCCACAGGCGCTGCAGGCCGAAGGGCTGCTGGACGAAATCCACCGCCAGCGCGACGAGGCGCGCCAGGCGCGGCGCGAGGCCGAGGGCAGCCGGCTACAGGCTGAAACGCAGCGGGCGGAGCTTCGCCGTCGACTGGAGTCGATCGAAGTCGAGCGGGCGGCGATTCTCGAGGGGGCGCGTCGCGCAGCCGCCGACGAGGCTCAAGCCGTTCTCGACGAAGCCGAGGAGCTGCGCCGCCGGCTGGCTCGGGCAGGGAAACCGCTAGACGAGATCAAGGCCGCTGCCCACGCCGCCAAGGATCTAGCACAGAAGTCCGCCGAGCCGATCGCGCCGCCGGTGCCCGCCGACGAGCCGCCCTTGCGGGTCGGCGAACGGGTCTACCTGCGTTCGCTGGGTTCGGAGGGGATTCTGGAGGATCTGGGCGAGCGCGAGGCCGAGGTCCAGATCGGCCGCCTGCGGGTGCGCGCTGCACTGGCCGACCTTTCCCCGGCGCGTGGGGCGCCGGCCTCAGGCGTCCGCGAGGTGCGCAGCGCGCCGCCCGCCCTGCGCGAGACCTCGACTGCCATGGAGGTCGATGTGCGAGGACTGCCGGTGGACGAAGCGCTCGAGGTGCTGGAGCACCACCTCGATTCGGCCTACCTGGCCGGCATGCCCTTTGTGCGCATCATCCACGGCAAGGGGACGGGGCGGCTGCGCCAGGCGATCCGCCGCGAGTTGCGCGACAATCCGTACGCCGCCGGATTTGAGCCGGGGAAAGATGCCGAGGGCGGCGAGGGTGTGACGGTCGTCAAGCTGGCGGTGGGCTGAATCAGAAACCCGTTTTGCCTAACAAAACGGGTTTCTCGCAGAGAGTGTCTCTTAGAACAGCCCGCGCATCACCAGCAGGAAGCCGAGGATGGCCAGCGGCATCCCCAGGATGGCGCCCAGAATCGTCAGGCTGATCAGCACGCCCACGGTCATCAGCGCCACGCCGAGGAGCACCGCCAGAAGCCGGCCGGTCAGCCCGAGAATCCATGTGATGAACCGCCACAGCAGCACCAAGGGCCACAAGAACCACGGGGTCGAACGCGCCGAGGATTGCACAGGTGCCTCCCAGGCCGCGGCCCTCGAGCGAGCTTCCCGCGAGCTTCAAGCTCGCGGGAAGCTGAGACTTGCAGACCGCGGCGCCCTTCTTTCTACCATGTTCGCGCCGCATCGCCTTCCAGCCATCTGACATGTGACTGACAGCCGGGGGGACGGTCCTCCGGTCGATCGCCCGGAATTTCCCCAGAAGGAGGAGATAACATGGACGAGTTGATGCGCGTGCTCGGTCCGGTGATCGCCTGCGGCATCGCGCTGCAGCAGTTGATCGAACTGCTCGATCCGGCTCTCGACCGATTCATCAAGCCGCACAAGAAGTGGATCCTGAGCCTCGTCTCGCTCGTGTTCGCCCTGGCGCTGACGGCCGGCCTGGGGCTGGGGATCCTGGCCCCGCTCGGCTATCCCGGCGCCGGGATCTTCGACGTCGTGGTGACGGCGCTCTTCATGATCAGCGGCACCAAAGGCGCCAACGAGCTGCTCAAGTGGGTCGGTTACCGCAAGACCGCCGCGCGGCTGACCCTGCCGGAAGCCGAGGCGCGCACGGTCTGACCGGCCGCGGCCAGAAGATGACGACCAAGGTGCGACGCTGCTGGGGGACCGGCGATCTGCTGATGGAGCCCTATCACGACCTGGAGTGGGGCGTGCCGGTGCGCGACGATCGGCTGCTCTACGAGCACCTCACCCTCGACAGTTTCCAGGCCGGCCTTTCCTGGCGCACGGTGCTCTACAAGCGGGAGAACTTTCGCCGCGCCTTCGAGGGCTTCGACCCGGAGCGCATCGCCGGCTACGGAAAGCGCGATGTCGCCCGGCTGCTGCGCGACCCGGGCATCATCCGCAACCGTCAGAAAGTGGAAGCGGCCATCGCCAACGCTCGGGTCTACTTGGCGATGCAGGAAGCCGGCGAGTCGTTCAGCGACTTCCTGTGGTCGTTCACCGGCGGGCGGACCAAGCTGGGGAAGTCCGCCCGCCGCTGGGACGAGATTCCGACTCACTGTCCGGAGTCGGACGCCATGGCCGAAGCGCTGCGCCAGCGCGGTTTTCGTTTCGTCGGGACGACGATCTGCTATGCCTTCATGCAGGCCGTCGGTATCGTCGACGATCACCTGGTCGGCTGCTTCCGCTATCGCCCGCGGCGGCCGCGGCGCGCTTGACAGGATCGACGCACCGAGCTCGCCCGCGGAACGTTTCTCTGTCAAGTCTCTCTGAGGAACACACCCCTCACCTCAATGTCATGCTGAGGCGCGCAGCGCCGAAGCATCTGCTGTTCCCAGCCGGCGAAGACAAAGCAGATCCTTCGCCGTCGCTCCGCGCCGGCTCAGGATGACATGTGGGGCGGGCCCGGCCTCGCCCAGGATGACGCGTTGAAATCCGATAACCTAGGTCCGGATGTCCGCCCGCGCCTAAATCGGACTGCGTTTGTGGCGATTGGGTGACGTTCTCCACTGCCGGCCTCCGCTGCCCACCGCCAAAAGGCAAGGCTTGCGGTCTACCGCCCGTTAGCGCGCAGATTGGTGGTATCCCCGGGCGCAGGCTAACCGTGAAGCTTCACGGAGGGCAGCCTGCGGCTCCCATTTCTTAGCGCGGATCGTGCCGGAGAGGGTGAGATGGATTCCGGGGCGGGTGCGATGACAGCAAAGACAAATAGGTGCGACTACCGTACGCGAGAGGCTTCGGCCGCCAGTGTCTGGAGCGCCCGGTAATAGGGCTCGATGCTCGGAATGAAGTGGCGCTCGTCGGCCGCGTGCGGGCCGATGCCGCTCTGCCCCCACACAACACCCTGCCCCCGCGGCGCGAAGCGCGCGCTGGTGGCGGCCAGCTTCCGTCCGATGACCGGTTCCGTCCCTGAGGCTGATCGGACGGCGGCGAGAAGCGCCGTCACATAAGGATCGCCCGGATCACAGGCGATGCCGTCTTCGGCGGCGATCACGCGCAGCTCGGCCCCGGCGGATTCGCACAACCTGCGCGCCTCGGCGATGAGAGGCTCCAAGCGATGTGCCGGGATCGGCCGGACCTCGACGCCCAGCACGCCCCGGTCGGCACTGACGTTGAAGATGCCCGGCTCGCCGAGCCGGACGAAGGGAAAAGCGATCTGCGACGACCAGCCAGGCTCGGCAGGCTGCAGCAGGCCGGCGGCGAGCACGTCCTCGATCTCACGCCGCATTCGTAATAGGCGCGCCTCGAGGTCGCCGCCGCTGCCGAAACCGGTGTGGGCCCGGGCGCCGCTCAGGACGATCTCCAGCCGCAACAACCCGCGGTTCTGCAAACAGACCCGGCCGAAGAGCTCATCGCCGCGCTCGCCGGTACGCTCGCCGGCGATCAGGAGGCGCGGGGCGTAACCATCCTCGGCCTGGAGCGCGGCCAGGACGTGCGGCGTTCCGTCGGGTTCGTTCTCGCCGATCTCCTCGTTGCCGACGAACAGCAGCCCGATCGGCGGCGGGTCGGCCCCAGCTCGTAGCGCATCCTTTATCCACACCACGTAGGTGGCGACGACCGTCTTCATGTCGGCGGCGCCGCGGCCCCACAGGTAGTCGCCCTCCAGGCGCGGCTCGAACTGTGAGTCGTCGGGATCCGGTTCGACCACGTCGAAGTGCCCGGAGAGAAGGATCGCAGGGCGAGGCGAGCCGGGGAAGCGGGCGAGGACGGAGGGGAAACGGCCCGACTCGAAACTGCGCACGTCGAGTCCGGCCATCTGCAGCGTGTCGGCCAGGAAGGTCGCCGCCCGGTGAATCGCCTCCGGCCGCTGGCGTTCGGGCGGCGCGCCGCTGACGGACGGAATGCGGATCAGCGCTCGCGCCAGGTCGACGATCTCGGCCGTCTTGTCGGGATAGGAGATCTCCACCGCCGCCCCGGCCGCCTGGCGGAAGCGGATCGAGGCGCCGGGCTGATGGTGCGCCAAATCGCGCGCCCGGTCCCACAGGTCGCGCAGGCCGTCGGCTTCGGCGCCGAGCGTGGGTAGGACGGCGGCGATGTGCTCGATGTCGCGCGCCACCACCTGCTCGCGCGCCTCGGCCAGGTCGCACAACACCTGCGGCGGCACGTTGGTGTGCCGCCCCATCGCCCGGCGCACCTCGCCGCGCAGGCGTTCGGCCGTGTTGCCTGCGCCCTGGGCCATCGCCTGAAGCGGCGCCAGGTCGCCGGCGGCGCC
>CAYUWF010000022.1:0-3505 GCA_964448245.1 uncultured Anaerolineaceae bacterium | reverse complement strand
GCCATCGGCAGGTCGATGCGGGCGCGCAGGTTCTGCTCGACCACCCGCCGTGCCATCGCCTCGAGCGAAGCCTCTTCCTCCGGCGCGTACAGCCCCTGACGGTAGAGCGACTCGAGCTGATCGCTGCTGACCGAGATCAGGCGCTCGACCGGTTCGGCGAACGAACGCGCCCGCACGGGAGTCCAGTTGTTGTTGCCAAAGCGCACCCCGCGCCGCACCAGGTCGTAGGACAGGCGCAGGTAGTCCTTGGTGGAGCGATAGAGCCCGGGAAGGTCGAGCGCCTCTGGACTAGGGAAGGTCAGGCTGCGCACCGAGTCGAAGCTCGACAGGCGGACAATGGGTTTGTCGTGGCGCACGTCGGTGCGGAGCGGCGTGCTGGCCGAGGTGGCGATGAACAGCGCGCTGAAGGCGCGCATGCGGCGGGTCAGATCGATGTAGACGCGATTCTTGAATGAGTCGAGATGACCGTTGCGGCTGCTCGACGGAGGCCGATGCATGAAGTCCCACACCAGCAGCGGCTCCGGCAGCGTCAGGTTGACATGAATGCCGGCCGTCGCCAGGGCCGCGCCGTACAGGTCGACGCAGCGCTCGAGGTAGCGGCGCTTGGCCAGGTTCCAGCCCCCGGGGATCGAGCCGTGGCCGACGTTCACGCGGGCCAGCAGGTTGCCGTGCCAGGCGTACAGCCTCTCGCCGAACTGCTGGCTGGCTTTGTGCAGAGCGTTGATCTGGCAGGCCTCGAGCAGGCGGGCTTCGGCTACGGTCAGCCAGGGCGAGGTGTGCGGCCTGGTCGTCCACTCGATCATCCAATGGAAGACCTCGAGCTGCGTGCGCTCGGCCAACCAATCGGGCAGCAGGTCTTCTTGGAAGACGTCGGCGAAGGAGCGCGCCGCCGGGCCGGCCCCGACGCGCTGCAGCGGCTGGAAGCGCGCGTCGAGCAGGTTCCACTCGATCTCGAGCCCGGTCGTCCCGCCGGACGGGTTCTGCTCGACCGCCGCCTGGCGGGCGTGGAGCACGCGGTCGGCGAAGCGCTGGATCTCAGCCGCCGACCAGGGCATCGAGCCCCTCCATCAGACGGCGGGCGGCGCCCAGTGTTCGCTCGGGCGGCGTGGCGTAGGAGAAGCGGACCCATTCCCCACCGAAGGCCGAGAAGAACGCGCCGGGGACAATCGCCACCCCGTGCTCCTCCGCCAGGTACTCGCCGAGCGACTCGCTGTCGGACCAGCCGCGGGCCTGCAGCCAATGACCGACGTGGAGGAAGGCGTAGTATCCCTGGTCGAGGATGGCGGTGAGACCGTGCTCGGCGACGAAGCGGCGCATTACCGCCCGACTGGCACTGGTCGGTTCGACGATCGTCCGACAGGCCTGAGCGTAACCCATCTCGTAAGCGGCCATGGCGACGGCCATGGCGTAGAACGATGGGATGACTGCGTGCGAGGCCCGGGCGGTGAGGAACCGGACGACTTCCTCGGAGGCGATCAGATGAGCGTTGCGGATGTTCGAGCCGCCGAGCGACTTGGTGATCCCGTCGAGGAACATCAGGCGAGAGCGATCGGAAGGGTCGAAGGCCATGATGAATCGCTCGAGGTCCATCGGCGGCTGGTCGGTGACGAAGTGATACATCCAATCGTAGAGCACGAACGCGGCTCCCCCCCGAAGGGCGGCCTGCCCAAGGGTCACCTGGCGCTCGGCTGAAAGCGCCTTGCCGGTGGGGTTGTCGGGGCTGGTGATGATCACGCCGGCAATCTTGCGACCGAGGCTCTCGGCGGCCTCGGCGCAGGACTGCAAGGCATCCTCATCGTAGGCCCAGCCTTCCTCCGGTCGGCCAGGGGCGAGCAGCAGGTTGGCGCCCACGCCGTAAGGACCCCAATTGTAGGAAATCCACGGGACACGGGTGACAATGATCAGGTCGCCGGTGCGGCCGTGGCCGAGGGCGAGCATGGCCTCGTAGGCCTTCACCAGCGCGTCGCGGCCGCCGACGGCAGCGATCACATTCTGCGGACCAAGTCCGCTGGCTGGACCCACGTGCCAATATGTCTCGATCACCGCCCGCCGGAAGGCGTCGGTGCCGTAGGGCATGTCGTAAGCAGTGCCGTGCTCGCGCTGGAGCGCCGCAGCGCGGTCGAGGATCTCCGCCGGCACGCCCGGCAAGCTGGCGCCGCCATCACCCTGCGATGCGTCGAAGGTCTCCCTTTCCGGATACCGCTGCCGGAAAACGGCCAGGCGCTTGTTGATCAGGAACATGCGGGACGGTGGAATCGGAGCCAGGCGCGCCAAATGGTCGCTCACCGGGACGAGGTTGCCCACCGGGACGACGGTCACCGGTTGGGTGTCTGACATCGCCATTCGACCTCCTCGTCTGCCCACCCCAGGGCGGGGCAGCAAAAGGCCCCAGCCGGTGGCTGGGGCCCAGGTGCGCCGGATTTCCCGTGAAAGCGCGTCCTACCCCGACCCGCCGGCACCGCACAGGCCGCCGGGATTAACGTTGGCGTCGCTCGGGGTGTGCACCGACCCGGACATTTCCATCATTCTAGCACTCGTGTCAAGCACGGGCCGGCGGCTCTGTGCGCGGATTCGCTCCTAGCTTGGAATGACGTGCTTCCTCTTGTCACCCCTGCGGAGGCGGGGGTCCAGTCCGGTCCTGGCTCGTTGCCTGGATTCCCGCTTACGCGGGAATGACGTGCTCTTTCCTGGCCCCCGCGGAGCGGGGGTCCAGTCCGGTCCTGGCCCATCGTTCTGGATTCCCGCCCCCCGCGTTCGCGAGGGCAAGCTTCCCTGGAATGACGTACTCCTCTGTGTCACCGCGCCGGCAGGCAGGCAGTACCTCCGGCCCCCAGCTATTTTCGCTCGCCGCCCATCGACGGGCGAGGCGGAAGTTAGCTGTAAGGATTCCCGACAAGGTCGCTCCCTATACTGGTGGCGAGGACCGAAGACCACGCCAGAAACCGAGGGAGAAACCATGAGCGACGTGACATTGATCCTTGTTCTTGCGGTTGTCCTTGTGGCCGGCCTCTCGGTGATCCTACTGCAAATGCGAGGACCCAGCGAGAAGGCCGAACGGATATTCTTCGTGGAGTTGTGCGAAAGCCTGGAGGCCTACTCCGTCACCCACATCACCCTCAATCAAGAGGGGATGCGCTGGGTGGTGACGCAAGTCGAGCCGGGACATTGGCGAATCGTGTCGCCCACTCCGCGGGATATCGTTCTGGCCTAGGACGCTGCTCCAGGCGGCGCCAGCAGACTTAGACGGACGGAAGGAGACGGAAGTTGAAAGATGCCTTTACTCTCCGCCGTCTTAGTTCGTATCGTCCTCCCTTGGGTTCTCATCATCGGAAAGCGTCCTCGGCGCGGGGTGGCGGGGGCCTGCCCGGCCTGAAACGCGCCAGCCCCTCCGTAGTGAGTCGCTAGGAATCGACGCCGACGATGCCCGACTTGAGCGGCCGACGAATCGGCAACTATCAGCTCAGCGCCAAGATCGGGCAGGGCGGGATGGCCGTCGTCTATCAGG
>CAYUWF010000021.1:18764-27180 GCA_964448245.1 uncultured Anaerolineaceae bacterium | reverse complement strand
CACGCCGACCGATACCGCGACACCTTCTAGTACGCCGACGGACACGCCCACCCCGTCAAATACGCCGACCGATACGCTGACGCCAAGTGACACCCCGACGCCGACGGACACCCCGACCAATACTCCGACGTCGAGTGACACTCCGACGCCGTCCGACACGCCGACTCCCAGCGATACCCCCACGCCGTCGAACACGCCGACGGACACGCCGACGCCGTCAAACACGCCGACCCCTTCGAACACCCCAACGCCGAGCGACACGCCGACTCCGAGCGATACCCCGACGCCGTCGAATACGCCGACGGACACCCCGACACCGACGCCTACCAACACCGCCGCCCCCGGGCAGATCACAGGCCGTGTATTCGAGGACGCCGACTATGCCGGTGGAGCAGGGACGCCCTTTGGCGTAGGTGACCTCGGTTTGGCCAACGTGCGTGTCGAGGTCTACGATGGCGTGGGCTTCGTCGCCTTCGCCACCACCGACGGATCAGGAAACTACGGCCTCCCCGGGCTTACGGACGGGACGTACACGGTGCGTGTCGTCTCGGCCACCATGGGCGATAGCGACACGCCGCCCGCCGCCGGCTACAACCTAAGCTTCTCCAGCGCCTTGACCGAACAGACGTACGAGCATGACGGGCTCTCAGGCAATGGCGCGGCCGGCGCGCTCGGTGGGGGCGACCCGATGCTGAGCGACGTCGATACAGCGGCGGGCGGCGGGGTGGGCGACACGAATGTCACCGTCGTCATCGCTGGCGGCGCTGGAATCACCGGCGTAGACTTCGGCTTCAGTTACAACCTGATTGTCAACACCCGCAACGCCGGCCAGGGTTCACTGCGCCAGTTCTTGCTGAACGCCAACGCCATCGCCGGCGCCAACGCCAGCCAGTTCAACATACCCGCCAACGATCCGAATTTCATTGCAGGCGTGGCAGTCATCGAGCCAACTTCCTTGCTGCCCGCCATCGCCGACGGGTCGACGCTGATCGACGGGATCACTCAAACGCTCAATGTGGGCGACACCAATGCCGGCGCGCTCGGTATGGGTGGCTTCGTGGGCGTGGACGGACTCGGCCTCTCGACTGTCGAGGCCCCTGAGATCCAGATCGTCGACGGCACGGCCAATTTGGGCACGGGGCTGCAGATCGCCGCCGCCGACGCCGTCGTGCGCGGAATCGCCATCTACGGTTTCGGCAATACGCCGAGCGACCCCGAGGCCGACATCGTTGTCGACTCCACAACCGGGGCTCTGATCGAGCAGAACCTTATTGGCACCGGCGCCTCCGGCTTCACAGATCCGGGCGTCGGCGCCCGCAGCGGAAACTACAACGTTCGCTTGTGGGGTTCAGCCAATGGCACCCTCCGCAACAACCTGATCGGCTTCAACGCCTACCGCGACGCCGTCTACGTCGAACTCTCCACCGGCTGGCTGATCGAGGCCAACGAGTGCCGGAGTGCCGGCCTGCTCGACACGGTGGGCGATTGCGTCGTCCTGCTCAATGGCAGCAGCGGCAACACCATGCGCGGAAACCTGCTGGCCAATGCCGGCGGCAACGGTATCGACATCTTGTACGCCAGCAACAGCAACCTGATCGAGAACAACACCGTCCTGGCCAACGGCGTCGCTGCCGTCGAGACCTCCGGTGTCCGGGTCGGTTGCGACTTCTGGCAGGGATGCACCAACCAATCCACGGGCAACGTCATCTCGGCCAACGTCATCACGCAAAACCCCGGGGCGGGGGTTCGCATCACCCAGAGCGGCAACACCGGCAACACCCTCACCCGCAATGCCATCTACGATAACGGCTCCATTGGGATTGACCTCAACCAGTCCGCAGACGACTTCAACGTGGGCACGGCCCCCTACATCACACCCAACGATGCCGGCGACCCCGATAGCGGGGCGAACAACCTGCTGAACTTCCCGGTGATCTACAGCGCCTATCTCACTGGCGGCAACCTCAGGGTCAGCGGGGAGGCCCGCCCCGGCGCCACGGTCGAGTTCTTCAGAGTCGCCTCTGACCCGAGCGGTTACGGCGAGGGACAGGAATACCTCGGCGGCGAGGTCGAGGGCTCGGGTGCCGACAGCAACAACCAGGTCGGCTGGGTCGACTCGACCGCCCGCCAGTTCACCTTCACCTTCGCACCCGGCTCGCTGGTCGACGGAGACAGCCTGACGGCTACCGCCACCGGCTCGTCGGGCAACACGTCCGAGTTCGCCCAAAACATCACGGCGATCTCGGTCGGCTGTACCGTCGTTCAATCCGGCACCGGGATGGCCAACGCGACATCGGTTTCAGCCAGCTTTCCCACACCGCCGATGGTCAACAACCTCTTGGTGGCCATCGCTAGCAATCGCGACTCCATAACTGTGAATACTCCTTCCGGCTGGTCGGTGGCGATCGCCGAGACGGTTGCCTCGCCTGGCCAGGCGATCTTCTACAAGTTTGCTGGACCCTCCGAACCCACCAACGTCACCGTCACATACAGCGGCAGCAACACGCGACTGGGCCTTCGCGTCTACGAGTATTGCGATATCGACAGCGCCGTGACCCCCCTCACCGGATCCGCCAGCGGGACGGGGACCGCCGTCGCTTCGGGCAGCGTGACGACCAGCCTGGACGACTCGGTGATTGTGGCGGGGCTGGTAACCAACACACAAACATCCTTCTCGCCCTGGACCAATGGGTTCTCTGAGCTGTCCGATTTCAACGCCGGTTCACCTACCAGGCCGACCTATGCCGCGGCTGACCTGCACGTGGGCAGCGCCGGGACATACTCCACCACGGCAACCGCTGGCGCCTCGGCTGCCTGGCGAGGCCAGATCGTGGCCTTCGCCAAACGCCTGCCCCTGACGCTAGACCAGTCCGCCTACCGCTGGTTCGCCAATCAGGATGGAATTGCCGCCTTCGGTACCGGAGGCGTCGTCACCGGAAACTCCACCAGCACCGGTGCGTTCGGAGTGGCCACGGATGTGGTCTTCATGTATGTGGTGGGCGAAGAGACCGGCCCCAACTGGCGCATCGAAAAACGCCGCCTGCTTAGCGGGGCTCTGGTGTCGAGCTTCGACACCGATGGCATCATCAACGGCGCCGCCGCCAGCCAACGCGCCGAAGACATCGCCATTGATTCGACCTACATGTACGTCGTGGGCCATGACGATGGTGGCACGACCTGGCGCATCGAAAAGCGCCGGCTCGACACCGGCGCGCTCGATACTGCCTTCGACAGCGACGGAGTGATCACCGAGGCCGTCGGAGGCATCGCCCAGGCCATCGCCATCGACTCGACGTACATGTACGTCGTCGGCAGCGACGCCGCCGGGATCCGCATCGAGAAGCGACGCCTGGACACGGGCGTGCTCGAAACTGGCTTCGATGGCGATGGGATCATCACCGGCGCAGGCGGTTTGACCGCCCACGAGATCGCAATCGACTCGACCTACCTATACCTTGCCGGCGACGAAGCCGCACCCACCTGGCGCATCGAGAAGCGCCGCCTCGACACCGGCGCGCTCGAGCCGGCCTTCAACATTGGCGGCATCGTCAGCGACGGCACCGGCCTACGAGCCTACGGGGTCGCCATCGACTCTACTCATATGTACGTCGGCGGTGAGGAAACGGCGGGTGCCACGCTCGACTGGCGTATCGAGAAGCGGCTCCTGGATACGGGCGCTCTCGATGCGACCTTCGGCACATCGGGTGTCCTGACCAGCGTCGGCGGCTACCGGAGCTTCCAGGTCGGACGAGATTCCACATACCTGTACCTGGTGGGGGACAACGACGCGACGCCCGCGGGGGACTGGTATGTCGAGAAACGCCGCCAGGACACGGGTGCTCTGGACGCCAGCTTCGGCACCGGGGGCGTTGTCACTTCGGCTTCGACTAGCGAAAGTGCCCAGGACCTGGCGGTCGGTTCGACTTACCTCTACATCGCCGGCGACGACCAATCACCCGACTTGCGGATCGAGAAGCGGCTGACCTCGGACGGCTCCTTGATCCTGTCGGAGATCAACGTGGGCGTGCCGCTCGCCGCCGAGAACACGCCTGCCGTAACGCCGGCCGAGGGCACGCCTTTCCGCCTGCGGCTCCTCCTTCACGCCGGGGGCACCGAGCTCTGGCTCGACGAAGGGAACTTCAAGCTGCAGTTCGCTGAACAATCCGGCACGTGCGACGCGGGCTTCGTCGGCGAGAGCTACGCCGATGTGACCAGCGCCACGGGGATCCGCTTCTACAACAATGCCACCGCGGTGGATGGGTGGGCGCTTACCCCCAATGCCAATGACCCGACCCACGGGGCCGATCCGGTCGTGGCGCAGACCTACGAGGAGGCCTATAACGACTTCAGCAACGCCGTCGCCGCCTTCGGGCCGAATGAGGACGGGATGTGGGATTTCGCGCTCGTCGACCCTTCGGTGCCGCCTTCGGCGCCGCCTGGCACGACTTACTGCTTCCGAGTCGTGTATGCTGATGACAGCCTGCTGAATGCCTACAGCGCGATGGCGGAGATCACGACGGCACCATGAACCCCACAAGGATGACGCCGACGGATCCGCTGGAGCGTGGCCCGAATGGGACGCCCCCGCCGGGAACGAGATGAGGGAAATCGGATGGCCACTCTGAAAGCACTTGTTTGCGACGACGAAGCCCCCCTGCGCGATCTGATGGCGCGCCGGCTGGAGAAACTAGGCCTGGAGGTCGAGCGGGCCGAAGACGGCAAGGACGCCATCGCCCGCCTTGACCGGAACCGTTACGACCTGCTGGTCACCGACATCTATATGCCCGATGTCACCGGGCTCGAGCTGCTGCAGCGGATCAAGGCGCTTGATCCGCACGCGCAGGTGGTGGTCGTAACCGCCTCGGCGACTCTCGACAACGCCGTTCTAGCGCTCAACCACGGCGCCTTCGCCTACCTGAACAAGCCCTTCGACCATCTGTCGGTCTTCGACAATGTCGTGTCGCGCGCTATCGATTTTCGCCGCGCCCTGCTCGATAACCTGCGCATGGCCGAGGTCCAGCGCCTGCGCGGGAACATGCTGGAGAAGGAGGTCGCCGGGAGGATCCGTCAGCTCAAGCGAAGCCAGGAATACATGGCGACTCTCCTGGCGTGCCTGCCGGTGGGGGTGGCCGTGATTGATGAATCCGGCCGCGCCGTTCTGCTCAACCCCAGAGGCGAGGCTTACCTAGAGGAAACCCTCTCCGTCGGCGACGCCGGCCTGCGCCAGTTGATGGAGTCGATGCCGGTTGTGGAAGGCCACCGCCGCGGCGAAATCCAGGTCGGCGGCCTTCGTCTCGAGGTCTCCCTCTCAGATCTGGCGCTCCCCGGCGATCAGCACCACCAGGTGCTCATGCTGCGGGAACAGGAGACCAGCGCCCCGGCGATGGGCAGCCTCGTCCAGGAAACCCTGCTCAACCTGCGCCGCGGGCTGACGTTCATGGCCCGTCGCCAGCAGGACCCCAGTTCCCACAAGATCATCAAAGGGATGGCCGCCGAGGTTTCCTCACTGGCCAACCTGCTGGACGTCGAGCTCGCCTCCGAAGTCGGCCAGGGCTCGCCACCCGAGGAGTCGGCCGAGGGCGCGACGAGGATTCTGCCGCCCTCGACGTCGGAGGAGGAGACGGCTCTGGCACCCGCCGTCTTCCAGCAGGAGCCTATGGAAGAGCCGACGACACCTGGAAATGGCAAGGGCTTGGTCCCCCACACCCCGCTCCTCGCGCCGGCGGTGGTCTCGGTGGAGGATCAGCTGCCAAACACGGGAAGCCTGCTGTTGCGCAAGGGCATGTCGATGGTCTTGGAGGGGCGAATCAAGAGGAAGAAACCCTCCGCCGAGCCGGCCCCAAGCCCGGAGGACGCCGAGCAGATGCAGCAGAAGATCGAACGCTGGGCGCTGTCCGGGGCCGCCGGTGAACCGTCGGAAGACGACCTCGAGACGGTCGACCAACCTCGCCAGGCGTCATCCTGGCCGCCGCCGCTGCCTTCGTCGAACGGAGAGAAGTAATCAGAAAGAAACCGAGTTTCTTGCAGAAACCCGGTTTCTGGTTCACTACGAATTTAGGGGCCAGCTCGGCAGGACGTCGATATCGAGTGCGTCGCGTTGGCCGGCCATAAAGCGGAGGTGGCCGGCGGCGGCGATCATCGCCGCGTTGTCGGTGCATAACGACAGCGGCGGAAACCGGGCGGGGACCGGGCTGCGCGCCGCCAGGCTCTGGCGCAGCGCCTGATTGGCCGAGACCCCTCCGGCCACCAGAATCGTCCGGGCCTCGAAAGTTTCGGCGGCCGCCACCGTCTTCTCCACCAACACTTCGACCACGGCTGCCTGAAAAGATGCTGCCAGATCCCCCGTCGGAAGCCCCGCGGCGGGCGGCTCGATCCCGGCACGGACCTCCGGCTGCAAGGCGCGCACTTCACGCAAGACCGCCGTCTTCAGACCGCTAAAAGAGAAATCCCAGGTCCCCTCCATCCAGGCCCGCGGGAAACGGTAGGCTTTCGGATTCCCCTGGCGCGCCTCCTGCTGGATCGCCGGGCCTCCGGGGTACCCCAGGCCGAGCAGGCGCGCAACCTTGTCGAAGGCCTCCCCGGCGGCGTCGTCCAGCGTCCCGCCGAGGCGCTGGTACTGCAGGTGGCCGAGCATCAACACGAGTTCGGTGTGGCCGCCCGAAACGATCAGCCCGAGCAGCGGGAACGACGGCTCCGGTTCCTCTTCCACCAGCCAGATCGAGTACAGGTGAGCTTCGAGGTGGTTGATGCCGAGCAGCGGCAGCCCGCGCGAGAGCGCCAGGCCCTTGGCGTAGTTCAGGCCGACGACCAGCGACCCGGCCAGCCCCGGCCCGCGCGTCACGGCAATGGCGTCGATCCCTTCCAGACCGATATGTGCCTGGGTCAGCGCTTCCTGCACCACGGGCAGGATCGCCTCGATGTGCATGCGCGAGGCGATTTCGGGAAACACGCCGCCGTACTTGGCATGGACGCCCACCTGGGAGGCGACGACGTTGGAGGCGATGTGGCGGCCGTCCTCGACGACGGCCGCTGCCGTCTCATCGCAGGAGGTTTCGATCCCCAGCAGGCGGGTCGCCTTGGAGCGCGCGGCCGGCGTCGGCGCAGGCGCCGGAGCCTCAGCCGGCGCGCGCTTTTGGGCGGACGGCCCGCGACTTCGTGTTTTTCGTTCGGGAGGTGTTCGCTGGGGCACGCTTGCTCCGCCGCAGGGGCAGGACGAGGTCCATCGGGTAGGGAGCCAGGATCTGCGGCCCGTCGGGGCTGATCCAGACCGTGTCCTCGACCCGGACCCCCAGCCCACGCTCCGGATAGTATAGCCCGGGCTCGATCGTCACGACGTGCCCGACGGTGAGGCGGTCGGGCGGCCCGTCCACCAGCCGGAAGTTGGGGTGCTCGTGGATCTCCAGGCCGAGGCCGTGCCCCGCCGAATGGACGTAGCCTTCGCGGGTGTGCGGGTCGGTCAGCACCGTCGCATGTCCCCGCGCCTCGAAGAACTCGCAGACGGCGCGCTGCACTTCGCCGCAGTCGGCGCCGGGGACCGCCTGGCGCAGGGCCAGCTGATAGGCCGCGACGACTTCGGCGTGGGCGGCGGCCACGGGGTCGGGCGCGTGGCCGAGGCACCAGGTGCGGGTGAAGTCGTAGAAGTAGCCGCTGCCGGCCTCACACGGGAAGATGTCGAAGATGATCGGCTGGCCGATCGGGATGGGCATGTTATTGGCGCCGGTGTTGTGGGGCACGCCGGCGTCGCGCCCGATGGCGAAGATTGTTCCCTCCGGGTTCTCCGCCCCGAGTTGAGCAAGCCATAGGTCGATGCACCGCTTGACCTCGCCGATCGTCAGCGGCCGCCCCAGGCGATCGACCAGGACGCCCCGGCGTGCCTCGTGCGACGCGAGGAAGTCGGCCACCCGGCCGACGACCTCGATCGTGATCGCGCCCATGCGGCGGATTCGCTCAACCTCCTGGAGGTCCTTCGTCGCCCGCGCCCGTTGAAGGGGCGAGGTCGCCTTGTCGAAGCCGACAACCGTCAGGCCGGGCAGCCGCCGCAGGAGCCGGCGGAAATCCTCGAGGGTATCGCCGGCGTCGACCCGCCCGGCGACCTGGATGCGACCTACCAGGTTGCTCTCGCGCAGGATCCGCTCCAGCGCGATGGCCATCGCTTCCAGCGGGTCTCCTCCGGCCTCATGGGCGTACGAAGCCCAATCCAGGATCCCATGCCGCAGGCCGGCGCGAGCGACTTCGTCCCGTTCCATATCGATGGCATAGAGCGCGGCCGGGGCGCCGCGCGGCAGGGCCAGAGCGCCCCAGCCGACGTGCACCCGGCCGGTGAAGTAGGCCATCGCCGGATTGTGGGAGACCGGGCCCAGCACCAACAGGCCGTCGAGGCCGGATTCTTCCAGGTAGCGATCCAAGTCTTCCTTCA
>CAYUWF010000021.1:0-18664 GCA_964448245.1 uncultured Anaerolineaceae bacterium | reverse complement strand
GCATGCCGAAGCGCCGTCAGCAAAGCGGCATCCTGCTCGGGCAGCACCGTGCGCGGGTCGAGCAGCACGCGGTCGGACTCGACGCGGGCGATGACGGGCGGGGTCGACTGGCGCAGGTCGGCCGACAGCTGGTTCACGTGGTCGGCTTCCAGGGCGAGCACCCAGGTCGGCAGGGTCTCTTCCGGAAGACTCCCGCCGCCGATGGTGGAGCGCCCCGGCAATACCGTCCCCCAGCCGAGGTCCGCCGCCCAGCCTTCGGCGCGCCGTTGGATGTCGCCCTCGCCCAGGGCGATCATCGTCCACACGGGAACCTGCCGCACCGCTTCGCCCCGCGCGTAATGAAGGAGGGTGGCATGCAGGCCGGCTAACGCCACCTTGTCGGCGCGCACGGCTCGGGCCAGCGGATGCCGTGCCAGCTTTTCGACCAGCGCCCGCTGGCCGACGACGATCCCGGCCTGCGGACCACCGAGCAGCTTGTCCCCCGAGAAGGTTACCAGCGCCGCGCCGGCCTGGACGGATTCTTGCACCGTCGGCTCGTGGCCGAGTCCGAAGGCCTGTGTGTCGAGCAGCGCGCCAGAGCCGAGGTCGTCGACCACCGGCACGCCAGCTCCACGCCCCAGTTCGACTAATTCGGCCAGGCTGGGGATTGCGGTGAATCCGACCAGCTTGAAGTTGGAGGTATGTGCCCGCAGCAGCAGTGCCGTTTTCGGCCCGAGGGCGGCCTCGTAGTCGCGGGGATGGGTCCGGTTGGTCGTTCCGACCTCGACCAGCTTGGCGCCGGACTGCGTCAGGACTTCGGGGATGCGGAAACCGCCGCCGATCTCGATGAGCTGCGAGCGGCTGATGACGACTTCCTTGCGCCGGGCGAGGGCGGTGAGGGCCAACAGCACGGCGGCGGCGTTGTTGTTGACCACCAGCGCCGCCTCGGCCCCGGTGACATGACACAGCAGCGGCTCCAGGTGGTCCTCGCGGCGGCCGCGGTCGCCGCGGGCCAGGTCGTACTCGAGGGTGGTGTAGGCGGCGGCGGCGGCCAGCATTGCCAGTCGGGCGTCTTCGCTGAGGACGGCCCGCCCGAGGTTGGTATGCAGGATGACGCCAGTGGCGTTGATGACGGGTTGCAGGGTGGAGGTGAGCTGCACCGTCAGCCGGCGCCGGGCGCCGTCGACCAGATCCGGCGCCGCCGGGGGCGCCAGGCCCTGACGAATGGCGGCGCGCGCTCGATCGACTTCATGGCGCAGCGCTTCGACCGCCAAAGCCCGCCCGAACTCGGACTGCAGGCCGGCGCCGGCCTCGCTTTGCAGCAGCCCGTCGATCGAGGGCAGGTCCCGCAGACTCACCGGCCCGGCCTCCAGCGGCTGCCTTCGATCAAGCGGATCAGGCCTTCGATGAGCCCGAAGCCGAGGGCGATGGCGAGCGCCAGGCCGAGACTGAGGGAACGATTGATCAGCAGCCAGGCGCACAGCGACGCGTACAGCCCGACAAGCAGGCCCTGGCGCAGCAGCACCGAGGCCGGGGCCGTGGCGCGGTCGAAGCGCCAATGGAGCACCCAGACGAACGGCAGCGCCGTGCCCGTGGCGGCCGTCGTCAGGAAAGCGAAGCCCAACCAGCGCGGCCCGATCGTCGGAAACGTCGCGGCCCCCAGCAGGATCAGGCCGATGCAGCCGATGACGGCGAGCAGCGCCGCAGCGATCATCAGGCTACGGTAAGGGGCGAAGGATGAACCAGACACGCGTGGATACGATCCGGGCGGTGTTGGGCATTATAGTCCAGCCGCCGCGCCTCCCCAGGCGTGCCGTGATTCTGCCGCGTTCCATCGATCGCTATAATGCGCCCGAGGATCCGATGTCTTTGTTGACGGCGACCGATCTGGCGAAGAGTTATGGCGCGCAGGATGTGCTGCAGGGCATCAGCCTGGCGCTGGCGCATCAAAGCCGCACTGCGCTGGTCGGGGCGAACGGCGTCGGCAAGTCGACGCTGCTGGCCCTGCTGGCCGGTGAGGAACGGCCGGACCACGGGCGGATTCAACGCGCCCGCGGTCTGCGCATTGGCTACCTGCGGCAGGACGGCGGGACGCGGCCGGCGGCCGACTCCCGGACGAGTGTCTGGGAGTACGGTCTGGAGGCGTTCAGCGATCTGCGGCGGACGGAAGGCGAACTCGCTCGCCTGGAGGCGGCCATGGCCGACCCGCGCCGCACCGAGGAGGCCCTGGCCTCCTACGGCCCACTCCAGGAGACCTTCGAGCGCGAGGGTGGATACGCCTACGCCGGGCGCACGCGCCAGGTCCTGCGCGGCCTCGGTCTGGGTCCAGCGCTGTGGGAGCGCCAGCTGGCTGACCTCTCGGGTGGTGAGCGAACGCGACTGGCCTTGGCACGCCTGTTGCTCGAAGACCCGGGCCTGTTGCTCCTCGACGAACCGACGAATCACCTCGACCTGGACGCCATCGAATGGCTCGAGTCCTGGCTGCGGGATTGGCCGGGCGCGGCGCTGGTCGTCTCGCATGACCGTTTCTTTCTCGATCGAGTCGCCGGGACGGTGGGGGAGTTGTCGCCGCAGGGCCTGTCGGTCTACCCCGGGAACTATTCGGCTTACGTTCGACAGCGCGCCGACCGCCGCCTGGAGCAATCCCGCCGCTATCAGGCTCAACAGGAACACCTGCAGCATGAGCAAGATTACATCCGGCGCAACATCGCCGGCCAGAACACGCGCCAGGCGAAGGGGCGCCGCACGCGGCTCGAACGCTTCATGAAAGACGAAGCCCTGGATCGACCGGTGGCCAGGACCCGTCCGCAGATCAGGCTGGAGGGGAGCTCCCGCGGCAGCGAGAAGATCCTGGAAACGACCGGGCTGGTGATCGCGCATCCGGGGGGAGGCGCAGCGCTTTTCGCCGTCCCGGACCTTTCGCTGATGCGGGGCGAATGCGTCGCCGTCCTGGGACCGAACGGAGCCGGCAAGACCAGCCTGCTGCGGACGCTGCTGGGCGAGTCGCCGGCGCTGTCGGGCAGCGTGCTGCTAGGCGCCGCCGTTCGGCCGGGGTACCTTTCGCAAACGGAAAGCGAGCTTCGCCCGGCCGACACCGTGCTGGGTAGTCTGCAGCAGGCGTCCGGCGATCTGAAGGAAACCGCCGCCCGCTCGTGGCTGGCGCGCTTTGGTCTGGCGGATGATGCGGAGAAGACCGTCGAGCGGCTCAGCGGCGGCGAACGGCGGCGTCTGGCCCTGGCGCGGCTGAGCCTGGGCGGCGCCAACCTGCTGTTGCTCGACGAACCCACCAACAATCTCGATCTGCCGGCGCAGGAGTCCTTGCAGGAATCGTTGGCCGGTTTTCCCGAGACGATCCTGCTGGCGACGCACGACCGCTATCTGGCGCGGGCGCTGGCGACGCAGGTGTGGGTCATCTCGCCCAGCGAAGCCGCGTTGGAGGTGTTCCGTGGCTCGCTGACCGAGTATCTCGCTGCCAGGGAGGCGGGGCGGCCCGCGCCGGCGCCGGCGGCGAAGGCCTCCCCGGGTACGCCGGCGGTTGCGCGGACCGGCCGGCGGGAGAAAGACCTGGCGGCGCTGGAGGCGCGCATCGACAAACTGGAGCAGACCCTGGCGGCGCTGGCCAACCAGATGGATCTGGCGCGGAGCGACGCGGCGTTGGTGACGGCGCTGGGCGTCGAGTATGCGCAGCGCGAACAAGAGTTGGAGATGCTGCTCGAGAAGTGGGCAGAGGCCGCCGGCGGCGAGAAACCGGCGTGATATAATCCGCCGCTTTGAGGCCGAAAGAGAGATGCCAGTGACGACTCAGCGTGCGGCACGCCCGCGCGGCGGCATTCCCAGTTGGGCGGTGTGGGGGCTGGCGGCGGCGTTTACCGTCGGCGCCCTCCTCTCCGGGTATCTTGTCTACCGCGCTGTGCGCGATCTGGCGGCGGCCTGGACCGGCACCGGCCCCACCCCGTTCCAGTTCAGCGGAAGCGCTCCCACCGCCGCGCCGGGGCAGACGGCCGTCCCGCTGGCGGCCGAAGCCACGGCCGTTCCGTGGAACGGCAGCGATCGCATCACCGTCCTGGTCATGGGCCTCGACTACCGGGACTGGGCGTCCGGCAGCGACGCACCGCACACCGACTCGATGATGCTCCTCACCCTCGACCCGGTGGCGCGCACGGCCGGCATGCTCTCCATCCCGCGCGACCTATGGGTCGAGATCCCGGGCTTCGAACACAACCGGATCAACACCGCCTACTTCCTGGGCGAGAGCTACAACCTCCCCGGCGGCGGGCCGGAGCTGGCGATGAAAACCGTCGAGAACGTCCTCGGCGTACCGGTGGACTACTACGCCGTGATCGAGTTCTCGGCCTTCGAGCGGATGATCGATGAGATCGGCGGGATCGAAATCCTGGTGCCCGAACGAGTCAAGATCTCGCCGCTCGGACGGCAGAGCCGCTGGTTGGAAGCGAAGGCCTACCTATTGGACGGCCCCGAAACCCTGGCCTACGCCCGGGCGCGCAAGACGGAGGGCGGCGATTTCGACCGGGCGCAGCGCCAGCAGCAGGTGGTGTTGTCGGTGCGCGGCCAGATCCTGGAACTCGGCATGATCCCGACCCTCGTCACGCGCGCCCCGGCCTTGTATCAAGAGCTGGCCGAGGGCGTCCGCACCAACCTTGCCTTCGATCAAATGATATCGATCATGCTGCTGGCGGCTCAACTCGACAAGAAATCGATCCAGCGCGGCGTGATCGCGCCGCCGGAGATGGTCATCCTCCAAACGCTTCCGGATGGGGCGCAGGTGCTCAAGCCCGTGCCGGATCGCATTCGCCAGCTGCGCGACGAAATCTTCACCAACACCAGCGCCGTCGGCCCATCGGTCGAGGCGCAAGACCCGGCTGAGGGCGCCCGGCAGGAGGGCGCACGTCTGGCCGTCCGCAACGGGTCGGGCATCGAAGGGCTGGCGACGCAGACCTCCGACTACCTGACGGATCAGGGATTGCAGGTGGTCGAGGTCGGCAATGCCGACCGCCTCGACTACGAGATCTCACGCGTCATCGTCTACAGCGACCGCTTCCCCTACACGGTCAAGTACCTGGCCTCGCTGCTCGGGCTGGAAGAGAGTCAGATCCTGAACCAGACCTACCCCGATGCGCCGGTGGACCTCGTGGTCGTGCTCGGCCGCGACTGGCAAGTGCCGTAGGACCCCAAGAAGCCAACGCCATGCGAGGGCGGCCGCCAGGCCGCCTTCTTGTTTTCCCTTAAACGACAGGGGCACCAAGATTCGAACCCGACATTCCGCCTCACCCCCTTTCCCCCTCTCCGCCGAGAGCGTCCCGGTCGTCGATGGGAGCGTGGCGGAGAGGGGGGACGAAACAGCTGGAGGAAGGGGGGCTTCGCCCCCCTCCCTCCAGGGTTCATTCCCTCCCCCTTGGCCTGAAACCTGTGGGAGCAGTGTACGCAGTGCGAAGGGGGAGGGGCAGGGGTGGGGGTCTTTGCCGCCTCTTTGCGAAGGGGCGTGTCGGAGCTGCCGCGGAGCTTACCCGACGACCTGAACCGCCACCAGCGCCGCTGCCAGCCCGAGGACGGCGCCACCGATGATGTCGGACAGATAGTGCAGTCCCATCGCCACGCGGGCCAGCGCCACCAGCGGCGCCCAGACGAGGACGATCGGCGCCAGCCAGGACGGCCCCCACACCGCCACCAGGGCGGCGATCAGGAACGCCCGGGCAGCGTGCCCCGAGGGGAACGAGTGCGGATCGGTCATCCGGTAGAGCGATCCCCACTCGCCTTCCGGCCGCCGTCGGCGGATGAGGAACTTGATCGCCAGGACGACGGCCGCTAGGCCGGCGATGGCGAGCAAGAGCTGCAGCGCCCAGGCCTGCTGGGCGGGGTCGCCGCGCCAGATCAGCAGGACCAACCCGGCGCCCCAGAACCAGGAGTCGCCGGAATGGGCCAGGACCGCCGCCACCAGGCGCAGCCGGCGCTGTTCTGGACGCAGCCGCAGAGCGTCCGTCCAGCGGTTGTCGACCTCGAGCAGGCGGCCCATCAGGCGCCCGCCGCGCGGCGCTGCGCCAGGTCCGCCCGCAGGATCTCCAACTGCTGCGGCTTGTCGATGTCCATCCCGAGCTCGGCGTAGGGGCACAGGTGGAGCCGCGTGACGATCCCGAGGTTACGACTGACCAGCTCCTCGCTGCGCTCGATCGTCAAGCGACGAAGAAGGAAGAGCAGCAGCACGTTCCAGCCGATGAGGGACGCCACGCGCAGCGGGCTCTTGCGGGCCGCAGCCAGCCGCTCCACCAGCGCGGCATTCTTGGCCAGGCGCACATGGGCCATGTTGATGTCGCCCCCGCACACCTGCGTCCCGCGCAGCGGCGTGTAGGTGCGGCGGGAGCCGGGGAAGCGCGCCTCCATCACGCCGCGTTCGATCGCCAGGTAGTCGAAGTCGGCGCCGGCCTCCAGGCCGATGCCGACCCTCCAGTCGATCATCTCGGCCGTCACCGCCGGGACATCGCACGCGGTGAGCAGTACGTGCGTCGTCGTCGGCTGCCGTGCTAGGGCGCCCTCGACCCCGGCCACTGCGTTGGGGACAGCTCCGCCTTGATCCGGCAGATAAGACACCGGCTTGGCCGTCTTCAATCCGCTCTCCGGGCCGAGTCCGATGATGATGACGCCTTCGACGCTGCGTGAGGCGCTCAGAGCATCCAGCACCCACTGCGCCATGGGTTTGCCGGCGACATCGAGCAAGGCCTTCGGCCCGCCGCGCGTCTCCGGGAAGAGGGGGTCGCGAGGATCGGGCACCGAGCCGCACATCAGCAGGGCCTGCATCACGCGGGGGGCCTCCATCGGGATCGGGCGCCGGCCGGGTCCCGGCGCGGGGACCATCCGTATCTATCCAAGTCGATCCGGCCCTGGCGCGAGAAGCTAACCCCCTCCCGGACGAGTTGCGCCCGTTGCCACACGGCGCCAAAACCCGGGCGGGGGCTGATGCGGCCCAGGGCGTTGATGACGCGCTGCCAGGGGATCTCCTCCGCTGCCGCTGCCATGGCATAGCCCACCCAGCGGGCGCGGATGCGCCGGTAGGCCAGCCAATCGACCCCGACGGGAGCGGCGATGTGGGCGGCGATCGAGCCGTAGGTCATGACGCGGCCACGCGGGATGCGCCGCACGATGGCGTAGACCTCTAGGGCGAACGAGGACCGCCAGGCAGCGCGCGAAGTTTGGGCGCTCAATTCAGCGTCTGGAGCTGCGGCTCCATATGGATGCTGTCGACGAGCTCGGCCAGTTCGCTGGTGGTCAGGGCGCGGCCACGCCCGGCGACGGCCACCAGGGCGGCCTCTATCATGTTGGTTCCGAAGCTGCGTCCTTCGAAGCGCGGCGTCGAGGTGACGAGATGGGCGACGCCGGCGCGCCGAAAGAGCTCGACGTCTTCGGCGGTGGTCGTGTTGGTCACGATAATCTTGCCGGTCAGGAAAGACGGCATATGGCGCTTGATGTAATGCACGTCGCCGGCGATGACGCTGGCCCAGGCGTAGCTGGCTTCCCACTTCGGCCGCCGCTGCTCCTGTTTCTCCCCCGTCGGGTAGACCCAGTCGAAGGGCAGGCGGCCGGCGATCGGCATGACCAGCGCCGCCAGGCGCTTGATGGCCGGCACCGAGTGCAGGGCGATCGGCAGGCCCAGGCCGAACATCAAGTCGCCGAAGAGGCACTCATACCCGGCGGCGGTGAAAGACGTCGTCATGCCCCAGCGGTCGGCGCCGGCCGTGATCAGCGCGCGCTTGATCGGGATGCGTCTCGGCAGCCGTTGTTCAAGGAACTGGGCCAACCCCGACTCGAGGGTGTTCTTCAGCCCGGCCCCGTCGACGACCGGCGTCTGCCGGATCAGGCGGACCATCGGGCGCACCGAGTACAGTGGATAGACCTTGCCGTCGACGACCACGGCCAGGTCGGCCCCGCCGACGCCGAAGGCATCGACCTGGCCGTCCAATCGGCCGAACAGTTCGGCCGCCTTGTCCATGTCCCCGTCGGTGCCGATGCGCTCGACGCGCACCTGCTGTCCGAGTAGGTTGATCTCGACGGTCTTGTCGCGTCTGGAGGATCCGAGGCTGATGCTGACGGCACGCTTCACGGTGTTCCCCCCGGCGGTCCGACTCTACACCGTGGGGGGCGGGGGGTCAACGCGGGACCGGCTGAGGTCGGAGGAGGACCCCCAACCCCCTGACCCCCTCCCGCGGCTTCGACGGCCGACGCTGTCCGGGAATGCTCGCCGGGGGAGGGGGAGGTTTTCTGAAGGAGGTGCGGGGGTCGCAGAGCGACCCCCGCACCTCCTTCAACCTCTTTCCCCCCTCTCCGCCAGCCAGCCTCACCGAGGATTTGGTTGCGCCGCGGAGAGGGGGTAGGGGGTGACGTCGACGAACGGTATCTGGAAGAGCTATCCAATCGCGGCCGCCGCCGGCAGCGCCTCGTCGCCGCGGTAGCGCTCGATCTCAGGGTAGCGCGAGCGGGTCCAGGCGACGGCGATCAGGCAGCCGATCCCTCCGCTGACGACGGCCACCACCGGCCCCCAGATCTGCGCCACGATCCCCGCCTCCAGCTCGCCGAGCTGCGGCCCGCCCAGGAAGAAGATCTGGCTAACGCTCGTCATGCGCCCGCGCAAGGCGTCCGGGGTGCGCAGCTGGCGGATGGTGTTGCGGATGATGGTGCTGATGGAGTCGGTGACGCCGGTGGCGATGAGGGCGGCGAAGGTCAGCGCGAAGGAGCGCGACAAGCCGTAGACGATCGTCGCCAGCAAGAGGCGACCCTGGTTGCGGATCGGCCCGCTGGTCGACAACACCAGCGCCGTCCCCAGCGCGCCGATCGCCGGCGCGCCGATCAGCCAGCCGTAGCCGACGGCGCCCACCTCTGGCGGGCGAAGATCGGCATCAGCGCGGTGGCCGACGAGAAGAACGTGGCGAAGAAGTCGAGCAGCATCCTCGAGAAGATCAGGCGCTGGCCGAGGACGAACCGCAGTCCTTCGCGCACCGCGCCCACCAGCGCCCGCGGTCCGAGACCGCCTTCGGGGCGAAAGACCCGCTCCTGGTGGACGGGGCCCATCAGGACCAGGGCCACGGCCAGGTATGAGAGCGCGTTGACCAGGTAGCAGTAAGCGATTTCCCACGGTCGCCAGCACCACGCCGGTCAGCGCCGGGCCGGCGATCGCGCCCACCTGGAAGGCGATGGCGTTCAGGCTGAAGGCGTTCGTCAGGTCTTCCGCGGGGACCAGGTTGGGGATCAACGACTGCCGCGCCGGGAGATCGAAGGTGGCAATAGCGCCGGTCAGGGCGACCATGCCGTAAATCAGCGCCAGGGTGTCGTTCCCCTCCAGCGTCGCCCAGGCCAGGGTCAGGGCCAGCAGCGCCAACGCCGACTCGGTGATGAAGAGCAGCCGCCGTCGGTTCCACACGTCGGCGGCGACGCCGGCCACTAGCGAGAAGAGCAGGAAGGGCAGGATGCGCGCCAGCCCGACTGCCCCGAGCGCGATCGGCTGCGGGTTGAGTTTGATTGACGTGCCACAGGATGGCGGCGGTATGCATCTGCGTCCCGGCGACCGAGATGATCAGGCCGAGCCAGAGCAGACGGTAGCGACGATGACGGAGCGCAGGAGGGAAGCGCGGCCACGGGAACCGGTCTGGCACGGAGGGCGCGGCGGGCCTCAGCTCCCCTCGTCGCGCAAGTAGAGAAAATCGTAGCCGACCGTGCGCTGGCTGAGTTTGGCGATGACCGGCGGTATGCGCTTGTACTGGTTGCGCCGAATCCGCTCGATGACCTTGCGGACCATGGCCGGCTTGAAGCCGGCCTCAACGCAGCCCGCCGCGGACAGCCGCTCATCGACGAGCAGGTAGAGCAGCCGGTCGACCTCGGCATAGGTCACCCCGAGCTCGCCCTCATCGGTCTGGCCGGGCCACAGATCGGCCGAAGGGGGCTTGGCCAAGATGCGCGCCGGAACGCCCACGGCGGCGGCGAGCTGGCGCACCTGAGTCTTGTACAGGTCGCCGAGGGGATTGAGGGCACAGGCCGAGTCGCCGAAGAGCGTGGTGTAGCCGAGCAGGATCTCGGTCTTGTTGCCGGTGCCGAGGACGAGGCCCTCGAACGCCGCCGATTGGTCGTAGAGGACGATCATCCGCAGCCGCGCCAGGACGTTGCCGCGGCGGATCCGGTCGGCGGCCGGGATGGTCGCCAGCAAGGGCGCCGCCATCTCGGTGATCGAGACGGTGTGCTCGCGCACACCGGTCAGACGGATGACCTCGACCGCGTCGTCCAACGAATCCGGCGAGGATCCGGCGTGCGGCAGGCGGACGGCCAGGACGTTTTTCGGGCCAAGCGCTTCGGCCGCCAGAAAGCAAGTCAGGGCGGAATCGAGGCCGCCCGAGACGCCGACCACGCCCCGCGCGAAACCGGCGCGCTTCGTCTCGTGGCGCAGGAAGCCGGTCAGGATGCGGCGGGCCAGTCCCGTGTCGATCTCGAGCGAGGCGGAGAGATCGTTCATGGCGGCGGCTCTCCCAGCAATCGCGCCAGCCCGCGCTGCAGCAGTTCCGGCTGCTCGTCGCGCAGCAGCGGCAGCGCCAGCCGGGCACGGCGAATCCGATCGGGGTCGATCTCAGCGACGACCAGCGCCTCTTCGAAGTCCGGCCCCTGGGCCAGGGTTCGGCCGTCGGGCGCGATGATGGCCGCGCCGCCCCAATAGCACAAGCCGTCTTCGAAGCCGACGCGGTTCGTCTGCGCGACGTATACCGTGAACAGGCTGGCGTAGGTCTGCGTGATCGTTTCGACCCAGCGCGCCGACTGCAGTCGTCCGTCGGCGTTCAGCCCGCGGCCGGGGGAGGCCGAGACGAGCAGCAGCAGCTCGGCGCCGTCCAGCCACAGCAGATAGGGGGACGAGACGTGCCAGAAGTCCTCGCAGATCAGCAGGCCGAACCGGCCGAAGCGCGTATCGAAGGCGCGGAACGAGACGCCGCGATCAAAGAAGCGCCCATCTTGAAACAAGCCATAGGTCGGCAAGAAAACCTTGCGATGGAGGTGGGCCACCTCGCCGCCGGAGAGGTAGGCGGCCGAGATGAAGTGCCGGTGGCGCGCGTCGCGCTCGACGAAGCTGAGCACCAGGTCGACGCCGCGGCTGGCGGCCAGCAGACGCCGGAAGGTCGGATCGGCCGCCGTCGGTTCCAAGGCGACCTCGTCCGCCAGATCCTGCAGCATGTATCCGGTGAGCGACAGCTCGGGGAAGACGACCAGTTCGGCGCCGCGACGCCGGGCCCGGGCAATCGTGTCGAGATGATTCTCGAGGTTGGCGGCGACATCGCCCAGGTGGGTGTCGATTTGCGCCAGCGCCAGGGTGAAGCGCTTCACAGGCTAGTTCTCCAGCGACCGTGGCGGGAGGATCACGGCGCAAGCGCCCGCCAGCGCCAGCACAACGGCCGCGCCCAGCGCATCGATCCGCAGACCGGCGAGGCGCAGGGCCGGGTCGGCCCGGGTGAAACTCAGCGCCAGTCCGATCGCGGCGATCCCCCCCAGGGCCAGGGCGAAGCGCCGGTTGGGGGACAGGGCCCGTCCCTCCAGGAGGAGGATCGCGCAGAGCAGGAGTGCGGTGGCGATCATGCCGGCGGCGGCCGTCGGCCAGCGCGGCATGATGACACCGAACAAATCGGCTGCCGGCGGCGCAAACGAGGAGGCGGCGACGGGAATCCCATAGAGGCACACTTCCAACAGGCACCCGGTCCACGCCGAAAGCGCCACCAGCAGCACCGGGAGGACGAGGGCATCCGCCAGCGGCGCCAGGGGCAGCCGCCGAAGCCAGGCGTACAAGCCGACCGCCGTCATGGCGCCCAGGGCGCCTCCGACCCAACTCAGCCCGCCCTGCCAGACCCACAGCACCTCGAGCGGATTCTCAATGAAGTACGGGCCGTGCAGGGCGGCGAAGGCCAGCCTTGCCCCCAGGACACCCATACCCAGAGCCAGCAGCGCAACCTGGAAGGCGTGCGCCTCGGCCTGGGCGGAAACGCCGCGGCGCAGGGCCAGCCACACCAGGCCGGCCAGGCATCCGAGCGCCAAAACGACCGGGTAGTCCTGACTCACGCGCCGCAGGCGGAATCATACCATCGCGCCTCGAATCGAGCTTCCCGCGAGCTTCAAGCTCGCGGGAAGCTAGAATATAATCTCGAGGCCGTCGGAGTCCCATCCATGCGCGACTTGCGCATCACCCCCGTGGCCAATGAGGACGAGCGGCTGGCGTTCCTGACCTTTCCGTGGAAGGTCTACCAGGGCGACCCCTACTGGGTGCCGCCGCTGCTCTCGGAACGCAAGGCCTTCACCGATCCGAAGAAGAATCCCTTCTACCAGCACGGCCGGGTGCAGTTCTTTCTGGCCCGGCGTGGCGACGAGATCGTCGGGACGATTGCCGCCTTCACCAACGACCTGTACAACCAGTTCCACGAATCCAACGTCGGTTGGTTCGGCTTCTTCGAGGTGCTGGCGGACCCCGAGGCGGCCCGGGCGCTGCTCGACACCGCCGCCGGCTGGGCGCGCGATGCTGGACACACTTCGATCCTCGGCCCGGCCCAGTTCTCGACCAATGACGAGATCGGGCTGCTGGTGGACGGATACGAAGACACCCCACGCATTCTGATGACCTACAACCCCCGCTATTATCTCGGCTTCATCGAGGCGGCCGGGTTTCACAAGGCGATGGACTTGCTGGCCTACACCACCAGCCTGGACGAGATGTACGGCAAGGGCGGCCCGCCGCAGAAGCTGCTGCGCGTCATCGACGGGATGAAGCGGCGCAAGCGTTTCACCGTCCGCCCGGTCAACATGAAGGAATTCGACCGGGAGGTGGAGCAAGTCAAGGTCATCTATAACCAGTCGTGGGCCCGCAACTGGGGCTTCGTGCCGATGACCGGCCCGGAGATCGACCGCCTGGGCGAGCAGCTGAAGCCCATCATCGATCCGGACCTGGTGGCGGTGGCCGAGGTCGACGGCCGCGTGGTCGGCTTCGGGCTGACCCTGCCGGACCTGAACGCGCCTCTGCACAAAGCCTATCCCCGCCCCGGCGAGCCGGAGTGGTTCACTTTCCTCAAGCTGCTCTGGCACTGGAAGGTGCGGCGGCAGGCGAAGTGGATCCGCACCTTCGCCCTGGGCGTGCTGCCCGAGTACCGCGGCACGGGCGTGGATGCGATGATATATTTCCACACACTGGAGTGTGCCATGCGCAAGGGATATCGATCGGTCGAGATGAGCTGGCTGCTCGAGTCGAACGAGATGGTCCTGCGGTCGGCCGAGATGCTCGGCGGGCACCGCTACAAGACCTACCGCGTCTACGAGAAGGCCCTCTAGTCCGGCGGCCGTTGTCGGCGGAGTGTCTGCCGCTGGACAGGCAGGCGTCCGGGGTTCGTGGGAAGATTCCAGAGAAAGGGCTCCGACGATGGTCCTGGACGCACCCTGGCTCCCCAATCTCTTTTACCTGTGCCTGGTGGTCGGCCTGTGGGTGACCGCCATGGCGCTCGTGTCTCCCGGGACGGGCGTGCTTGAGGCGCTGGCGCTGCTGCTGCTGGGCGGAGCCGCCGTCGGAATGCTGACCTGGCCGGTGAACGGACTGGCCTTCATCCCTTTGATCCTGGGTGCGGCGGCCTTCATCTTGTCCCTGGTCTGGCGCCGGAAGGCCGGCATCGGGTTGCTGGCCTCAGCTATCCTGCTCAGCCTGGGTTCGATCTTCCTTTTCGAAGACGCCTCCGGCCGCCCGGCCGTCCAGCCGGTGCTGGCGATCACCATGTCGGCTTTGACGGTGCTGTTCTTCTGGGTAGGTCTGCGGCGCGGACTGGAGGCCCAGCTGTCGGCGCCGACCGTCGCCGCGGCGACCGTCATCGGCCAGATCGGCGAAACGCGCTCGCCGGTGCACAGCGGCGGGACGGTCTACGTCGGCGGAGAGTTGTGGTCGGCGCGCTCCGAGCAGCCGATTCGGGAGGGTCAACGCGTCCGTGTCCGGCTTCTCGACGGCCTGGTCGTCGAGGTCGAGCCGGTGGAGTAGGAGATCGGCATGACCGAACTGACCGTCGCCCTATGTTTGATCGTCGCCGTCGTCCTGGTGGGGCTGATGCTGCTTTTCAGCGCCATCCGCATCGTCCAGGAGTACGAGCGGCTGGTCGTCTTCCGGCTGGGCCGCTCTATCGGCGAGAAGGGGCCTGGCCTGGTGATCCTGTGGCCGTTCATCGACCGCGGCGTGAAGGTCGACTTGCGCGAGCAGGTGCGCGAGATCCCGCACCAGACCGCGATCACCAAGGACAACGCCCCGATCTCGATCGACTTCCTGTGGTACTCGAAGGTCGTGACGGCCTCGCAGAGCATACTGCAGGTGGGTAACTTCGAGGAAGCGGCCAAGGGGATGGCCACCACCACGCTGCGCTCGGTGATCGGCGGCATGATGCTGGACGATGTCCTGTCGCAACGCGAGCAAATCAACCAGGTGCTGCGCACCAAGCTGGACGAGGTCACCGAGCGCTGGGGGGTCAAGGTCACCAACGTCGAAATCCGCGAGATCATCCCGCCGCGCGATGTGCAGGATGCCATGAACCGGCAAATGACGGCCGAGCGCGTACGGCGCGCCGTCGTCACCGAATCGACCGGCACGCGCGAGGCGGCGATCAACGTCGCCGAGGGCGATAAGCAGGCCAACATCCTGAAAGCCGAGGGTCAGCGGCAGGCAACGATTCTGGTCGCTGAAGGCGAGCGGCAGGCGCAGCTGTTGCGGGCCGAAGGCTATTCGGCGGCGCTGGAGCGCATCTTCTCCGTCGCCCAGACCGTCGACAACAACACCATGACGCTGCAGTACTTCGAGACGTTGAAGCGCATGGCCGAGGGCGCTTCGACGAAGTGGATCTTCCCGATGGAGTTCACTCGACTGCTCGAGAACATCGGCGAGCGTGCCCCGAAACCCTGACGGCGATTGACCGATCTCACGCGAGCGGGCGCGTTGGATTACAATGCGCTCGCTCTCGATTCCTGCCCCAAGCCTCGCCTTCGATGCCGCACCCCGACGCCCTCGATCTCATCACCATCGCGCCCGCCACCTGGCGCGATTTCCGTGAGGTCCTGGCCCTCGAGCATGTCTGTTTCGAGGGCGACTCCTGGTCGTGGATCGATATCATGGCGGCGCTGACCTTCCCCGAGGCGGTTCGGCTGAAGGCCTTGGCGCCGCGGCCGGTAGAAGATATGGGGTCATCGGACCAGGGAGTCAACGGGAGCAAGGCCATCGGCTTTGTCTTCGGCGACCGGCACCGCGCCAAGCAGCTGGGTTGGATCGCCTCGATCGGCGTCCACCCCGCCTACCAGCGGCACGGGGTAGGCAGCCAGCTGTTGGCGGCGTGTGAACGGGCCCTGGCGACTCCGCAGGTCCGGCTGACGTTGCGGCCATCGAACTCGACGGCGCGGCGCGTCTATGACGCCGCCGGGTACGTCGAGATCGCCCGGCTAGTCCGCTACTACAACGACGGGGAAGACGGGATCGTGATGGAGAAGAAGCTCATCGGATAGTGGTTCGTGGTCAGTGGTCGGCGCGGTGCCCTTACTCACCACTGACCACTCACCACCGACCACTGCTTTTGACGGCTCTCCCCTCTTCTGGTAAGCTTGTCCTTGCGGGCGTTGTACCCTTCGCCCACCGGCGCCATGCGGCGCCGATCTCTTGGAAGGAAAGGGCTTGACTCCATGCGAGTTCTCCTCCTGAAAGACGTCTACAAACTGGGTCGGGCGGGCGATGTCAAGAAGGTCGCCGATGGCTTCGGCCGCAACTACCTGTTTCCCAAGGGGCTGGCGGTCCTGGCCACACCGGGCGCGGCCAAGCAGGCCGACCGCATTCGCTCGGCGGCCGAGACGCAGCGCTCGAAGCTCAACCAGGAGCTGGCAGGCGTAGCCGAGAAGATCGGCGGCCTGACGCTGGTCTTCCCGGCCAAGGCCGGCGAAACCGGCAAGTTGTACGGCTCCATCACCACCGCCGTGCTGGCGGAGGCGATCCAGCGCGAGTCCGGCTTCGCCGCCGACCGCCGCCAGATCGACTGCGAGCCGATCAGGACCCTCGGGGTCCATCCGGCCCGGTTGCGTCTGACGATTGACCTCGTTCCGACGTTCACCGTCGTCGTCCATCGGGATGGGGAGCCGGTCGAATCCGCCTACAAGACGGAAGTTGTCGAGCAGGCGGAAGACTTCGGCGAACTCAAGGCCGCGCTCGAGGCTGAAGAGAAGGCCGCCCGCGCCGCCGAGGCCCAGGCCGACGAGACGGTGCCGGCCGACGCCGACGCCGAGCCCGAGTAGCCGCGGCCGGCGCCCCCCGTCGGCGACATGGAATCCATCGGGCAGCGTCTGCGCCAGGCGCGCGAACGTCTCGGTCTGTCTTTGGAAGAGGCCGAGCGCACGACGCGCATTCGGGCCCAGCACCTGGCCGCCCTCGAGCGAGATGAGTTCGAGGCGATGCCTTCGCCGGTGCAGGCGCGAGGCTTCCTGAAGAACTATGCCGACTATCTTGGCCTCGAGACCAAGGGGTTGCTCCAGGACTACGGCGCCGCCCCTGCCACCCGGCGCCCGACGACCGCCCGAGCGACCTCGCCGCGGCCCGAGGTGCGGGTCCGGCGCCGAGGCTGGTTCTCGGCCGATCTGTTCGTCGCGGCGACGATCACCCTGGGAACGTTGGCGCTCCTGGTCTGGGGCGGGGGCCGGCTGATGGCCTCCCTGCGGGCGGCGGCTATCCCGGTCGAGCAGAGCTCAGTGCTCCTCCTTCCGACGCCGACGAACTCGCCGATCCCGACCGTCGCCGCCACCACCGTCGGTGGTCCGATCGTGGCCGTGGAAGCGCCCACCGCCTCGCCGACTCTTCCGCCCCTCAACCTTCCCGGGGGCGGGGTCAGCGTCCGCCTGCTCGTGGTACAGCGGGCCTGGGTGCGGGCCCTGGCCGACGGGCAGCAGCGTTACCAGGGACGCGTCGACCCCGGCGCGATCATCGATCTTTCCGGCGAACGTCTGATCGAGGTCACGACCGGCAACGGCGCTGCTTTGCGGGTGACGCTGAATGGCGCCGATCTCGGCCTGATGGGTGGGCTGGACGAAGTCGTGACTCGCCTGTGGGCCCCCGAGGGAGAGATCACGCCGACGCCGACGGTCACGCCGACGCCGACCACCACCCCACGTCCGTCGGCGACGGCCCGCGGCGCGACTCCCTCGGGACCGACCGGTTGATGCTATGATCCCACGGGCTTCGGCTGCAAAGAAGAAGGAAGGCCGTGAGGCAATCGAACTGAGTCGCGCTTCGTCGCCTCTTCGCACCCCAGACGGGCACCCCGCAAGGGGCACCCCGCCGGGGATCCCGAAAGGGGACCGCATGACCACGCCTCGCTTCCACCTCGTCTCGCTCGGTTGCGCCAAGAACACCGTCGACTCGGAGTCGATGGCGGCACTGCTCCTGCGAGATGGTTTCCAAGCGGAGGCGCAGGCGGCGCACGCCGACGTCCTCATCGTCAACACCTGCGGGTTCATCGCGCCGGCGCGCGCCGAATCGATCGAGACGCTGCGCCAGCTGGCCGAGACCAAGCGGCCAGGCCAACTGCTGATCGCCGCCGGGTGCCTGACCCAGCGCTACGGCGCCGACGTCGTGCGCCAGGTGCCGGGCATCGACGGCCTGCTCGGGACGCGACGCTGGATGGACGTCGTCGAACTGGCGCGCGACCTGCGCCGCAGCGGGGGCCCCAAGCTGCGCTACGACCTGCCGCAGGCGGAGACCGTCGGACGGGATGAACGCGGCGTGCTGCGCGCCTCGGTCTTCGGCGCCAGTGCCTACCTCAAGATCGCCGACGGTTGCCGCCGTCCGTGCGCCTTCTGCGCCATCCCCCTGATCAAGGGCACGGCCGTCAGTCGGCCGCTGGAGACGCTGGTCGAGGAAGCGCGGCAGCTCGAAGGCCGGGGCGTGCGCGAAGTCATCCTGATCGCTCAGGACACGACCGACTACGGCCACGACCTGGGGATCAAGGACGGTCTGCCGACGCTGCTCGAAGCCCTGCTGGAGGCGGCGCCGCGCATCGACTGGTTCCGCTTGTTGTACGCCTACCCCGGCGCCGTCGGCCCGCGACTGATCGACCTGATGGCCTCGCAGCCGAGGCTCTTGCCCTACCTGGACATGCCCCTGCAGCACGCGCATCCGGCTGTGCTGCGCCGGATGCGCCGGCCGGCGAACATGACCGCCGTCGTGCGCACTCTGGAGCGGATGCGGCAGGCGATGCCGGGGCTGGCCCTGCGCACGACCTTCATCGTCGGTTACCCCGGCGAGACGGAGGCCGAGTTCGGCGAATTGATGGCCTTCGTCGAAGCGATGCGCTTCGACCGGATGGGCGTGTTCACTTTCTCCTTCGAGCCCGGGACGACCAGCGAGCCGTTGGGCGATCCGGTTCCCCCGGAAGTCAAGGAGGAACGGCGGCAGCGGCTGATGGAGCGCCAACAGCAGATCTCGCTGGCGGTCAATCAATCCTACGTCGGGCGGGTGCTGCCTGTGCTCGTGGAAGGCGCCGATAACGGTCTCTCGTTGGGCCGCTCCTACCGTGACGCGCCGGAGATCGACGGGCTGGTGATCGTCGAGGGCGAGATCCCGACCGGCGAGATGGTGCCGGTGCGCATCAGCGGGGCGATGGCCTACGAT
>CAYUWF010000020.1:24005-27634 GCA_964448245.1 uncultured Anaerolineaceae bacterium | reverse complement strand
TGGCGGAAGTACAGCGTGCCGCCGATCAACAAAGCCAGCGCGACGCCCGTCGACGCCAGCAGCGCGGACGGCGACGGCGCCGCCCCGTTCACCAAGGCGTAGCGAAAGCCTTCGACGACGGCGACCATCGGGTTGAGCGCGTAGATCCAGCGGTAGGCTTCGGGAAGCTGGCTTGCCGGATAGACGATCGGCGTCATGAAGAACCACAGGCGCATCAGAAACGGAATCAGATACCCGACGTCGCGATAGGCGACGTTCATGGCGGAGAGCAGGAAGGACACGCCCAGGGTCGTGATCAGGGCCAGCAGGAGAAAGAAGGGGAGGCTCCAGATCGCCGCAGTCAGCGCGTAGGCGTAGTAGGCCATCATCCCCACCAGGACGATCCCGGCCAGCGCGAAGTCGAGCAAGCCGGCCAGGACCGGGGCGATCGGGACGGCCAGGCGCGGGAAGTAGACCTTCGTCACGAGGTTGCGGCCGAGCACCAGACTTCCGCCGGCCTTGGTCACACCGCTCTCGAAGAGCTGCCAGGGCAGCAGCGCGCTGTAGGCGAAGATCGGATACGGGATGCCGTCGCTCGGGATACCCACCAGCTCGCCGAAGAACAGGCTGAAGACGACCATCGTCAGAAACGGTTGCAGGATCGCCCAGCCCGCTCCGAGCACCGTCTGTTTGTAGCGGACCTTGATGTCGCGCCAGGTCAGGAAGTAGATCAGCTCGCGGTAGCGGAAGAGCTCTCCCAGATTGAGCGACACCCACCGTCGACTGGGACGGATCAGGGTGACGGGTGCCCCGACCGGGGTGGCGGCGGGCTGAATCACGCTGGCCATGCGCTAGCGCCGCGCCCCGGCTTCGGACCGGTACCACTCGATCGTCTGGCGCAGTCCTTCGTCGAGCCCGGTCGAGGCGCGGAAGCCGAAGAGCCGCTCGGCCCGCCGCGTATCGAGAGCGCGGCGCGGCTGGCCGTTCGGGCGCGAGGTGTCCCAGATGATCTCGCCGCCGTAGCCGGTGAGCTCGGCGATGCGCGCCGCCAGATCGCCGATACGGATCTCCTGGCCCGAGCCGAGGTTGACCGGTTCCGATTCGTCGTAGCGCTCGGCGCCGAGCAGAATCCCCTCCGCCGCATCGCGGACGAAAAGGAACTCGCGGCTGGGGGAGCCATCGCCCCACAACACGACCTGCGATTCGCGGCGCGCCCCGGCCTCCAGGAACTTGCGCATCAACGCGGGAATGACGTGCGACGTCTCGAGGTCGAAGTTGTCCTGCGGTCCATAGAGGTTGACCGGGATCAGGTAGATCGAGTTGTAGCCGTACTGCTGGCGATAGGACTGCGACTGGACAAGCAGCATCTTCTTGGCCAGACCATACGGCGCGTTGGTTTCTTCCGGATAACCGTTCCAGAAATCGTCCTCCTGAAACGGGACGGGGGTGAACTTCGGGTAGGCGCAGACCGTCCCGACGGCGACGAACTTGGCCACGCCCGCCCTCCACGACTCGTGCAGCACCTGCACGCCCATCATCAAGTTGTCGTAGAAGAACTCCGCCGGGTGGGCCTGATTGGCGCCGATCCCCCCGACGTGCGCCGCCAGGTGCAGGACGATGTCCGGCCGCGCCTCCGCCAGGAGGCGCCGGACATCCTCGCCGCGCACCAAGTCGTAGTCTCGGTGGCGCGGCACGAAGACCTGGTCGGCGCCCCGCGCCTTCAGCGCCTCGAGGACGAAACCTCCGAGGAAGCCTCCTCCGCCGGTGACACAGACGCGCTTCCCATGCCAGAAGGCGGAGGCGTCCTGGGCGACGGTCATCTTCCCCTCTCAGCCGGCGGCGCCCGGGCGCGCCGCTTGCGGGGGCGCCCCGTCGCGCTTCTCGGGAACCTTGAGCAGAACCGAACGTCCCTCGACTTCGAGAACGGCCGGCGCCGAGCCGTCCTCGGCGATGGTGAAACCCTGCTCGAGGCAGGTTAGCCGGCAGATCTCCGCCATCTCGCCGTCGCCGGCGATCCCGACCTCGCGGAACCCGCGCCGGCGTGCTTCGTGCAGTGCGCGCTTGGCGCCTTCTCGCGTCTCGCGGTATAGGGACAGCGAAGTCCCGACGAAGGCCACCGTCAGCCGGGCGCGCAGGGCAATCCCGTCAGGGGTGATGATGTAGCGAAGCTTGCGCCGCTCGGCGCGCTTGACCTTCACGTAGCCCTTATCGATCAACCGCTTCACATGCCAGTTGACCGTCCCGACCGCAACTCCGAGCTTGCCGGCCAGTGTCGCCTGGGTCGTGTCGGGGTCTCGCTCGATCTCCTCGAGCAGAGTCAGTTCGCGTCCGGTCTCGCTCGCTTCCCGCATGTGTCCCTTCCAAAATTCAACAACTGAATTATAGCCCAGGGAGGAAGATCGGTCAAGGACAGCGTCGCTCTCCGTTCAAGGAGCTGACATGCATGAGGTTATGTCAAGTAATCTGCGCCACCCATTGTCCGCATTGTCCTCGCCGTCCCACAGCATCTGCACGCACGGATCATCGAAGGAGCGGCGTGCCGCCTCTGACAGACCTCTCCACCAGACTTCGTCGGCGTAGACGTGGGTATAGCCGGCCCGCGCCATCCGGCCCGGCGATGGGTCGACAACCAGCGCGGTCCATTGCGGCAGCGATTCGTAGTCCAGGTCGGAGGAGCGCGCCGCGCGGCCGGTAAGGACCACCGCCCGCCAGGGATGGGAGTCGAAGACCAGGGCCTGCGGCGGCAGGCGATCCCACATCACGCGCGCCATTCCCGCGTCGAGCGGCGCCATGTCCTCCGTGAAAACCGCTCGCGGCGCAGCGGTCAGCAGGCTCCCCAGCGTGACGACACCCGAGAACATCAGCAGGACCAGGTAGCCCACCGTCGCCGCGCGCACCGGCCGGCCTGGCCAGCGCCGCCAGGCCTGGAACAGGAGGGGGACCGAAAGCAGGATCCAGACCTGCAGGGAGAAGGCCGTCAGGCGACTGACGTCGCGGTCGGGCGAATAACCGACGACGAGGGGAATCGTGAAGCCGGCTAGCGAGGCCACTGCCAGGCTGCCCATCTCGAAGCGCCGACGGCGCCCCCAGTGGAAGGCCCGCGGCACAACGAAGAACGCCGCAGCCAACGGCGCGCCGATTTCCACCGCGGCGACGGCCAGCGCCCACGGATCGGTGAGGCGAAGCTCGCCGAGATGGGACGAGACAACGGCCGGGGGCCAACGCAGGAAGAAGGCGGGCTCTCCGCCGGCCACACCCGTGTTTCCGGTCGGGGCGAGGATCGCCTTGGCCATCTCGGTCAGCGTCCCACCTTGCACGAGCGACAGGCCTCCCGCGAGAATCGCGGCGGCCAGCGCCCCGCGCAAGGGCCTGCGCCACTCCCCTGCGCCGCTCCAGAACCGCATCGCCACGGCCCACACAACGAGGCCGATCGCAAACAGCCCGAAGATAGCGTCGAAACCGAGAGCCCACGCGGAGAACAGGATGGCCAACAAAGCTGCGCCGGCTACGCCCCGCTGCCGGGCGAGGGTCAGGAGGGACAGAACGAGGAAGAGACGCGACAGCGAGCCGGGGCCAGCCTGCATCCCGAGGACGAACGGCTCGAGCAGTCCACTCAAGTAGGCGAAGGGAATCGGCATCGGAGGACCTCC
>CAYUWF010000020.1:0-23905 GCA_964448245.1 uncultured Anaerolineaceae bacterium | reverse complement strand
GCGCTCGCTCCCAGCAGTTGGAAACCGTAGTGGTAGCGGAACAGGGCCACCGGATTCATGTAGAAGTGGGGCGGGATGTCCCCGGCCGCCATCATGGAGATCAGGGAGAGGTTCTTGCGATCGTCGAGGATGGCCAGCCCGCGGGCGATCAGGGTGAAGACGATCGTCGCGGCGAGAACGCCGACCAGAACGGGCCAGCCGACGAGGTCCTCTCGAATCCGACCGGGCCTCCGCCTCAACGCAAGCAGACCCGCCGCCAGGATCAGCGCCCCGGCCGTAGCGAAAGCCGCGTCGGCTCGGAGCCAGCGGCTCAGGACATTGGAAAGGAAGAGGAACGCGGCCAGCCCCAGGCCGATCCCAACGGTGAGACGCTCCCTCGGTTCGAGGCGGAAGGCGGCCCGCGCCAACAGCCATCCGCCGATCATCCAGGCGAGGGAAACCAGCAGAAACGGGAGGATCGAAATCGGGCTGCCGCTCAGGAACCAGTACAAGGCTTAGCCATCCTCCAGATGGCGGGCCGTTTTGAGGGGGAGCGCAATTGGGGATCCGCCCCCCACCCCAGCCCTCGACCCTCCGGGGAAAGGAGGCATTCCCTCCCCCCCTGGAGAGGAGCCGCTGGGGAGGCTCCGCGAAGGTTAGGGTGAGGGGTGAATCTCATTCCCGGACCTCGTTACTCCTCGGGCACATATAGGCAAACGCCGGCTTCCTCGAAACACGTGCTGAGCCGGTAGGACTCCAGCAAGGGAATGGCGACATGCTCCACCCAGGCGTCGTTCTCCTCGCCGAAGGCCCGGTAGCGACCTTGAAACTGGTCCGCCACCGGATCGACAACGATCAGCGCGAAGCGGTGTTCGGCGAGGTCCCGCTGGAATCGCTCAAGATAGCCGCGGTTGGCGCCCATCGCCTGGTTCATCAGGTGTTTCAGCTCGTAATCGAGGACGAGGGGGACGTCGGCCAGATGCCCGAAGGCGAAGAGCTGGCGCTGATCGATAAACAGCACTTCCCCCTCCCGACCGGCTTCTGCCGCCGCCTGATGGACCCTTTCCAGCGAGGCGCTGACCACGAACGCCGGCGGAAGGACCTGAGTCGCCATGGCCTGGACAGCCAGAGCCGAAGGGATCAGCACTGTCAGTCCCAGCAGGACTTCCGTCCGGTCGACGGCGGCCCGCAACCGATCGCCCAACCCCGCCAAGGCGATGGCGGCCAGGAAGACGAGACCCATCAGGAGCATATCGAGGTTATGGAGGTTATTCCCGCCGCCGATTTTTACGGAGGCCGCCAAGCCGACCACCAGGAAGGCGCCGAGGACAGCCAGGATGCCGAAGAGTTGAAGTCGGTCCCACTGCAGCAGTCGGCGCCACACCCAGGCGACCAGGAGGAGCACCAGGGGACTCAGTACCACGGCCAGCGAGGGGATGATCCCGTAGGAGTTGGTGGCACTTGGGAGCAAGCGATACCACAGAAGCGTCTGCCGGGCGGCCGTGGCGAAAGCCGCCTCGGGTTGCGGGAACGCGAGCGCCATCAAGATCTGCGACGCCAGCGCCCCGCCCAGGCCGGCGAGGCCGACTCCGACGGGGACTCTCAGCCGACGGAGGAGGTCTTTGTCGGGGGGTGAGTCGAGCAGCGACCACAATCCTGCCAGCATCGCCGGGGCCGCCAGCCAGGTCCAGCGGCTGACGCCGGCGTAGAGACATGCCAGGAACGTGAAGGCCGCCGTCCGGCGAGGGCGCCGCCGGTCGTATCCTAGGGCGAGGATCAACCCGCTGACGATGAGCGGCGCGTAGACCGGACCCTGGTTGATGAACAAGAGGCTCCATAGCGCGAACGACCACCGGCCGAGGCGATCGCGAGCCACTCCCGTCCTGTACGCGAGGGTCAGGCCAAGCAGAAAATAAGGCACCGTCCAAAGGACGGCATCCCACAGTCGGGCGATCTGAATCGAAACATGCGGGATCAGGAAGACCAGGCCCCACAAGCCGTGCCGACCCGGAGCGAAGTACGAGGGAAACGAGAATTCGCCCGCCACCTGATACGCTGCGCGACCGAAGAGCAGCGAGTAATCCCAGAGGCGGTTCCCCTCCGACCAGCTCAGCGAAAACGGATAGTCCGTGACGAGCGCCAGGCGTGTGGCGATCACATAGCCGGAGGCCAGAGTCATCACCGCCAGCCCGAGGCGTGGCGCGTAGCCCCAGCCGGAACTCGGCGTGAACAACGCCGCCGCCAGTCCGGCCCCCAGCATCAGCAGCAGGCGAAGCGAGAAGATCTGCAGCGTGTCGACATCGTGCGCCAGGAGGAGCGCGACCGCAGCCCCGAGGGAGGCGATCCCCAACACCCAACCCACCGCGCCCGGCAGACCCTGAGCGGCCGCCTCAAGCGGAGACGCCGCACGCAGGAATCGATGGGGCCGGACGGCCGCCGCCAGCGCCGCGCCGCCGGCGGCCAGCGCGATCAGAACGTATCCCGAAAGATAGAGCGCCCAGCGCGGCGAAAAGCGCCCGGCGATCGTGCCCGTCCCATCCGAGATACGCCAGAGATCCCACGCCGCCCATCCCAGGAGAAGCAGACTCAGGATCGCCAGGCTTCGGGTGTGGCGGGCGGCTCTTCGGCTGGCGATTTCTTCCGGCCCGGCCGTCAACCGGCTGCCGCCGATGTCGGAGGCCGCGCTCACGCCGCCTCCTCCGCCTGGCGCGCACGGGCGGCGGCAAGGGAACCGGGAAGCCAGATCGCGCCGGGGACGGTCGAGAGCATTAGCAAGGCGCGCGTGATCAGCGCCAGAGCGGCGGCTTGCTCGGGAGTCGAACCTAGCTGCGAATAGAGGGCGATCATCGCCGCTTCGCGCACGCCGAAGGCATTGAAGGAGATCGGGACCTGCGAAAGAAAGTAGGTGATCCCGGTGACGGAAGCGACCTCGACCGGTGTTACCTCCATCTGGAGGCCGCCAGCGACGAGCCAAACGAAAAGGATGTAGGCCACGATGGCGCCCAACGCCGCCAAAAAGGCTCCCAGCAGGGATTGCGGTTGGGCGAGCCACGGGCGGAGCACGTCACCCAACTTGCGCCAGATCCGAGCGAAGGACGTCTTCCACCCTGAAGCGAGGATCGACAAGGCTGCCGTCTCCCTCAGCAACGGGGCCAGGACCGGGCCGAACGTGGCCACACTCAGAGGCAGGACGAAGAGCATCGCCGTCACGCCGAGGCCGCGATCGACGACAACCGAGGCGATCCCGACGACGGGGTTTGGCGAACGCGGGAGGATGCCGGCGACGCGGATGACATCCCCGCCGATCGTCCCCGGGAGGAAGTTGGAGGCGAAAAGGCCGGACGAGGTCAGCCGGAAGGCCATCCGGTAATCCACGCGGATGCGTTGATAGTGCATCAGGATCCACCAACGCAACGTGCTGAAACCCTGGGAGGCAAAGGCCAACCCCAGGGCGAGAACCAGTACATAGGCGGGGATCCCCGCACTGAACGTCCGAATCGCCTGCCAATCCTGCCGCGAGAGCATCCAGGCCAGCAGCCCCAGGGAGACCACCGTACCGACGATCCTCAGCCATCCAGTGCGGCGCTTGGGACGGGGCGCGAAATCGATCATCCCGCGCCTCTCCGAACCAGCGTTTCCAAGGCAGACGCCAGTCTTTGCCCGGCGGATCGAATGTGCGAACTCCGCGACGGGATCTCGAGCGAGTAGCCGGGGATACGGTCCGCCAGCGTGCGCAGGGTTTTCGTCTCGAGGGCCCGCCACGTGTCGAGCCAGCCATCCCCATTTTCGCCGACGCCGGCGCCGACGCCGGCGTCGACGCCGGCCGCTCGAACCAGGTCCAGGAAGTGGCGTGCCTCTTGGAAGTTCACCTCGATCAACTCATCGACGGGAAAAGCGCCCGGAGGTAATGGCGCCAGGCGTGGTTCACCGCCTCCGCCTCGCCGCAACAGGACGATCGCCGCGGCCTCGGCCTGCGGGGTGATGGGCCTGCCCGGCCAAAGCCGCGCCGCCCCCACCCGGACCGGCCATTTCACCCCCAGGCCTCGTCGCAGCCACCATTGGGCTCTCAAGCGCAGGCGCTCCGTTCGCGTCAGTCGCCCCGCAAGCGCCGGCACCCACGTCAATAGATTCTGATACAGGTGGGAGCGAGTCGGATAGGCCAGGCTCGTTCCGTCCGGCCGCAGGAAGACGTAGTCATCGGCGTGCGGGCGCCAGCGCGGATCCCCATACGCCAGCAGAAGGGATGCCGTCGTCGTCTTCCCGACGCCGCCGCTCCCGGTGAAGATCAGGCTTCGTCCGTCCAACGCCACCGCCGAGGCGTGCAGCAGCAGCGTGCTGCGCCGACTGACCAGGTACCGCAGCGCCGGATGAACCATCATGTGGTGGACCATGGGGATGGAGGTGCGGTTTCCCGCCGCCTGCAGCTCGACGTGATCCGGGCCGAGCAGGATGCGATAGCTCCAACGGGCGAGGTGTTTGTGAGCATGCCGGCGGCGGCCCGGCGCCACGCCTCCGAAGACGGGGCCGCGCTCCCACGCCAGCGTCACCTTTGCCTCGGCGCTTTCCGCCGCGCTCCGAAAGAAAGCGTACTCCCCTTCGAAGTAGTCGACGGCGGCCTTGTCCGCCGACGCCATTTCCAGCCGCACCAGGCGATGGAAATCGTAGGCGGATCTCGGGCTCACGGTCGGACAGCTCCGGCGAGGATCGTCTCATACGCCTCGGCGACCTTGGCCACGTCATACTCCGAGGCCATGGAATGGCTACCGGCCTTCAGTTGGGCTAAGAGGGCGCGGTCTTCCAGGCAGCGGCGCAGCGCTCGAACGAACCCATCTCGGTCGTCGGGCGCGAGCCCATAACCGTTGACCCCGTCGACGATCAACTCGCTCAATCCTCCGACACGACTTCCGACGATCGCCAGGCCATAGACCAACGCCTGCACCCCGACGACGGGCAGACCTTCGGCGCGCGACGGCATGAAGAGAATGTCGGCCTGGGCCAACTCGCCGTCTGCAGCTTCCGGCGCCAGCCATCCCGTCAGGCGCAAGCGTCCGGAAAGCCCTGCCTGCCGCACCCGTTCTTCAACTTGCGAACGCAGCGGCCCGTCGCCCACGAGCACCGCCCGCCACTCCGCATCGGCGATCTCCGCCAGCGCTTCGACAACGAAGAGCGGGTCTTTTTGAGGCTGGAACCGTCCGACGAAGACGATGACCGGCGGAGAGCCGACGGGTGCCGCGTGCCGGGCGCGGCCGTCGAGGGCCACGCCGTTCGGGACGACGCCGATCGGAACGTCGTAGCGGCGCCGCGCCAGCTGGCGCGTGTAATCGCTGACCGCCACCACGGCCGCCGCCCTGCGCCAGATCGGCGGCGTCAGTCGGCCGACCCAGCGGAACCAGGCGGTGGTTTTCTCCGGCACGCCGCCGGGGACGTCCCCGAGGTGAACCGTCAGGACGTACCCGATCCCGGTCAGCCGGGAGATCAGCCAGGCGGCAGCGCCGGTAGGCACGGCGAAGTGAGCGTGGAGCACGTCTGGTTTCCACTTCCGGACGAGCAGCATGCCTTTCACCCAGGCGGCGGCAACATAAGCCAACATCGACAGAAACGACGCCCGGGAGGCCGAGCGTCGGCCAGTCCGCAGGCGGATGATCTCAACGCCGGCTTCTTCCTCTCGCCGCCTCGTCCCCCGGATTCCGGTGGTCAGGACGAGCAATTGATGTCCCCGCCTCGCCAGCGCCACGGCCAGGAACGCGCTCACCCTGCCGCCGCCTCCGCCCACCGGCGGATACTCGAAGTTCAAGACGAGGATGCGCACGGGATGGCTTTCATCGCCCAGGTCTGGTGCGCGGGGCTTCCCGTGACGTCGTTCTCTCGGGTCGCCGCCGAGGGATTTGGGCGGCGGCCCCTGATGGGGGCATACCGCGCGGTCGTAGCGCAGGAGATGCCGCGCGCGATCTGCGCCTCATCTCAGCTTCCTGCCCCGGCGGTGTCTCCCGACCGCGCCCGAGGCAGCAGTCGGCCGAGAAAGAAGGCACCGGGCAGACTGGCCAACATCTGCAGCAGCCGGATCGACAGGGCCAGGACCAGGGTCACGTCCGTGGGCAAGCCGAGCAGCCGGGTGAAGAAAAAGGTCAGCGCCACCTCCTGCACGCCGAGCCCATTGAGTGAGATGGGGAAGAGGGTGATGAAGTAGACCAGACTCCACGCGCCCGCCACTGGGAAGAAGCCGCGCGGCTCGCCCATCCCGTCCAACAGCAGGACGATCGTGCCGAACAGGAACGCCATGTGAGTGAACGTCCAACCGAAGGCCAGGCCGAGCGAAGAGGGATTGCGCCGCCAGAGACCGAAGGCCCCCCAGACTCGTCGCAGCGCGGATCGGATGCCGGAGAGCGACCGGGTGAGCCAGGCCGGCGACGGCAAGGCCCAGGCCAGGAGAAGCCCGGAAGGTCCGGGCCAGCGCCCGGTTCCCGGGGAGGCGACACCGGCCGCGAGGCCCAACGGCAGCGCCAGCGCCATCCCGGCCATGCCCACCAGGCGGTCGACGATCAGCGATGCGGCGGCCACAGCCCGGTCGATCTCGAGTTGGAAGGCGCCCGCCATGCGGACCATATCGCCCCCGACCGTGGTCGGGAGGAAATTCGTGGCGAACAACCCGGCGAAGGTGATTTCGATCGTGGCGCGTGGTCGGACCGAGGCATGGGCGCCCCGCAGCAGGGCATGCCAGCGGCCGGCGACGGCCAGCCGCGAGGCAAAGGTCGCCGCCAGGGCCACGATCATCCGGCCCCATCCGATCCCCGCCACCAACCGGCGGATCTGATTCCAGTCTTGCGACGACAGAAGGTAGACGAGCAGCATCAGACCGCCGGCGGAGACCGCCGCGCGCAGCAGCAGGGTCCAGCGCGCTGGCGAGGAAACCGTCAAGACCGATCGGCGGGGAGGTTGAATTTCCGCCGGATCGAATACGTCGGTTTGGCCTGCGACTCATGATAGGTGCGGATCAGCAGCTCGGCGATCAGGCCCATCAGAATCGCCTGGGCGCCAAGGATGATCAGCATCGTGCTCGTCTGAAAGAGGGGGGAGCGCGTCACAGAGACGTTCTCCGTCAGGCGGCGGAAGAGGAGGACAAACAGCACCACCAGGCTGGGCAGGATCAACGCCATCCCCGCCCCGCCGAACAGATAGATCGGCTTGTTGGCGTAGCTGATCAGGAACTTCACCGTGAAGAGATCGAGCAGGACCTTGATCGTGCGTTCCAGGCCGTACTTGGTCTTCCCGTGACGCCGCGGGTAGTGCTGAACCGGCACTTCGATGATCTTGGCCCCCACCGCGCCGGCATACGCCGGGATGAACCGGTGCATCTCACCGTAGAGGCGGAACCCCTCCAGGACCTCACGGCGGTAAGCCTTCAGGGTGCAGCCGTAGTCATGCAGCGGCACGCCGGTCACCCACGAGATCAGGCCGTTGGCCATCCGCGACGGCAGGGTTCGCGTGAGGAACGCATCCTTCCGGCGCACCCGCCAGCCGGAGACGACGTCGTAACCCTCGGCGATCTTGTCCAGCATCGTCGGGATGTCGGCCGGATCGTTCTGCAGGTCAGCGTCGATCAGGACGATGACTTCGCCCTCGGCGTGATCGATACCAGCGGCGATGGCCGCCGTCTGGCCGAAGTTGCGGCGCAGCTCGATCACCCGCACGTGACCGGCGTCCGTCCTAGCCAGGCGCTCCAGCACCTCCCGGCTCCCGTCGGTCGATCCGTCGTCGACGAAGATCAGCTCCGCCCGGCGGCCGTCCAGCGTCTCGCGCAGCGCCTGGTGCAGCGGGGCCAGGTTCTCCCGTTCGTTGAAGATCGGAATGACGATGGAAACGTCCATGCGGCGGGTCGGTTCGGCCTAGTCGACGCCGGCGCGGGCGCCCTGCAACACGGGGCGGACGCTGTTGTCCCAGCGGTGCCACTCGCTGAAATGCGTCTTCAGCAGGGCCACGCCCTCGCCCGGCGGCGTCTGGCCGATGGCTTCCATGTCGGCGTCAACCATGATCCGGGCCAGGTCCTTGTAGCTGATTTTCGGTTCCCAGCCGAGCAAACGCTTGGCCTTGCCGGCATCCGCCCGGAGATCATCGACCTCCGTCGGGCGGAAGTAGCGCGGGTCGATGGCGACGTAGTCGTGCCAGTCCAGCCCGGCGTAGGCGAAGGCTTCGGCGACGAATTCCTCGATCGTCGGCGCGACGCCGGTGCCGATGACGAAGTCCTCCGGTCGGTCCAGCTGGAGCATTCGCCACATCACCTCGACGTACTCGGGAGCATAGCCATAGTCGCGGCGCGCCTTGAGGTTCCCCAGATAGACCTTTCGCTGCAGCCCGGCTTTGATGCGAGCGATGGCCCGGGTGACTTTGCGCGTAAGGAAGGTCTCTCCCCGACGCGGGCTCTCATGGTTGAACAGGATGCCGTTGACGGCGAACATCCCATAGGCCTCGCGATAATTAACCGCCATCCAGTAGCCATAGATCTTGGCAATGGCGTAAGGGCTGCGCGGCTGGAAAGGGGTCGTCTCGGACTGCGGAGGCGGCGCCGCGCCGAACATCTCGCTCGACGAAGCCTGGTAGTAGCGCGCCTTGACTCCTGCCCGGCGGATGCGCTCCAGGATGCGCGTCGTCCCCAGGCCGGTTACGGATCCGGTGTACTCCGGCATCTCGAAGGAGACCATGACATGGGACTGCGCTCCCAGGTGGTAGATCTCCTCCGGCTCGACGCCGTGGATCAGGTTCGTCAGTTGCTCGGCGTTGGTCAGGTCGCCGTAGTGCAGGAAAAGACGGGCGGCGGGCTCGTGCGGATCCTGGTAGACGTGCTCGATGCGCTCGGTGTTGAACGTGCTCGCCTTGCGGATCAGCCCGTGGACCTCATAGCCCTTGCTGAGCAGGAACTCGGCCAGATAGGACCCGTCCTGGCCGGTGATTCCGGTGATGAGCGCCTTAGGCATATCACCCTCGCGTCAAAATTCAACAACTGAATTATACAGCCGCCAGGAGGCACGTCAAGCGATGCTGCGCCCGCGCTTCTCCGTCAGCGCCGCGGTCAGGAGCAGCCCCAGGCCCAGGACGCCGGCGATCCCCAGGGTCCGGAATAGGCTGAGCCGTGGGATGTGATAGTACCTGCCGGCATACCACCAACCCAGAATCAGAGTCTCCAGGACAACGAGCACGACGCACCAGAGGAGCCAGCGGTCGCCCCGCGAGAGCGCCCCACTCCATGCCCATCCGACGAGCGAGGCCAAGAAGGGCAGGAGCGCCGCCCGATAGCGCGGGCTGTCCCACTGATCTCCGGCGTAACGATAGGAAATCAAGACCGCCGAAACCAGAACGACCACCGTCAAATAGGTGGCCAAACTTCGCCAACCCTCGTTACGGACCGAGGCGATCGGCGCATACAGCAGCACCGGCAGGACGGCGAACCACCCCAGGGATCGCCAGATCATGACCAGGCGCGTCAGAATCACGCCCGTGTTGTCCATCACGGCGGCCGGCAAGAAGGGCTGCACCAGGCCGTACAGCGTCGCCAGAGGAGGATGGGCCCACGGCGGAGTCTGGCCGAAGAGGTACTGGATCCAACCGGAGGCCAGCCACAACTTCCCGAGCTCATACTGGACACCCTCGAGCAACCAGGTGGGGATGCCGCCTGCGCCGCTCGGACCTCCTTGGAGCGCCCAGGCACGAAGGCTCAGGGCCACCGCCGCCAACCCGACCCCGATCAGGCCGAGAATCACCCAGCCGGAGGCTCTCTTTCCAGAGCGACCTTCCCACACCCACGCCAGCCCAATCAGGCCGGCCGTCGCCAGGCCGAAGGGCGGCGAAACGACCAGGCCAAGCAGACAGCCGCCGACGATCCATCCGGCCCCCGAACGCAGGTCGCCTTCACGCCCGAGGCTGTAACCGAAAAGGGCGGAGGCCATGCCGGCCATGATGAAAGGCTCGCGCATCGCCACCGATCCCAGCAGGACCGCCTCCGGGTAGAGGGCGACAAGCCAGGCGGCGATCGCGGCGGGTCTCGGCCCAAAGGCATGGCGGGCGAATCCCCAGGTCAGCAAGACCGCCAGCGCCCCAAACAGGGCTGCCGCCGCCATAGGCAGCACTGTCCATTCCACCGCCGGCCCGAAGAGACGGTAGATGACAGCCGTCAGGAACAGCAGGCTGCCGTACTGATCGCCCTTGGCGCCGTCGAACGAGTCGAGCAGGCTGGTGTCGGTTCGGCCGATCGACCAGGCGGATCGGTCCCGGTCATAGGCATCGGGGAAGAAAAAGCCCGCCTCATGATGGGGCACATCGTTGCCGTATGGAGGGAGCAGGTTGCCCCATGCCAGGCCTAGGGCAAACCGAAGCGCAAACGCAACAAGAAACGCTGCCAGCAGGCTGCGCCGGCCCTCGCCCCTCACGACGCCGCGCCAAACCCAGCCTGCCAGGAATCCGCCGAGCAGACCCAGAATCGCATAAGCCGCCCATCCGGCCGGGAGCGGGGCGTCGATGGCGGCGAGGGCGAGGCCGACGAGGGCGCCGCCCAACCACCACGCGAAGTCCTGTGTTCGGAAAGGTCCCCGACGGTTCACACCTTGCCCTTTTCCCGCCGATAGACGAAGTCGGCTCCGATCACAACGCTGTAGAAGACGATGGCCTGCAAGGGTATCAGAAAGCGCGGGTTGTCCCCGTGGTCGGCGATCGTCTGCACAAAGGAAGTGAACCAGATGAAACCCCAGGCGGCCAACCATGCCCGGTCGCGCAGCAGAGGCCAACAGCGTCGGAAGCGGAGAATGACCCACAGACTGAGGACAAGGAACGCCGCGTTCGCCGCCAGGGTGATGGCGCGCCCGACACCCGCCCACAGCCGCAGGACCTCGGCCACGGCGGGCGACGCGGCGTTCGCCGGATCCCAATACACCGGCGCCTTCCAGAAGTCGAGCCAGCCTTCGGCGACATTACGCAAATAGAGATCGGGGTATTCCCGAATCAGTTTCAGCGAGAGGCGCTGCATTTCGCGCGATAGGTCGTAGAAACCGAAACCGCTGACGTCGGTCAGCTCGGGGATGGCCTCCCAGATCGTGTTCGTCTGGTCGCCGCGCGCGGCGAGGCGGGCGTCGCGGTACTTCAGGTATGTGTCTCGGATGACGGCGTCCTCGTCCGGCAGATACTCGAAGAACACCCCGGCGTGCTGGACCAGGTTATAGCCGCCCATCGTGGTGGGGGCCAGAAACCCGAAGGCGCTGTAGATGTAACCGACCCAACCCACCAGGAGCAGCAACGAAGGAACCAGGTACAGCCCGGTCCTCAGCAGGCGTCCTTTCCTCGAGCCGCCACCGGCAGCCCAGACGAACGGAATGAGCCAGACTGCGAGCGGGTAGAAGAGGATTCGGACGAGGCCCACCGCCCCCGCTGCCAGGCCGAGGCCGAAGGCCGAAGCCCCTCGAGCCCAGGCGCCGGCGCGCTCGAGAGGGACGAGCAGGACGAAGCTGAGGACCAGCAGGAAGGAGGTCAGCGTCTCCGTCAGGAGATTGGCTTCGAAGAGGAACAAGGCCGGGACGAGGGTGTAGGCGCAGGCGACGAGGACGGCGAGCATCGTCCGGTGCGACGTGTGCCAGGTCCACACGTAGAGCAGCATCGTGATCAGCCATCCGAGGGCCAGCTGGGCGGCGAAGACCCGATTGGCCTCCACGCCAACGAGCGCCACGAAAGCCGGGTAGCCCGGCACCCGTGTGCCGTCATAGCCGTCGAGCGTCAGGCGCGCCAACACCGCCGCCGAGCGAAAGTAGGACCCGCTGTCCCCGTACGAGACTGGGGCATAGACGATCCACAGCAGCACGCGCTGAACAGCGGAGACGACAGCGATGATCACGCCGAAGCGCAAGGCCGGGTCGGTCCGCAGGCGGCTCATCCTCCGGCCCTCCCCTCCTCGGGCTCGATTCCCTCCAGCGCGCGTCGCGTCCGTTCGAGCCACGAGTAGGATCCGGCCGAGCGGCGCGCGGCTTCCCCAAGGCGCAGGCGCTGCGCCCCATCGGCGGCCAAGCCCCTCAGCGCCACCTCCCATTCGTCGACGGCCCCCGGTTCGAGCAGGATGGCGTTCTCGTCGTTCAGCACCTCGCGGAAGACGGGCAGATCGCTCGAGAGGATCGGACGGCCGGCCGCCATATATTCGAAGGCCTTCATCGGGCTGGCAAAGGCCGCCGTGTCGCCTCCGCTGCTGGCGGCGATGGCGCGCTCGTAGGGCATGAGCAGAACGTCGCTGGCGGCGTGGATCAGGGGCAAGTCCCTTTGCGGGACGAAACCCAGGAGGCGGACGTTCTGGATGTCCTCCGCCTCGAGCCGTGCCGCCCATGCCCCGACCGCCTCCGGCTCGCCGCCGGCCCAGACGAAGACGATTTTTGGGTTGCGCCGGGCCAAGTCTCTCATCAGCTCGAGGCCCCGCCCCGGATACAAGTGGCCGGTGTAGCAGGCGACGAAACGATCCTTCCATCCAAGCCGGGCGCGGGCTTCGCTCGGCCCGGGCAGCCCCTCATACGCTTCGAGGTCGACTCCGCTCGGGGTGATGACGGTGAACGGCGGCTGCAGGTGCGCGGCGTAGCGCGCTTCCATCCATCCCCGCAGCGCCTCGGTGATGATCAGCAGCCGGCGGGCGCCGCGCCCGCGCAAAAACAGGCGGAAGAGCGTCGGCCCGGCAAGGCCGGCCGGGCGGTCGTGAACTTCAAGGATCGTCGGATGGCCGAGCTGCGCCAGCGTCGCCGCCGCCTGATACGGCCAGACGTACCACAGATCGGGCTTGGCGCGGATCGACTGGCGAACGGCCCCGATGCTGAAATCCCAGCGACGAAGCGGAGGCCAGGATCCCGCCCGGTGCAAGCCGAACTCGGCCCGCACGTCGTAGGTTCGCCTCAACTCCGGCCAGGCGGGCGCCGGCGAAGGACCCGGCGTCCACAGGTCGACCTCATGCCCGAGGCGTACCAGGGCCTGGCAGACCTTCAGCACGCGTATCGAATTAGCCGAGCGCGACGGGATACGTGAGGTGGCGATGCAGGCGACGCGCATGTGCTCAGCCTCCCTCGGCCGGCGCCGCCTGCGCCCGCCCCAGGACCTGCATCGACTTACGCACCAGTACGCCCGTCGTCGCCACGAAGTAACCGCTCAACAGCCCGGCCATCGCCATCGCGCCCCCTGCCGGAACCCACACGATCGAACCGGCGATCTTCAGCGCACCGGCGATGGCGTGGACCCAGTTCGGGTAGTGCGGCATGCCGAGCAGGAGCAACAGACTGCGATTCCAGTAGAAGATGTTGACCGCCGCCGCGCCGACGAGCAGCACGATCAGCACCGGATAGGACGGCAGGAACTCCGCCGTGTAGACGACGCGGATGATCCACGGCCCGAAGACCGCCAGACCGAAGACCGCCACCAGCGTCCACGCGCCGGCCAGCAGGCTGCCGCTGCGCAGCAGGTAGCGCACGTTGGGCCAGCGCCGGTGGCCCACCTCGATGGCGGTCTCGCGATAGGTCGTACGGATCATCGGCTCCACCGGCAAGTAGACCACCCCGGCCAGGGCGCGGGCGACCTTGTAAGTACCCACCTGGATGGGGTCGCTCAGCAGACCCAGCCAGAGCAGCTCGCTGTCGCGCGTGATCAGAGTGATCGTCGTCGCCAGATTCGTGCTGGTGGCAAAGCGAGCCATTTCCCGCCAGCGCGAGGCCAGCGACGGCAGGGGCGCCCGCCACCACCTGCCGCCCCACCGGCGCCTCGCCTCGAGTATCGCCAGGAAGGTCGTGGCGATGGCGCCGCTGGCTTTGCCCAGCGTGTAGACCAGGACGACCTCGGTCAGCCCGCCCCCGCCGACGAAAGCGACCACCATCAGGACCAGCGTCAACAGGCTCTGCCCGACCGTGATCCGCGCCAGCAGGCCGAAGCGATCGCTGAATTGGAGCAGCCCGGTGGCGCTTTCGTTCATCAAGTTGGCCAGGATCGCCAGGCCATAGAGCATGAAAAGCGGCGCCGTGGCGGGGGCGTGGGCCAGGTAGGTCGCCGCAAGCGGGGCCAGGAGCACGATCAGGATGACGGCGACCAGCGAGCTGGCGATTTCGATCAGCCCGGCGGCCTTGAAGACGGCGGCGGCTTTCTGCTCTTCGTCGGCGGCGGCATACTCGCCGACAAAGCGCACGACCAGTTGGCCCATGCGGAACGAGGTCAGCCGGTTGACGTTGCTGGCGAAGTCCGTCACGAGTCCGAGGATCCCCAGGCCTTCGACGCCAACCAGCCGCGCCGCCAGCGCGCCTTGCAGCATGCTGCCGGCTGTCGCCAGGCCGTTAGCCGACACCAAGTAGCCTGAATTGCGGAGAACCCTGCGGAAGAGCGGGTTGGCGGCGGCGCGGGAGATCAGGTCCTTGAAGAACATCGTTCCCGAACCTGGCTAGAGACTCCGCCGGCCAATGTGCTTCCGGACCCCCACCCCTTACCCCTCCCCCTGCATTGAGCTTGTCCACGAATGGTGAGAAGGGCTGCAGGGGGAGGGGAGGTATTTCCAAGGAGGTGGGGGGAGCGGAGCTCCCCCCACCTCCTTTCACCTCTTCCCCCTCTCCGCCAGGCTCCTTCCCGATTCAGCAAGCTCCTCCGCGGAGAGGGGGTTGGAGGTGAGGTGGAAAGAGCACTTGGTGAAATTGCCGGAGGGATCACTTCAATCCGTCGTGTCGATCGTCCGGGCCCACGCCTGCTCGGCGCGGTACCACTCAACGCAGCGAGCGAGGCCGTCGTCGAGGCGCGTCCGCGGCGACCAGCCGAGCAGCGACCGCGCTCGCGTGATGTCGGCCCAGGTGGCGCGAACGTCGGCGGGCGCCTCGTGGCGGAACTCGAGGCGGGCCGGGCGTCCCAGCAGCCCCTCGAGACGTCCGATCACGTCCAGCAGCGACCGCGGCTGATCGCTGCCCAGGTTGATCACCTCGAAGCCGAGTGGCCGCGCGGCGGCCAGCGTGCCGTCGACGATGTCGTCGCGATAGGTGAAGTCGCGCTCTTGCCGGCCGTCTCCATACACGATCACCGGGCGATCCTCAGCGATCCACTGGATGAAGCGGAACAGGCTCATGTCCGGGCGGCCGGCCGGGCCGTAGACCGTGAAGTAGCGCAGCACGGTGACGTCCAGGTCGTAGAGATGGTGATAGGTGTGACAGAGCAGCTCGGCCGCCCCCTTCGAGGCGGCATACGGCGAGAGCGGGCGCGAGATGTCGGCGTCTTCGGTGAACGGTCGCGCATTGTGCGCGCCGTACAGGCTGGAGGTCGAGGCCTGGACGAACTTGGGGATGCCGCGCTGGCGGACGGCGTCGAGCAGGTTGAGCGCCCCATGGACATTGGTCTCGAAGTAGACCGCCGGGTTCTTCAAGCTCGGCCGCACGCCGGCGCGCGCCGCCAGATTGAACACGGCGTCGAAAACCGCCGTCCCCAGCGCCTGCTCCAGGCCTGTCCGGTCGGCGATGTCGGCGGCCAAGAAGGTGAAGCCGGCCCGCTGGCGCAATCGCGCCAGGCGCCATTCCTTCAGGCGCGGGTCATAAGCGTCATTCAGGTTGTCCAGCCCGGAGACCCGGTGCCCATCCTCCAGCAGCCGCTCGACCAGCGCCGCGCCGATGAAGCCGGCGGCGCCGGTCACCAGGTAGTCGGCCATTAGAGTCGGACGACCTTCGGATCGCGCACGCCGGCCGATCCGGCGGCGTTGCGCGTGTCGAAGACCAGGGCCGAGGCCTCGACCAGCGCCCGGTAGTCGATGGACGAGTGGTGCGTGACGATCACGACGCAATCGGCGCGCCGGGCCTCGGCCAGCAGATCCGGCACGCAGGTTTGTCCCCATCCCTCGTGTTCGATGGACGGGACGTACGGATCGTAGTAGCTCACCTCGGCGCCCTTGCCGCGCAGCAGGCCGATGACGTCCAGGGCGGGCGACTCGCGTGTGTCGCCGATGTCCGGCTTGTAGGCGACACCGATCACCAGCAGGCGCGCCCCGCGCAGCGCCCGGCCTCGCTCATTGAGCACGTCCTGCACGCGTGCGACCACATAGCGGGGCATGTTGGTGTTGATCTCGCTGGCCAGTTCGATGATGCGGGCGTTGTACTTGATCGACTTCATCTTCCACGACAGGTAGAGCGGATCGATCGGGATGCAGTGTCCGCCCAGCCCCGGGCCGGGCAGGAAGCGCATGAAGCCGAAGGGCTTGGTGCTGGCGGCGTCGATCACCTCCCACACATCCAGGCCGAGCCGGTCGCACATCAACGCCATTTCATTGACCATGGCGATGTTGACGGCGCGGAAGGTGTTCTCCAGGAGCTTCGTCATCTCGGCGACCTCGGCCGACGAAACGCGCACGACGGTCTCCATCGCCGCTTCGTACATGGCGGCGGCCACGGCCGTACAGGCGGGCGTGATTCCGCCGATCACTTTGGGCGTGTTCTTCGTCGTCCAGTCGGACCGCCCAGGGTCGACGCGCTCCGGCGAGAAGGCCAGGAACAGGTCCTGGCCGACGCGCAGCCCGCTCGTCGCCAACTCGGGCAGAACCAGTTCGCGCGTTGTTCCCGGGTAGGTCGTCGATTCGAGGATTACCACCATCCCGGCGTGGAGCGCCGGGCGCAGGGCCTGGGTAGCCGAGACGATGAAGGAGAGGTCGGGATCGCCCGTCTTGCGCAGCGGAGTCGGGACACAAATGCTGACCCCGTCGGCTTCGCCCAGGCTGGAGAAATCGGTGGAGACTTGCAGGCGGCCGGACCGCACCAGGGCAGCCACCGTCGCCGCCGGGATGTCTTCCACGTAGCTTTGGCCGCGGCGCAGGGCATCCACTTTGCCGGAATCGAGATCGACGCCGGTGACGGTGTAGCCGGCCTCCGCCAGGACGACGGCCAGCGGCAGACCGACGTAACCCAGGCCGACGACCCCAACCCGGGCGCGGCGTTCTCGAAAGCGTGCGATCAACGACTCGGCGGCAGGCGGCAGTGGCGACTCTTGTGCTCCCATGCAGAAAGACCTCGACGAACGGAATCAGAACAGGCTGAGCTGAATCGCGTCGGGGGCGGCATCCGGCTCCGCCGACGGTGCGGCGGCCGCCTGGAGCAGCGGTCCCAAGGTGGCGAAGTCGGCCTCGACCGTGGCCCGCAGCGACGGCTGGTGCAGGGCGGCGGCGGGATGATACATCGCCACGACCGTGCGGCCGCCGATCTGGCGCGCCTTGCCGTGGATGGCGCTGATGCGCGCGCCGGGAAAGAAGCGAGCCATGGAGAACCGCCCCAGCGTGACGATAATGCGGGGATTGACGATCCGGATTTGCGCCTCCAGGTATTTGGAGCAGGCCTCCATCTCTTCCGGCGCCGGGTCGCGGTTCCCCGGCGGCCGACACTTGACCACGTTGCTGATGAAGACCTGCTGGCGCGTCAGGCCCAATCCGGCCAGGAGTTCCTCGAGAAAACCGCCGGCGGCGCCGACGAAAGGCCGGCCCTGTTCGTTTTCATGGAAGCCCGGTCCTTCGCCGATGAACATGACGGCCGCGTCCGACGGGCCTTCGCCGGGCACGGCCAGCTTGCGCGCCTGATGGAGCTGGCAGTCGGTGCAGGACTGGATCGTCCCCGCCAACTGCCGCAGCTCTTGATCAGCCTGCATGTCCTCGCCCATTCGTCCTGGCGGCTTCGGCCAGCCGGTCGCGCGTCATCAGTATCGCATCCTCGAGATTGTCCTTGTAGTAGTGCGGGCGTCGGCCGACGACGCGGAACCCAAGTTTCTCATACAGGCGGCGCGCCGGATCGTTCGAAACGCGCACTTCAAGGGTCATCATGTCGGCGCCCAGGCGGGCGGCGTGCCGCATGGCCTCGCGCAGGATCCGTTCGGCAATTCCCCGCCGCCGCAGCGCGGGCGTGACGGCCAGCGTGCTCAGGTGGGCCTCGTCGATCACCAGCCAGTAACCGGCGTAGCCGGCGATACGCCGCCCGTCGGCCGCCGCCTGTTCGGCCACCAGCAAGTGCGCCGCCGGATTCGTCGTCAGGTCGGAGCGAAAACTGTTCTCCGACCACGGCAGTGGGAAGGACTGGCGATCGATGGCGGCCACCGCCGGAACATCCTCGAGCGACATGGCGCGCAGGATGAGGCCTTCCGCAAGCGGCCTCATGCCCGCTCGCCTTCGGCCGGGGCCGAGTACAACGGAACGAGGTCGACCGGATCGCTCGCCTTTCGTGTGCGCAGCCGCTCCCAGCCGATCTGCGCCAGCACTGCTGGACGGCGTATCGAGAGCTCGGGCGGGGCCAGGATGGCGTGCCGTTCCGCGGCGAGTGCTTTGCGCGTTTCGGGATCCAATTCCCCGCAGACGTAGCTCGGTCGCTCGAGCACCTCGGCCCATTGGCTGTGATCGAGCAGCCGCAGGGCGCCTTCGGCCTTCCACCTGCGCTTGCTCCATTTGTACCATGCGCCCGCCCAACGCCCGCGCCCGGCCGGCAGCAGCGTCAGCATCGGCTCGGACCGCGGCGGCTGGCCCATCGCCAGCACTTCCAGGGTCGGGACGGCGACGATTTTCAGCCCGAGGCCCGAGGCCAGGCCCTTGGCGAACGCCAGCCCGATGCGCAGACCCGAGTACGACCCGGGCCCGATCGTCAACGCCAGCCCCGTGAGCTGGGTTTCCGGCACCCCGATCCGCCGAAGGAGCCGCGCCGCCTCGGGGGCGAGCTCCACCGTGGCGCGGCGCGGCGCGAACCAGACCTGCTCGGCCAGGATTCGCTCGCCATCCGTGACGGCCAGGCCGATCATCTCGGTGGCTGTGTCGATCGCCAGGAGCATGTCAACCGCCGAAGGCGGCCTTGCGGAACTCGCCGAGCAGCCGCAGGTGGGCCGCGCCGCCGGCCTCGAAGCGCAAGTCCCGCCGCGAGTCGTCGACCCAGCTCATGCCCACCCGCAGGCGATCGCTCGGCAGGATCGAGTCGACGTGCGCCGGCCATTCCACAACGACGACGCGGCCCTGCTCGAACAGCTCGCCCAGCCCCATCGCCCGCGCTTCTGCGGTGGTGGCCAGCCGAAAGGCGTCGACGTGGTACAGCACCTCGGCGTCTGCGCGGTGGTATTCGTTGACCAGCACGAAGGTCGGGCTGGTGACCGAGTCGAGCGCGCCCCAGCCGCGGGCGATGCCCTGCGTCAGCGTCGTCTTTCCCGATCCGAGATCCCCGTCCAGGCAGATGACGTGGCCGCCGTGCAGCATCTCTCCGAGCCGCACGCCGACGCGCCGCGTTTGCTCCGGGCTGTGGCTGAGGAATTCCAGAGAGTGGTCGTCCAGAATGGGCATGAGCGGCCGGCATTATACGTCCGGCACGGGGGGCCTACAAGCACGTACCCCCCTTCCTCCCGCTTTCCTCCGGTATCGCCTCGTGATACCATCCGGGCGATGCGCGTCCTAGTTGTCTCCGACGTCCACGCTAACCTGACCGCTCTGGAAGCCGTGCTGCAGGACGCCGACCCCTTCGACGGTGTCTGGTGCCTAGGCGATCTCGTCGGGTATGGACCGGACCCCAACGAGGTCATCGAGCGCGTGCGCTCGCTCCCCGGGCTGCTGTGCCTGATCGGCAACCACGACCAGGCGGCGCTCGGCATCATTCCTCTCTCGCGCTTCAACTCGGATGCCGGCGCGGCGGCAGCCTGGACGATAGAACACCTGCTCCCCGAGAACACGTCCTACTTGCGTTCGCTCCCCAGCCGGATCTCCTTCGAGGATTTCACGCTGGCGCACGGCAGTCCGCGGCAGCCGGTGTGGGAGTACATCCTCGACGTCGAGACGGCCGACGGCAACTTCGACTCCTTCTCGACCAACTACTGCCTGATCGGCCATTCCCATCTGCCGCTGATCTTCCATCGCCCGCCCGGCGACACCCAGGCGGCGTTCGTCGCCGTCTCGTGGGAACAGCCCCTGGAGCTCGATCCGCGGATGATCCTCAACCCGGGATCGGTCGGGCAGCCGCGGGACATGGACCCGCGCGCCGCGTATGCCGTGCTCGATATCCACGCCGGCACCTGGCAGGCGCATCGCGTGCCCTACGACACCGCCTCCGTGCGCGACCGGATGCTGGCGGCGGGCCTGCCGGAACGCCAGGCGCTGCGGCTGATGTCCGGGTGGTAGGACGGGAACCTCCGCCTCTCCCCGAGCGTCTTACCGCGTGAAGCGTCGGCTTGCCCCGACAAGGAGGAACGAATGAAGAAGCTCTTCGCCCTGGCGCTGCTGGTCCCGGCACTCCTGCTGGCGTCCTGCTCATCCGGCCTGCTCGCCAATTCGGCTCCGCCCTACTACGGGGAACCTTCGGTTGGCATGGTGGCCGGCGATGCGGCGGTCGAGATGCAGGACCCCGCGGAGGCCGATTTCGCTCGCCAGGCCGTGGCTTCGGGCGCCGCCACCGACGTCGACCGGCTGGTGATCCAAACGGCGTCGCTGTCGATGGTCGTCACCGACCCGGTGGCCAAGGCCACCGCCATCCGCCAGATGACGGAGTCGATGGGCGGCTACGTCGTTTCGTCCTACATCTACAAGTCATCCTACGGCGACGGCCTGACGGCCGACAACGCCTCGATCAGCGTGCGCGTGCCGGCCGAGAAGCTGGAAGCGGCGCTGGAAGAGATCAAGGCCGACGCCGTCGAGGTGCGCAGCGAGAACGTCATCGGCGAAGACGTCACGGCGCAGTACGTCGATCTCGAGTCCCGCCTGCGCAACCTGCAGGCGGCCGAAGAGCAGTTGACCGAGATCATGGACTCGGCCGAGAAGACGGAGGACGTGCTGGCTGTCTACAACCAGCTGGTGAGCGTGCGCGGCGAGATCGAGATGGTACGCGGCCAGATGCAGTACTACGAGGAATCGGCGGCGTTCTCCTCCATCACGGCCGAACTGATCCCGGATGCGGCGGCCCAGCCGATCGAGATCGCGGGCTGGCAGCCTCGAGGCACGGTCAAGGCCGCCGTCGAGGCGCTCGTCCGGACTCTGGAGCGGCTGGCCGACGCCGCCATCTGGCTGGCGATCTGCGTCCTTCCCGTCGCCCTGCTCGTCGGGCTGCCGGTCTTCCTGATCGTGCGGTCGGCGAGACGGCGGCGGGCCAAGGCGGCGTCCAAGGATATCGCCGCCGGCTAGGCTCCATCCTTTCGCAGGGCTCGATGTCATTGCGAGCCGGCGGGAGACCGCCGGCTCGCAATGACATCTGTCTTGAGTCGATCGCCCCCCCGGGAAACCCGGGGCGATGTGCAGCCGGTCCTCACCCTACAGATTCGCCCGCACCTGCCGAGCCAACTCCCCGAAAGCCGAGGTGTGGGTCTGCTCCAGGGTGCGCGGCCGCGCCAGCGGCACGTCGAGAACGAGGCGTACCTTCCCCGGCCGCGGGCTCAAGACCACCACCTGATCGGCGACGAGAATCGCCTCGGAAATCGAATGGGTGACCATCACGATCGTCACCGGGCGCGCCGACCACAGGCGCAGGAGCTCGAACGCCATCCGCTCGCGCGTCAGCGCGTCGAGCGCGCCGAAGGGCTCGTCGAGCAGCAGCAGGTCCGGCTCGTGGACCAGGGCCCGGCCCAGCGCCACACGCTGCGCCATGCCGCCGGAGAGATCGCGCGGCAGCGCCGCCTCGAATCCGCCGAGGCCGACCAGCGCCACCATGTCCCGGGCGCGCTGCGTCTGCTCGGCCGGCGGGCGCGCTTGCAGCTCGAGCGGCAGGCGGATGTTATCCAGGGCGCTGCGCCACGGCATGAGGTTCGACTGCTGGAAGACGAAACCGATCCGGCGCCGGGGCCGATCCAGCCGCGCACCTTCGAAGATGACCTCCCCGCCCGTGGGAGCGGTCAGGCCGGCCAGCAGACGGAGCAGCGTCGTCTTGCCGCAGCCGGACGGACCCACGACGCAGACGAACGACCCGGCAGCGACGGCCAGGCTGACCTGCTCGAGCACCGCCAGAGGCTCGTGCGCGTTGGGAAACGACTTGGAGAGGCGATGCGCCTCGAGGATCGCCTGGGGCGGAGCGGAGATCATGGGACGAACTCGTTGGTGTAGGCCCGATCGAGATCCTGCGCAGCGGTCAGAAGATCGGCGTCGAGCATGACCTGCTGCATGTTCTGCCAGGCCTCGGGTGGGCTGAACCCGAGCCGTTCCGCCTCCCAGAAGCGAAGGCTCTCCTCGAGCACTTTGCGCTGGACGGCCTCGGCCTCTCCCGAGAGACCCTCCACGTAGTCCTTGCAGATCTCGAAGGCCGCCTCGGGGTCATCGAGGGTGTCCTGTAACCCACGCAGAGTGGCCCGCACCATGCGGCGGATCAGGTCCGGATGGTCGAGCAGGGTCGTTTCGTTGGTGATGATCCCGTTCGAGGCCAAGGTCACGTAATCGGCGACGCGGATGACATTCACGGGCACTCCCTGGCTCTCCAGGACGATCGGCTCGTTGTTGGCGTAGACCACCGCCGCCTCCACCTGGCCGGCCTGCAGCGCCTCGACCTGCGTGAATCCGATCACCTGGAGGGTTGCCGCGTCGGTCGGCAGGCCGTTGGCAGCCATCAGTGCCGCATACCCGATGTAGGAAGCGCCGCCGAGAAGCGGGATCCCGATCGTGCGACCCGCCAGGTCCGCCGGCTCGTCGATTCCGCTGGAGGCGACTGCGGCGATCGCCACCGGGTACGCCTGCCACCACCCCAGGACGTACACCACCGGCAGGTCCTGCTGGCGCGCCAGGAGGACCTGCTCGCCCGACGCCAGCGAGAACGGCAGCTCGCCGGCGCCGACGAGTTTGACCCCGTCGGTTTCGAAGGCGTAGTCGAACTCCAGCGCCAGGCCTTCCTCGGCGAAGTAGCCGCGGGCATCGGCCACATAGAACGGAGCGTATTGGACGCTCGGCAGGTAGCCCATCGGCAGGCGAATCGTCTGCAACCCCGGCGTGGGGATGGCCGTGGCGGTGCAGCCGGGAAGCACAACGAGCAGCAGAAGGCAGGGTGGGACCAGGCGTGTCTTCATTTCAATGATCCTTGTCGATCTCGCGCCAGCTGAGCGTGCTCCGCTCCAGGAGCGCCGCCAGGCTGTACAAGCCGAGCGCCATAGCGACCAGCACCAAAAGAGCGGTGAAAACAAGCGCCGTATCGTAGAGGCCCCGGCCGAGGTTGACCAGGAATCCCAAGCCCTCGTCCGCCCCGACGAACTCCCCGACCACAGCGCCGATGACGGCCAGGGTCGACCCGATCTTCAAGCCGCCCAGGAAGAAGGGCGCCGCCGCCGGCACCTCGAGCAGCCGCAGGGTCTGCCCGCGGGTGGCCCGCAGCGAGCGCATCAGATCGCGCAGGTCGGACGGCACCGAGCGAATGCCGGCGATGGTGCTGATCAGGATCGGGAAGAAGACGATCAGGGCGCAGATCAGGATCTTCGACGGACGGCCGGGCCCGAGCCAGATGATCAGCAGCGGCGCGATGGCCACGATCGGGATCGCCTGTGAGGCGATGATGTAGGGCGAGAGCAGGCGCTCGGCCCGCGGCGACTTGGCCAGCCAGTATCCCAGCGACGCCCCTGCCGTGACTCCCAGGCCCAGTCCGGCGAGGACTTCCGACAGCGTCACTAGCGTGTGGCGAACGAGAGATCCATCGCGCACGACGGCGAGGAGACGATCCCCGACGGCGGCGGGCGAGGGGAGCAGAAACCCCGGCAGGCCGCCCCAGCGTGTGATGGCGTACCAGGCCAGGATCGTCCCGGCCGCCAGAAGCACGAAGAACAGAGCGCGCGTCGCCGCGCCCGGTGGTCGGAACGACCCCGGTTCGGTTGTCGAAGAAGGTGCCTGTCTCGATTCGGCCAAGAAAACACCACCCCGCACCAACCTTCGGGCGGGGCAGGCGAGGCGGCGCCCTCCACGCGGAGGCGGAAAAACGAACCCCGAAGACCAGGATCTTCGGGGGACGCCGCG
>CAYUWF010000019.1:24558-27733 GCA_964448245.1 uncultured Anaerolineaceae bacterium | reverse complement strand
ACCTCGAAGCCGTCATCGGCCTGGAAACGCACATCCAGCTCAACACCCGCAGCAAGATCTTCTGCGGCTGCAAAGCCGATTCGTGGGGCGACCCGCCCAACACGAACATCTGCCCGGTGTGCACCGGCCTGCCGGGCGTTCTGCCGGTGCTCAACCAGGCGGCGGTGGAGAAGGCCGTGCGCCTGGCGGCGGCCGTCGGCGCCGAGGTGATCCACGACGAGTCGTACTTCGCGCGCAAGAACTACTTCTACCCGGACCTGCCAAAGGGCTACCAGATCAGCCAGTATGACGAACCGTTGGCCAGCGGCGGCGCGTTCGACCTGCCGCTGCCGGATGGCACCGTGCGGCGGGTCTCGATCTGGAAACTGCATCTGGAGGAGGACGCCGGCAAGACCGTCCATCAGGGGAAGCGCCGCTTGATCGATTTCAATCGCTGCGGCGTGCCGCTGATCGAGATGGTCACCGGCCCCGATCTGCGCTCGGCGGATGAAGCGGCGCAGTATCTCATCCGCCTGCGGCAGCTGGTGCGCTGGCTGGGGATCTCGGAAGGCGACATGGAGAGGGGCCAGCTGCGCTGCGACGGCAACGTCTCGCTGCGGCCGGCCGGGAGCGCGCCCCTCCAGGCCAAGACCGAGATCAAGAACGTCAACTCGATCGAGAATCTGCGGGCGGCGATCGAGGCCGAGATCGCACGGCAGCGCCGAGAGATCGAGTCGGGCGGGCGCATCGAAGCCTGGACGCTCGAGTGGGATGAGGACACCGGCAGCCTGCGCAAGATGCGCGCGAAGGAAACCGAGGCGGACTACCGCTACTTCCGTGAGCCGGACCTGCTGCCGCTCCACCTCGACCCCGCTTGGCGCGCGGCGACTCTGGCCGCGCTCCCCGAATTGCCGCTCGCTCGCCGCGCGCGCTTCGTCCAGCAGTACGGGCTCCCGGCCTACGATTCCGAAATCCTGACGGAGGAGCGCAGCCTCTCGGACTACTTCGAGCAGACCGTGGCGGCGCTCGAGGGTCAGGCCAAGACGGTCTCCAACTGGATGATGAACGACGTCATGCGTCTCCTGCGGGAGCGGGGACTGACCGCCGGCGCTCTGCGCCTCATGCCCGCCGACCTGTCGGCGATCATCCGTCTGGTCGAGGCGCGCCAGATCACGACCAACACCGGGAAGGACTTGCTGGAGCAGGTCGAGCAGTCCGGCCGGCGACCGGAGGAGATCGTGACGGCCGAGGGCCTGGCCCAGGTCTCCGACGAGGGGGAGCTGCAAGCGATCGCGCGCGCCGTGTTGGCCAAGAGCGGCGAGCAGGTTGCGGCGTACCGTGGCGGAAAGGCCACCCTGATCGGGTGGTTTGTCGGGCAGGTGATGCGTCGGTCGGGGGGAAAGGCCGATCCCCAGAAGACCCGCGCCGTCCTGGAGGAGATGCTCAAGCGCGCGGAAGGCTGAGCGGATCAGCATGAGTCTCGAGGATGAGATGGGTTTCCGGGCAGCGACCGCCACCGACGCCGGGGCCATCCGTTCGCTGATCTTCCGGGTGGGAATCAACCCGCGCGACCTGGACTGGCGGCGTTTCCTGGTGGCGATCGATCGGCAAGGGAAGCTGATCGGCTGCGGACAGGTGAAGCCGCATCGAGACGGATCGCGCGAGTTGGCCTCGATCGCGGTGCGCCCCAAGTGGCGCAGCCGGGGTGTGGCGTCGGAGATCATCCGCCGCTTGATGGCCGAAGCGGGGCCGCCGCTGTGGCTGATGTGCCGCTCCCACCTGGCCGGCTTCTATCTGCGCTACGGTTTCGTCTCGTTTCGGGACGAAGCGCGCATGCCGCGCTACTTCCGCCGCGTTTATCGCCTGGCATCGGTCGCCGCCCGCCTGCTGCCCGGCGACAACCCGATGGCGGTGATGGCGTGGCAGGAGACGCAACAAACCCGTCTTCCGTAAGAAGACGGGTCTGGCCGGGCTACGGATCGGCGAAGTCGTAGTCGATGAAGTCGCCGGCGGGCGAGGCGAGCGGCGTCGTCGGCGCGCCGATCCTTCCGCGCTGGAGCGTCCAGGCCGCCATCGAACCCGAAAGATAGAGGAAGTCCGTGGAGCTGAACCACCTCAGCCCGCTGCCCATGACGAGCGGTGCCGTGCCTCCCGCCAGGTCCCCCAGCTCGAGGTTCATCGGGTCGTCGGGGCTGAAGACGAAGCGCGAGCTGTCCGGCGACCATCCGCCCCAGAACGAGTACGTGGCGATCAGAGTCTCGCCGCTGCCGTCGGCGGATGCCCGGTACAGGTTCGACACGTTGGGGATCGCGGTGGGCCGGGCGTAGGATACCTGGGACAGGTCGGGCGAAAGCAGTGGCGCGTTGAAGGACGGGAAAAAGAACTGACCCAAGATCGTGCTGACCAGCGAGGCCGAGGCGCCAATCGGGAGCCGCCATATCGTGCCGGACGTCGACGGCGCCAGGGGATCGGCTGACGGGATGGCCACGCCGATCGTCGACGACTCGGGATTCCACACCGGCTGGGCATAGTAGGCATATTCGGAATAGGTGATCACCGGCTCATACGTGATCACGCCCGAGCCCGACGGCGTGCCGTCGGCCAGGCGGACCTCAACCGTGTTGGGGCGGGTCAGCGCCAGGTATCGTCCGTCGGGGGAAATGGCGAAGTCGCCGCCGGTGCCCGGCGCCAGAAGCATCGTGCGTGCCAGGATGTCGCTGTCGATCCGAAGCAGGTCATCATGCTTGGCCAGGCCGGGACCTTCGAAGAAGGAATACGTGTTGATCAGCAGGGTGTGGGTGCCCGGGATGAACTCAAACTGGCTGAGGTCGTGGTGCAGCGCGCCGTCGAGTGGATAGAGCGCGTCGAAATCGGCGGGGCCCATCAGCAAAGCGTCCCCCGACCCGTCGCTGTTCACCGCGCGCAATTCGACCGGCTGGCCGACTACGGGACGCCGTGTGTAGGCGATCTTCCGCCCATCGTCGGAAAGGCGGACCTGCTCGACGCCTGCGCCGGCCGTCAACACCGCCGCCGGGCCCGCCCCCGCCAGGAAAGCGACGTTGCCTCCATCGGTGTAAGCGACGTAGAGCGCGGCGGGGGCGGCCGTCGGAGATTCGGCAGGCAGGGCGTGCTCCTCGGCTGTCGGCGGCGCGGCGGCGGTCGGCGTGGTCTCACCGAGCGCCGCAACCGTGGCGGC
>CAYUWF010000019.1:0-24458 GCA_964448245.1 uncultured Anaerolineaceae bacterium | reverse complement strand
TCGGCGGCGCGGCGGCGGTCGGCGTGGTCTCACCGAGCGCCGCAACCGTGGCGGCCTCCTCGGGGGAAAATCCGGGCGTCGCCGTGCAGCCGGCGAAGGCAATTGCGCCGAGGAGCAGCGAGATCGAGGCGGCTCTTAGCGTCGGCCCTTTCATGGGAGGGTCACCAGGGCGACCTGGTTGTTCTCATCGACGACGTAGACCGACTGCCCGGGTACGTTCCAGTCGATGAGGGTGAAGCCCGTCCCTAAGCGCGCGCCCGAGACGACGGTGTGGCCGTCGGCGGCCAGCCGGTACAGGACGAGCGCCCAGGGTCCCCCCATTCCCTCAGTGTAGTTCGACACGCCTGCCAGTTGTTTTCCGTCTGGGTGCCATAGCACCGCCGAGGGAAAGCTCCCCAGCACTGGATCGGCAGCGACCTCCGCGGTGAAACCGAGGGGGGTGTCCAGGCTGCCATCTGCGGCGGCGAGGACCAGGTTCCCAGGGGCGAAGCCGTAGTTCGGCAGCGCCAGACGTGTCTCGTCCGGCGACCACATTGGCCGATCCTCGATGCTGCCTGCCCCGTGACGGTCGGCGGAAGACACCATCGTCTCCGGCCCTCCCGCCGTAGAGACGACGAACAACCCAGGGGCGCCCGGGACTTCGTAGCCCGTCTCCCGGGTGAAGGCGACATGGCTTCCGCTCGGAGAGATGCCCCACGTCGGTGCGACGTTGCTCGCCAGGAGGCGTTCATCGCCGGCGAGAGAGCGGTAGCGGAGCTCGTAGGTGGTCGGCGTGGCGCCGATGTACACGACACCGGAGCCGTCCGGCGCCCACAGGGCTTCGACGACGGTATCGGTGGGGATCAAGACCGTCGGGGATCCCGATGGATAGTCGACCATCCACAGGTCCGAGACGGCTAGATTTCCCGGGCCGGCGCCGCTCGTGGCGAAGTGGGAGGCGTACAGCATCTTGCCGTTGACCGGCGAGTAGTCGTAATACTGGCCCGGCTCCACGGGCAGCGTCACTTCCTTGGCGGATCCGTTCTCGAGCCACCAGCCGGTGGCGCCGCCGGAACTGTAGGACTTCCACAGGCGAGGGGGCAGCGGCGCCGGGGTCGGTGTTGGCTCCGGCGTGGGCGTTTCGGTTGGCGCGGCGGCGGCGATACTGGTGAGCGTCGCGGCGACGCTGGTCAGGACGACGTCATCGCCTCCGCTCGGGGCGGCGCAGGCCAGCGCGGCGATGCCGCAGGCGAGAACGGACAGCACGGGTGCAAAACGGCGCATGCAGACCTCCGGTCGAGAGGCCGGCCATTATACCCACCCGACTGCCCGTGATCAGGAGGCGTAGGGGAAGAAGCCCCGTCCGCTCTTCCGGCCGAGACGGCCGGCGTCGACCATCTGGCGCAGGAGCGGGGCGGGGCGGTACTTGTCTTCTCCGAGGTCGCGCTGCAGGACCTGCATGACGAAGAGCACGACGTCCAGCCCGATGAGATCGGCTAGCGCCAGCGGGCCGATGGGGTGGCTCATGCCGAGCTTCATGACGGTGTCGATGGCCTCGGCGGTGCCCAGCCCCTCCTGGAGCGCAAAGACGGCCTCGTTGATCATCGGGCACAGGATGCGGTTCGAGATGAAGCCGGGCGAGTCCTTGGCTTCGACCGGTTCCTTACCCATCCGCCGCCCGACGTTGAAGGCCAGTGCCGCCGTCGCCTCTGATGTGCTCAGCCCGCGCACGACTTCCAACAGCTTCATCAGCGGCACCGGGTTGAAGAAGTGCATGCCGATCACCTTCTCCGGCCGCTGCGTGGCGCCTCCGATGCGAGTGATGGAAATGGAGGAGGTGTTGCTGGCCAGGACGGCCGCTGGCGGCGCCAGACGGTCGAGGTCGCCGAAGAGACGGAGCTTGATCGCCGGGTCCTCGGTGGCGGCCTCGAGCACCAGGTCGGCCTGGCGCGCCGGCTCGAGATCGGGCGAAGTCGCGATGGACAAGGCGGCCTGCTTCTGAGCGTCCGTCAGCGTGCCCTTGGAGGCCAGCTTCTCGACCGAGCGGGCGATCGCCGCCCGGCCGCGTTCGAGCGCCTCGGGGACGACGTCGGTCATGATCACCTGGTATCCCGAGACGGCCGCGGTCTGGGCGATGCCGTTGCCCATCGTGCCGGCGCCAACGACGAAGATGCGCTTGATGTCCATGGGTTTCGTCTTCCTTCTCGATGGGGTGTGGTTTCTGTGGCCCCGGACGTCAGCCCGGGCGAGCGCCGATCCTGCGCGTCGCGCTGTGCCCCGGGCGCCAGCCTGGGCGAAGGCGGATCGCAGGACCCGGGCTAAAGCCTGGGTCTACCAAGAAGCTCTATGCGCCGTTGTGTGCCCCGGCTTCACCCCGGGCGAAGGCGGATCGCAGGACCCGGGCTGAAGCAGGACCCAGGCTAAAGCCTGGGGCTACAAAATCCTACGGCTCGAGTTCGATCGCCATCGCCACGGCTTCCCCGCCGCCCAGGCACAATGCGGCGATGCCGGTGCGAAGACCGCGGTCGCGCAGGGCGTACAGCAGGGTCGTCAGGACGCGGGCCCCCGACGCGCCGACCGGGTGTCCGAGCGCGATGGCGCCGCCGTGGACGTTGACCTTGTCCCAGGTCCAGTCCCAGCCTTCCTCGAGCAGGGCGTAGCCGTCGGCCAGCACCTGCGCCGCGAAGGCCTCGTTGAGCTCGATCAGGTCGACATCGGCGAAGCGCCAGCCCAGCTTCTGTAGGAGGCGCGGCAGCGCGCGGGCGGGCGCGATGAACAGCTCCTTGGGAGGGACGGCGGCCTGGGTGTAGGCCAGGACCTTCGCCAGCGGCCGTGCGCCCATCTCCTCGGCGGCGCGGCGGCTGGCCAAGACGACGGCCGACGCACCATCGTTCAGCCCGGGAGCGTTGCCGGCGGTCACCCGGCCGTCGGGCTTGAAGGCCGGCTTGAGCGCCGCCAGCTTTTCGAGCGATGTATCGCGCCGAGGCGTTTCATCTTCGGCGACGCGCAGCTTCCCGTTCTTCCCCGGTACGTCGACGGCGGCAATCTCGTCCTTGAATTTCCCGGCGTCCAGGGCGGCAAGGGCCTTTTCGTGGCTGCCGAGCGACCAGCGGTCCATCGCCTCGCGCGTGACCTCGTGCTTCTCGGCGATGTACTCGGCGGCCATGCCCATCACCCAGTTCTCGAAGGGATCGAGCAGGGCGTCGTGCAGCAGCGAGTCCTCAAGCGGTTGATCGCCGTAGCCCAGTCCGCCGCGCGCGCGCAGCAGGTAGGGGGCGTTGCTCATGCTCTCCATGCCGCCGGCCACGATGATGTCGGCGTCGCCGGCGCGGATCGCCTGCGCGCCGAACATACAGGCCTTGAGGCCCGAGCCGCAGACCTTGTTGATGGTCGAGGCCGGGACCGTGTCAGGAAGGCCTCCGAAAAGGGCGGCCTGACGGGCGGGCGCCTGGCCGACGCCGGCCGAGACGGCGTTCCCCATCAGGACTTCGTCGACACGATGCGGGTCCACCCCGGAACGTTCGACGGCCGCCTGAACGGCGGCGGCGCCTAGCTGCGCCGCGCTCAGCGCCGATAGGGCGCCCTGGTAGCGCCCCATCGGGGTCCGGACGGCACTGAGGATGACGGCCTCGTGATCGTGGTTGTGGGTGTCCATGTTCGCCTGCCGTGAGGGAGTGGGGACGGGCTCAGGCAGCGGCGGCGGGGGCGCGCCAGGCTCCGTCCAAGCGGCGATAGGTCTCTTGCAGATCCTCCGGGATGACGCGCGTGGCGGCGGTGGTGGCCATGAAGTTGGTGTCGCCCGCCCAGCGCGGGACGACGTGCAGGTGCACGTGGTCGACGACGCCGGCGCCGGCCGACGCGCCGATGTTGGCGCCGAGGTTGAACGACTCGGCGCCGTAGGCCTGCCGCAGCGCCCGCAACGACCGACGGGTAAGCAGCATCAGGTCGGTCAGAGTCTCCGGTTCGAGGTCCTCCAACGAAGGGACGTGCGCGCCGGGAACGATCATCAGGTGCCCGTTGGTGTAGGGGTAGCGATTGAGCACGACGAAGGCCCGTGCCTCCCGGTGCAGCACCAGGGAGGCTGCGCCCGGCGCTTCGCCACGCAGGTTACAGAAGAGACAGCCGGGCTCGCTGTTGTGGTCCTCGATGTACGCCATGCGCCACGGCGACCAGAGCTGCTTCATCGCGTGCGTTCGATTGTAGCAGAGAAGCCCTTGCGGCCGAGGCGACATCTGGCACCGAGGCGTGCGCGCTTCGGTACAATGACCCCATGCGGTTGGGGGAGGAATTGCGCGCCTGGCTTCCGGCGGGTCGGTTTGGCGAGGCCCTCTACGCCTTCGACTCGCTCGGTAGCACCAACACGTTCGCCGCCCAACTGGCGCAGGCTGGCGCCGCCAGCGGAACGGTGGTCGTCGCCGATCACCAAAGCCGCGGCCGCGGCCAAGGGGGCTCGCCTTGGGTGACCCCCGCCAGGACGGCAATCGCCATGAGCGTGGTGCTGCGCCCATCGGAAGGCCACCCGCTGCGGTGGTCCGGGCTCGGCGCCCTGGCAGTCGCCGATGGATTGCGCCAACAGGGCCTGGCGGCGTGGATCAAGTGGCCCAACGATGTCCTGCTCGACAGGCGGAAGGTGGCCGGGGTGCTGGCGGAGGCTGCCTGGGAAGGGAATCGACTGGCCTATCTCGTGCTTGGCATTGGGGTGAACGTCAGCCGCGGATCCGTCCCGGAAGAGGGATTGGCTTTTCCGGCGACGTTCGTCGAGGAGCACGCCGGGCGAAGGATCGCGCGGCCCCGCTTGATCGCCGCCATCGTCCGGTCGCTGGAACATTGGTACGCGCAGTTGGGGACGCGGCGGTTCCTCCAGGCGTGGGAAGAGCGGCTCGCCTTCCGGGGTGAGCGCGTCCGGGTCGAGATGGGAGACGGTGTTCAACAGGGACGGTTCCTGGGCCTCGGGGAGGAAGGGGAAGCCCGGCTGCTGCGGGACGACGGTGAGCAGGTCCTGTGCGCCGGCGATGCGCGGGCGATGCGCCCGGTGAAGGGTTGATCGTGAAACCCGTTTTCTGAAGGAAACGGGTTTGTTTCGGGCCGGTTGACACGCGGCCCGAATGACTTACACTCTGCCGGGAATCACGGAGGAGCGAAGGATGTTCGACAACCTGCGTGACCTGTCTGAGGGACAGCCGGCCGCCCCCAAACCCGCAGCCGCTATTCCCGCGGAGGAGTACCGGGCGCCGGGCAGCGGGCGCATGTTCGGAATGACCGCCGGTCAACGCCTGGTGATATCGATCCTGCTCTTCCTCGCCGTCGTCATGCTGGGGACGATGTGCCTGCTCGTGACGCAGAGGGTGATCTTGGGGTAGGGCCCTTACCCCTGACCCCTCTCCCGCTGCGCGGGAGAGGGTTTCACCAGAGGAGAAAAAGGCGCCCGGCGAAAGCAGGGCGCCCTGCCTTTATGGCGGCCCGGTTGAGGATGTCGCCGATCACGGTCGAACCGATGGGGGGACGGCTGAAACGCGAAGGCCGCGAGGCTAGCGCATCGAAGTTGTAGGGGCACGCCATGGCGTGCCCCTACGGGACCAGTCGCAGCGATTCTTTTGTGTGGCTCTCGACGACGGTGCGGCTCCATTCGAGCGGCGCGTATTCGACCCGTGCCCAGCGATCGGCCATGTCGACGTAATGCGGGTGGAAGGCGTGCCCGGACTGGCCGGTCGTGTGGATCGCCAGGGCGCCGTCCCAATCACTCAGGTCGAGCACCATCCGCTGGGAGGGGACCCAGGCCACGTCATAACCATCTTCGTAGGACCACCCGGTGGCATTGATGATCGAAGCCCCGCCTCCCGTCGGGTACGGTCCCCGGTTGAAGAGCGCCTCGATCGGCCCGATCCCCGATTCGCCGAGTGTCTCGTTGCGGAACGTGGCACCGTGGAGAGCTCCCCAGGTCCACCCGTTGCTGTTCGTCCCGAGAAGATCCTCGAGCTCGGCGACGGCGTCGGCCGTGGCCAGGCGCAGGATCTCATCGCGCGTCTCGAGCACCGGCGTGCGCAGGTCGTCCCACCAGGCGTCGCCCGGCCGCCGCAGCAAGTTCTCGACGATGACAAAGGCCATCTCGTCCCCGGGAAGCCAGCCCTCCGGCAGGTCGTCGCCGAACGTCCGCAGAATCGTGTGGCGCCAGATGGCGTTGAAGATCGCCGCGCCGCGTGATCCCAGGTCGTTGTGGTCGTCCCATGTGCCCAGTTCGGCGACGATCGTCTCCAGCTCGGTCGCCTGCGAGGCTTCATCCGCCGGTTGGCCGCTTTCGTGGAAGTCCAGGTCGAGGAGGTACGGCACGAGGATCGGTCCGGCGGCGTTGAAGGAGTCGCCCTGGATCTGGCGCATGGCCTCGGGGGTGAAGGTCTCCTGGGCTTGCAGCAGCTCGACGATGCGCGCCGCGCGGAAGCCCAGGTCGGGCATCGTCGTCAGCAGGTAGGGATAGGAGGCGTCGACGGCGCGGTTGTTGGCCGTGGCGATGAAGCCGGCGGCGGGATTGAAGGCGTAAGGCAGATCCTCGAAGGGGATGGTGTCCGACCACTCGCCCCGACTGGTCCATCCCGGCTGGGGGAAAGTGCCGTCGCCGCTGCGGCGGATGGGAACGCGCCCGGGCATCTGGTAGCCGATGTTGCCGTCGACGTCGGCGTAGATGAAATTCTGGGCCGGGACATCCCAGTCCCGCAGCGCGGCGCGGAACTCGTCGAAGTTCTGGGCCAGATTGACGTGCAGCGCGGCGCGCACGATCGACGAGGGCTCGAGCGCCGTCCACTGCAGGCTGACGGCCAGTGGGTTGTCCTCGGTGATGGCCTGGCCTTCGGCCAGGGCCTGCAGCTCCTCGTCGGCGTCGGAGAGCACCGGTCCGTGGCGCGTCTGGCGCACGCGGATCGTCACCGGCGGCCCGCCGGCGACGAGGATGATCTCCTCCCGGACGTCCATCGACTGCCACTCCCCGTCAACCTCGTACTGATCCGGGTTGTCGGGGTTAATGCGCTCGAGGAAGAGGTCCTGCACGTCCGGCCCGGCGTTGGTGACGCCCCAGCCGATGCGGTCGTTGTGGCCGACGACGACGGCCGGCAGGCTGGGAAAGGAGAAGCCGACGACGTTGAAGCGGCACGTCTCACCCACGGTCAGACAGTGCAGTCCGTTCTCGTACCAGATCGAGGGCATGCGAATATCCAGGTGCAGGTCGTCGGCCAGGATGGGCGCGCCGGTGCTCGACCGAGAGCCCGCCACCACCCAATTGTTCGAGCCGAGGCCTCCCAGCCCTCCGCCGGTGAGGCGATTCAACTCATTGACGCGCGAGAGGACAAGCTGAAGACGATCGCCGGCCGCCACATAGTCGGCGGAGGAGGCCGGGGAAGGGGCCGATGAGGCGGCCAGGGCGAAGTCCGGCAGGATGATCGGGTTCTGCTCCGGGTAGGTAGGATACAGATCGGCCAGGCGTTCCTCGCCGAGCTGGGGCAGGAGCACGGCCCGCTGCAGTTCGGCCTGCATGTTCCCACCCAGATCCCAGGCCATCGCCTTGGCCCAGGTCAGCGAATGGACGGGCTGCCACGGTTCCGGTGCGTAAGCCCCGTTGGTCAGCTTGAGGATGGCGTACTCCAAGGACAGGCGGCTGCCCTGGTGGCCGGCGAGGTAGGCATTCACGCCGTCGCTGTAGGCCTGCAGGATCGACTTGATTTCCTCGTCGGCCGCCTCCCACTCCTGCTCAGCCAGGCGCGGCCAGCCGAGCGTCCGGATGAAGGCGTCGGTCTCGACCTGGCTGTCCCCGAACATCTCCGCCAGGCGGCCGGCGCCGACATGCCGCCAGAAGTCCATCTGCCAGAAGCGATCCTGAGCGTGGACGTAGCCCTGGGCCATGAACAGGTCGTGCTCGTCCTGGGCGTAGATGTGGGGGATGCCCATGCCGTCCCGCAGGACTTCAACCGGGCTGTGGAGACCGGGCAAGCTGACCTCGCCCGAAGTCTGCGGGAAGGACTGCCGGATCAGGAGCGCCAGGGCCCCAACCAGGATGATGACCACCAGCAGGATGATGACAAGGATGGTGAAGACGCGTTTCATGGACTCGCTCCCGGCGGCTGTTCCCGCCCACAGACGGGACGATTACCAGTTTAGCCCCCACATACGCTGCCCGCAATGGCCTCGCGCTGGCTTTCACAAGGCCCGGAAGGTAAAATTGAGCTTCCGGGGAGCTTCGAGCTCCCCGGAAGCTAGGAAAAGAGGCGAATGGAGATCGGTCAGGTTCGCCAAGTCGACATCGACGAGCAGATGCGCGGGGCGTATCTCGACTACGCCATGTCCGTGATCGTGGCGCGCGCCCTGCCGGACGCCCGCGACGGCCTGAAGCCGGTCCACCGCCGCATCCTGTATGCCATGCACGACATGGGCATCCGCTCCACCGGGCCGCACCGCAAGTCGGCCCGGATTGTGGGCGAGGTGCTCGGCAAGTACCACCCCCACGGCGATGCGGCGGTCTATGATGCCATGGCGCGCATGGCGCAGGACTTCGCCATGCGCTACATGTTGGTCGACGGCCAGGGCAACTTCGGCTCGATCGACGGCGACTCGCCGGCGGCGATGCGCTACACCGAGGCCCGCCTGGCTCGCATGGCCGAAGAGCTCCTGGTCGATATCGAGAAAGAGACCGTCGACTTCGGCGATAACTTCGACGGCTCCCTCAAAGAACCGCTGATCCTCCCCTCCCGACTGCCCAACCTGCTGCTCAACGGCTCTACCGGAATCGCTGTTGGCATGGCGACCAACATCCCGCCCCACAACCTGGGGGAGCTGACCAGCGCCCTGCGCCATCTGATCGAGGCCTACGACCGGCTCGACGACGTGACCGTCGACGATCTGATGGCCCACGTCCCGGGCCCGGACTTCCCGACGGGCGGGATGATCGTCGGGGTGGAGGGCATTAAGCAGGCCTACAGCACGGGCAAGGGGCGGCTGGTGGTGCGGGCCCAGGCCCAGATCGAGGAGCAGTCCGGCGGCCGGCATCGGATCGTCATCACCGAAATCCCCTACATGGTCAACAAGACCGGCCTGATCGAGCGCATCGCCGAGCTGGTGCGCGAGGGCCGCCTGGACGACGTCGCCGATCTGCGCGACGAATCCGACCGGCGCGGGTTGAGCCTGGTCGTCGAATTGCGCAAGGGCGCCCAGCCGCGCAAGGTGCTCAACCAGCTCTTCAAGTACACGCCGCTGCAGACGTCCTTCGGGATCCAGCTGTTGGCGCTGGTCGACGGCGAACCGCGACTGCTCTCGCTGAAGCGGGCGCTGCAGCTGTACGTCGAGCACCGGCGGGTGGTCATCATCCGCCGGTCGGAATTCGAGCTGGCCAAGGCGCGGGCGCGGGCCCACGTCCTGGAAGGCCTGCTGATCGCCCTGGGCCACCTGGACGAAGTCATCCAAACGATCCGCAAGTCCCCAGACGCCGACGTGGCCAAAGAGCGCCTGATGAAGCAGTTCGCGTTGACGGACATCCAGGCGCAGGCGATCCTCGACCTGCAGCTTCGCCGGTTGGCGGCGCTGGAGCGCAAGAAGATCGAGGACGAGCACAAGGGAATCCTTGGCCAGATCGCCCACCTGGAAGACCTGCTCGCCCATCCCAAGAAGATCTTGGCCCTGATCCGGGACGACCTGGGCGACGTCGCCCAGAAGTACGGCGACGCGCGTCGCACGCGCATCTCGCCGGATGCGACGGAGGAATTCCGCGAAGAGGACCTGGTGGCGGATGAGGCGGTGCTGGTCAGCCTGACCGAGCGCGGCTACATCAAGCGCGTCGCCACCGAGAGTTACCGGCGCCAGGGGCGGGGCGGCCGCGGCGTGACGGGACACTCGACGCGCGGCGAGGACGAGCTGGTGATGCTGTTCCCGGCGCGCTCGCTCGACACGGTCCTCTTCTTCTCGGACCGCGGCAAGGTTTACTCAGAGAAGGCCTATCAGATTCCCGACGCCGACCGGACGGCGCGGGGCGTGCTGATGGCCGGCATCTTGGCGCTGGCCTCGGACGAGACGATCACCGCCTCCGTCGCCGTTCCGGATTTCGCCGCCGCCAACTTCTGCACGATGGTCACCCGCAACGGCAAGATCAAGCGGGTGGCGCTCTCGGAGTTCGCCGCCGTGCGTCCCTCGGGCCTGATCGCCATCTCCCTCGAGAAGGGAGACGTCCTAGGTTGGGTGCGCCTGACGGCGGGCAAAGACGATTTGATCCTGGTCACCGAGAAAGGCCAGGCGCTGCGCTTCCATGAGAAGCTGGTGCGGCCGATGGGGCGCCCGGCGGCCGGTGTGCGCGCCATACGCCTGAGGAAGGGCGATCGGCTGAGCGGAATGGACGTCGTCGACCGGAAGGGGGATCTGCTTGTCGTGACGCGCAAGGGCTTCGGCAAGCGCACCCCGCTAAAGGAGTACCCCGCCAAGGGACGGGGCACGATGGGCGTGATGACGCTCAGCCGCGAGAAGTTCGGCGAGACCGGCCCGATCGCCGCGGCGCGTGTGGTGCACGCCGACGACGATCTGACGATCATCTCGTCCGGCGGGATCGTGCTGCGGACGAAGATGGATCAGATCAAACTCGCCGGACGGGGGACGATGGGCGTGCACGTCGTGAACCTCAAGCAGGGCGACTTCGTCGCCGGGGTCGCCACCTTCCCGTCGATCGACGAGCCGGTAGCGGAAGGCAGCAAGAAGACCGCGTAGACAGGCCGGCCGAGCCGCGGCAGCCGTCGACGGCGGGCCGCTGGGCGGCCGTTGAGCCGGCCAAGACCGCCGCGCGGAAGGAGCGCCAGGTCCAGGTGCAGCCGGGCGAGGTGCTGCACCTGATGCACGAGCACGACTTGTCGCTGGTGCTGCTCGATGCCCGCTCGGAGTCCGACTACAACCTTTTCCATCTGGCCGACGCCCGGCACATCACCCCGGAGGAGCTGCCCAAGCTTCTGCCGAAGTTCCGCCTCGAACCGGCGACGACGGTCTTCCTCGTCATGTCGAATGACGAGGCCGCCGCCACCGAGATCTGGAAGACGATGGTGGCGGAAAGCGTGATGAACGCCTACATCCTCGAAGGCGGCATCAACGGCTGGCTGGATGTCTTCGCCGAGGGCGATGACCATATTTCGGCCATCGCCGCGGCGGAAGACGCCGCCGTGAGCCACTCATTCGCCGCGGCGCTGGGCGAAGGCTACCCGGCCTCGTTCCCGGATCCAGAGGCGTACGACCTGGCCTACGGGGAGAGAGTGAAGCTGGAGCTCAAGCGGGGGCCTGCCGGAAAGGGCTGCGGCTAGATCTGCAGGGGCGCGCCGGAGGGTTGCGGCTCAGGTCGGCTCGGACATCAGGCGCGGGCCGTGCCATCGGGCATGGCGCGTTTCAGCCTGCTCACCGACCAGCGTCGGGGAAAGGCGCGCCAACTCGGCCCTAGGGCCGCTCGTCACCAGGGTCAGCTTGCCTTGCCGGGAGGAACCCGCGTCGGATTCCGCGGTTCGAGACCGCGCCGCCTGGCGGGCGATAGCCGGCGCCGGATCGATGACGGCAACGCCCGGGCCGGCCAGGCGCGAGATCACCGGGATCACGAAGGGGTAGTGGGTGCAGGCCAGGACGATCGTATCGGCGCCGGCCTGCAGGATCGGCGCCAGCGCGCGGCGGATCAGATCCTCCGTGGCCGGCGTGTCGAGATGGCCGGCTTCGATTTGCTCGACCAGCCCCGGCACGGTTTGATTGATCAGGCGCACGCCTTGCGCGAATCGCTCGACGACTGAGGCGTACAACTCACCTTGAAAGGTGGCGGGCGTCGCCAGCACGCCGACGACGCGTGATCGACTGACCTCGGCCGCCGGCTTGACGGCCGGCTCCATGCCCACAAAGGGGACCTCGGGGAAGGCCTGCCGCAGCTGCTTCAGCGCCGCCGCCGAGGCGGTGTTGCAGGCAACGACGATCAGGTCGGCGCCCTCGCCCAGCAGGAAGCGCGTGATGCCCTCCGAGAAGGCCCGCACCTCCTCCATCGGGCGCGGGCCGTAGGGCACGTGGGCCTGGTCGGCAAAGTAAAGGATGTCCTCGGTGGGCATTTGCCGGCGCATCTCCCGCACGATCGAGAGCCCGCCGACGCCGGAGTCGAAAACACCGATGGGAGGTGAGGACACAGGAGTCATCCCGGCCGAAAAGAAAAGGTGCACCCCCAGGGCACCCCTTCGGGTGCACCAGGGGTGTGCACCCGTTACGGCGTGCGCCGCGCTACTCCTTGCGGCGCTCTTCCAGGCGCGCCCGCTTGCCGGCAAGGTCCCGCAGGTAGTACAGCTGGGCCCGGCGGACCTTGGCGTGGCGTTGCACTTCGACCTTCTCGATGCGCGGCGAGCGCAGCAGGAAGGTCCGCTCCACGCCGACGCCGTGCGACGCCAGGCGCCGCACGGTGAAGTTGGCGTCGTTGCCGCCCTTGCGGAAACGAATCACCGTGCCGCGGAACTCCTGAATTCGTTCGCGGTCGCCTTCCTTGATGCGCAGGTGCACGCTGACCGTATCGCCCGCGTGCAACTCGGGGATCTGCGGGTTGGCTGCAGCCTCGACGGCCTTGATCATGTCACTCATGAGAACCACCTGGTAGGGTTTTTCCGTACAAGCGCCGCCTCACAGGGCGGCGCACTCGTGAGTCTATCACGAAGGGTGCAGTGGGTCTAGTGGTGCCCCTGCGACGACAGAGGGCCTGTCTTAGCTCATCCGCTGACCGTCGGTGATCTGGAGCGCCGTGGGGATTCCTCGGCCCTTCGGGCCTTCGCGCAGCATCCTGCAGGGGCGGAATGACATCAAGCTGCAGGACATGCAGGGCGGCGCCGCCTCGATGTCATTCCGAGCGAGCCGAGGTGAGCGAAGAATCCCCACAGGGCTATCTTACCGGGCCTGATCGGGGGTCTAAGGTGCGGCGGTGGCATGAAGGGCCTGGGTGTCAACTCGCACGGCCCACCTCCAGCCACGGCCGCGCCAGGTAAAGCGCCGCCAGGGATTTGGCGTCGCGCAACTCGCCGGACGCCACCAGCGCCGGCAACTGGTCCGGTCGCACCAGCTCGACGGCGATCTCTTCGTCACTGTCGGCCGACAGCGGGGCCGGGCTGAGCCCGGTCGCCATGAAGAAATGCATGTACTCGGTCGAATAGCCCGGGGCGAGGAAGCACTCGCCGATGTGCTGGAGGCGGCCGGGCGCCATGCCGATTTCCTCCCGGCACTCGCGTGCGGCGCACGCCTGCGGCGCTTCGCCTTCTTCGAGCGTTCCGGCCGGCAGTTCGAGCAGGACGGCGCCGGCCGAATGGCGATACTGGCGCACCATCCACAGGTTTCCGTCGTCGTCGAACGGTACCAGCGTCACGGCCCCGGAGTGCACGACGACGTCCAGGCTCGCCTCTTGCCCGCCGGCGAGGCGCACTCGGTCCCGCCGCACAGACAGGGCGCGGCCGCGGTAGACGGTTTCGCTCTGCAGGACCTGAACGCCCATTCCGGCCTCCGGTAAAACGGAGCGGGGGAGGTTGGCCTCCCCCGCTCGAATCTGGTTCTAGGGAACCCCGGGTTTCCTTACGGTATCTGGATCGTCGTGCCGGGGGTGAGCGTGTAGGGAGAAGACAGCCCGTTGGCGGCGGAGATACCCATCGGGTCGACATCGCCATAGCGGCAAGCGACGGAGTAGATCGTATCGCCGCCGCCGACCGTGTAGATAACCGGATGGGACAGCAAGGCCCGCGGCCCGGGGAACGTCCCCGAGGACGGAATGTTCAAGGTCTGGCCCGGGACGGTGATCGAGCTGTTGGTAAGCCCGTTAATCGCCAGGATGTCGTCCGGATTGCGGTTGAAGCGGCGCGCCAGGCAGTACGGGAATTCCCCTTCATGCAGGGTGTAGCTGCTCGGCACGACGACCGTCGGAATCGGGGCCAATGTTCGTGTGGCTGTGGGGAGGGCCGCCGACGTCCCCGCCGGCGTTCCGACCGAAGGCGTGGCGGACGAGATTCCCGCTCCTCCGGGCGGGGGCGTGTTCGTCGCCGCGCCACCACCCTGGAGCGCCACGGCGGTCTGCGTCAGCAGGGCCGAGCGGACGGCCTCCATCGTGGCCTGCTGCCCGGTGAGGGCGCTGGCCGTCCCGCCGGCGGGTGTCGCCGTGGGGGCGGTCGAGGCGGAGCGTGTGCACGCGCCGATCAGCAGGGCGGACCCGATCAGCGCAGCGGTCGCCAGCCTTCGCAACGGGGTGGTAGCCATGGGCACCTCCTGAGGTTCATGGGGCCGCTGGTCCTCCCGGGCAGGACACCGGGACGGTGTGAGCGTAGCCGAAGGGCCTGCCCGGGCGCCCAAGCGGCGCATCCTAGCACATGCGTTTGGGCGCGTCAAGCAAGCGGGTTCCGCATCGGTGGGTTTGGTGCAAGTCTCATGCCGCGGCGGCCGGGCCTCCCCCAAAATAGAAACGGCGGCCCGGGTGCTGCCGGACCGCCGGTGGAGAGACAGGGACAACGAAGTCAGGCCGAGGCGAGCCTCGGGCGGAACTTGTAGCCGTAGACCAACATGCCGCGCTCGCCGTCCGATCGCAGCTTGCGCGTGACCATCTCGACCGGCAACCCGATCCGCGCCGGCTCTTCGCCGAGGTCGGTCAGCTGCGCCGTCACCATCGGGCCTTCTTCGAGTTGGACCAAAGCGACGGTGTACGGAGCGTTCTCCTCGAATCCGGCCGGCGCGTCCTTTACCGGCGCGTAGGAGTAGACCTGGCCGCGCCCGCTGAAGGCAAACGGTTGGCGGGCTTCCTGGCCGCAATCCGGACAGACGTCGCGCGGTGGGAAGATCTTGACGTCGCAGTGCGGGCAGACTTCACCCACCAGGGCGTAGCGTTGGGTTCGCAGTCTCCAGTGACGGGCAGTTTCCATTCGACACCTCACCCGGCTCCGAAACCGGGATGCTGCACAGTCTAGGCTGAGGGGACTGTCAGGAACTATCAGACCCTTCGACTTCGCTTGGCCTGCCGCCTCACTCCGCTCAGGGCAGCCCCTTCGACAGCCCCTTCGCTGCGCCTGGGGCTCCCGCTCACGCGGACAAGATCGTGGTTGCGGCGGTGGCGCCGGCGCCCCCCAGGCATTGGGTCATTCCCACCCGGGCTCCCGGCACCTGGCTGGATCCGGCCCGGCCTTGGAGCTGCAGGGCGACCTCGACCACCTGGTACACCCCGGTCGCCCCGCCGACCTCGCCTCTGGCCTTCGAACCACCGAAGGTCAGGAGCGGCAGCTTGCCGTCGAGGGCGATGGCGCCGTTCCGAGCCAGGAGCCATCCCTGGCCGCGAGCGGCGAAGCCGGCCGCCTCGAGGGCCATGGCGGCGTACACGCTGAACGAGTCGTGCAGCTCGAACACGTCGATCTCGTCGCGGGTGATCCCCGCCAGGCGCAGGGCGCGCTCTGAGGCGAGGGCCGCGGCCGGGAGACTGAGCGGGTCCTCCGAGTCGTGGACCGCCAGCCGCGAGGTGGCGCTGGCCGTCCCGACGATCCGGACCGCTGGGCGGTTCGGATCGCGTGGGACGGCCGATCGGCCCAGCAGGATCGCCGCCGCGCCGTCGGCCAGCGCAGCGGCGTCGTACAGGTTGACGGGGTCGCTCACCATCCCCGCGCCGGAGTACTCCTCGATGGTGATCGCCCGGCGGAACATGGCGTTGACATTGCCGACGGCGTTGCGGTGGGCGGTTAGGCTGAAGCCGGCCAGCGCGTCGGCCGGCGCACCGTGTTCGTGCAGGTAGCGGCGCATGATGAGCGCCGCTTGCGAGGCAGCCGTCAGACCATGGACGGCTTCATAGTCGGCATCGCTCCAGGCGGTGACCGCCGCGTCCACGCCGCTGCCCACGCGGTCGGTCACCTTCTCGACGCCGACGACCATCGCCGTTTCGACTGCCCCGGCCTCGAGGGCCAGGCAGGCCTGGCGCAGCGCCACTCCGCCCGAAGCCCCGGCGGCTTCGACCGTGGCCGCTTCGATCCCGTGCAACCCGGCAAAGTCGGCCAGCAGCGCGCCCAGGTGAGCCTGTCCGCTCACAATGGGCGCCAGCGCATTAGCGACGAATAGCGCCTGAGGCTGGACGGCCCCGGCATCGGCTAGCGCCGCACGGATCGCCTGGAGGGCGAGCTCACGTAGTGAGATCTCCCAGTGTTCAGCGACCGGCGTCATCCCGACGCCGAGGACGAAGACAGGTTCGCGCATGGGTTGACGTTCCCTCAGGCCAGGCTGAGCTTGCCCCGGAAGCGGGCGTAGGTGGCGTAGTCGATCTCGGTTCGGCGGGCGATGTATTCGCGAGTTGATGGTGCCCGCTGGCGCCGCTCCGGTAGCGCGTCTGTCGTCACCAGGCTGAAGGCGTCCGAGCCGGCCCCCGATCCGTACGAGACGAGCAGGATACGGTCGCCGGGCGCCGCCTCGTCCAGGATCGCCGTCAGCCCCACGAGCGCCGACCCGGCGTAGGTGTTGCCGATCACCGGCGCCAGCAGCCCGGTTTCGATCTGCTCCGGTGTAAATCCGAGCGACTTCGCCACCCGTTGCGGGAACTTGGTGTTCGGCTGGTGAAAGACGGCGTAGCGGAAATCCGCCGGGCGCCGCCCGAGCGATTCCATCAGCGTCGTGGCCGCCTCGGTGATGTGTTTGAAATAGGCCGGCTCGCCGGTGAAACGCTCCCCGTGCTCCGGGTACTTCTCCTCGGCCCGCCGCCAGAAGTCGGGCGTATCGGTGGCGAAGGAGTACGAGCCTTCGAAGACGGCCAGCGAATCTTCGGCCGGCCCGAGCAGCACGGCCGCGCCGCCGGCGCCGGCGGTGTACTCGAGGGCGTCGCCGGGGCGGCCCTGGGCCGTGTCCATCCCGATCGACAGCGCGTAGTCGGCCATGCCCGAGCCGACGAAACCGATCGCCGCCTGGATGGCCTCGGTGCCGGCCTTGCAGGCGAACTCCCAGTCGGCGGCCTGCGTGTGAGGCGTAGCGCCGATGGCCTCGGCTACGACGGTCGAAGTCGGTTTGACGGCGTACGGATGCGACTCGGACCCGACCCACACGGCGCGGATCTGGGCCGGGGAAATCTGTGCGCGGGCCAGCGCGTTGCGCGCCGCCTCGATCGACATGGTGATGACGTCTTCATCGATTCCGGCGACGGCCTTCTCCTTCACCGGCAGGGCGCCGTCGCCACCCTTCCAGACCCGCGCCACTTCGCTCGCCGGCAGGCGGAAACGCGGGATGTAGGCGCCGTAGCCGGCAATGCCGACGTCGCGCAGCGGCTTGAGCAATCGTCGGTCGGAGGCAGGGACATTCATAGGACACCTTCCGGTTTGGGAGGGCCGCCGAGGGTACCCCCTTGGCGGAGAATGGCCTCTGCCCGGTCGAGGCGCACCGTTCCTTCGATCACCAATTGGCGTGCGACCGTCTCCACCATGGCGCCCTGCGCCCCGGCGGCGAGTGCCACCTGCCGGGCGTGCAGCCCCATATGGCCGCGTTGGATGCCTTCGGTGGCCAGCGCCCGCAGCGCCGCCAGGTTCTGCGCCAAGCCGACGGAGACGATGATCTCGGCCAATTTGTCAGCCGCCGAGACCCCCATCAAGCGCAGGCAGGCCCGCGCCGTGGGGTGGACGCGCGTCGCGCCGCCGACGGTTCCCACCGCCATCGGCATTTCGAGACGACCCTCGAGTGCGCCGTCGCCGGCGACCGACCAATGGCTGAGCGAGGTGTAGCGGCCGCTCCGGGCAGCATAAGCATGGGCTCCGGCCTCGATGGCGCGCCAGTCATTCCCGGTGGCGATGACGACCGCATCGACGCCGTTCATGATTCCTTTGTTGTGTGTCGCGGCGCGGTAGGGGTCGGCGGCGGCGAAGGCCCAGGCTTCGACGATCCCAGCGCGCACGCGCTCGCCGGTGAAGTCGCCGAAGGCCAGCGCCGCCGTCGGGATGCGGCAGCGCGCCCGCGCCAGGCGGCGGTCGGCCAGGTTGGAGAGAATGCGCAGATGCACCCTTCCGCCGGTGATGGCCTCGATGCGCGGCGCCAGGCGTTCGGCGGCGGTGTTGGCGGCGTTGGCGCCCATGGCGTCGCGCGTGTCGTAGATCAAATGCACGATGAGCATCGCGCCGACGGGCGTCTCCGGGAGCAGGCGCACTTCGAGGTCGCGGGCGCCGCCGCCCAGCCGCAGCAGGACGGGGTCGACCTGATCGGCCTCGGCCAGGATCGAGGCTTTCTCGGCGAGCAGCGCCTGGCGGGCGGCTTCCGGGTCGCGGACATCTAGCACTTGAAGCTGGGCGATCATTTCGGGCGCGGTCGTCTCCGCCTCGAAGCCGCCCCCCTGGCGCGCCAAGCGCGCCATGAATGAGGCGCCTGCCACCACCGACGGCTCTTCGATGACCATCGGCACCAGCACTTCACGGCCGTTGACCAGGAAGTTGACGGCGATCCCCAGCGGCAGCGCGTACAGTCCGACGACGTTCTCGATCATGTGGTCGGCCTGATCGGCCGTCAGGCCGGCGGTACCGGCCAGCGCGGCGGCCGTCTCTCCGTCCAAAGCGGCAGCCTCGGCCAGCGCTTCTAGGCGCTTCGCGCGCGGGAGGTCATAGAACCCGGGGAGTCGGGAGGAGGTCATAGCTAGAGTCTGATGCCGAAAGAGGTGTATAGCGCCCGGGCCCCTCCAAAAACTATCAAGCTTAAGGCGGGCGGCATGCCCCTTTGACCCCGCGGCTTTCATCGATGAGTTAAGGAAAGCCGCGGGGTGAACCTGCGGGCTTCACCAGTGATCTAACAGGTTGCGGAAAAATGGCTGCGGTCGTCAAACCCCCTCCCCTGACCCTCGCGAAGCATCCCGTAGGGGCTCCCCCTGCGTCCGCCGCGTCGCGCGTCCCTGGGATTCCTGCAAGGGAAGGGGATCCTATTTCTGGGGGGTGAGGTGGGAAGAGGGTTTTTCAGCAACCTGCGAAGGAGGGCCGCGGGGTGATGTACAATCCGCGCCGAGGAGAAAGTGAGCAAGACGAAACCCCGTAAGCGCACGGCGCGGAATCGCCCCGCGCCGCCCCCGGCGACGGCCGATCGCATGCGCCGGCTTCACCGGGCGACCCTCAACCTCTACACCGATCTCTCCCTGGATGGAACCTTGCGCCGGATCGTGCAGGCGGCGCGCGAGTTGACGCAGGCCCGCTACGCCGCGCTGGGGGTGCCCGACGGGAAGGGCGGGCTGGCGATGTTCATCACCGAAGGCCTGACCGAAGAAGAGATCGCCCGCATCGCGCATCCGCCCGTCGGCCTCGGCCTGATCGGGGAAGTCTACCGAAGTGGCCGCGCGATTCGGGTCCCGGACCTCACTCAGCATCCGCGATCGGCCGGATTCCCCGAAGGACATCCGGAGATGAGGTCCTTCCTGGGGGTGCCCATGTCGGCCTTTGGCCGTCCGGTGGGGCAGATCTACCTGGCCGAACGCATCGGCGAGGCCGAATTCACCGAAGAGGATCAGAACCTGATCGAGTTGTTGGCGGCACACGCCGCGGCAGCGATCGAGAACGCACGACTCTACCGCCAGGTGCAGGAGCGTGAAGGCGAGCTGGCGACGCGCAATCGCGAGCTGGAGCTCGTTAATTCCTTGAACACGGCCGTCAGCACGGCGATCGAGCTCGAGCCCCTGCTGCAGGGGATCCTCGATCGCGTCGTGGCGCTGTTCCAGGCGCAGGCGGCCGAGGTCTTCCTGCGGGCCGAGGAAGAGAACGTGTTCGTTCCGGTGGTCCATCGCGGCATGGGCGAGCAGGCGTTCTGGGAGGCTCGCCGGTTCCGAGTGGGCGAGGGCTTCATCGGCCGCGTGGCGGCAACGGGCAGGGCGGTCTGGACCACTAATCTGGCCGAGGTCGCCGAGCCGCGCTTCCTGCGCCGGTCGGTGATCGAAGCCGGATTCGGGACGCTCGTTTCGGTCCCACTCAAGGCGCGAGCGCAGGTGGTGGGGGTCATGAGCCTGGCGTTTCTCGGAGAGCGGCCGCTGCGTGTGGATGAGATCGGCCTGCTGGAGGCCATCGGGGCCGGCGTGGGCGTGGCAGTCGAGAATGCACGGCTTTACCGGCAGGCGCGGCGGGTGGCGGTGCTTGAAGAGCGGGAGCGCATCGCCATGGACCTGCACGACGGCATCATCCAATCGATCTATGCCGTCGGCCTGACGCTCGATTCGGCCAAGCTTCAGATGCAGAGCGCGCCGGCGCAGAGCGAGAGCGCGATGGCCCAGGCGATCGACCGGCTCAACGGGGTCATCCGCGACATCCGGGCCTACATCCTCGATCTCCAACCCAGTCGTGTTCCGGTGGACGACCTGGCGGCGGCCCTCGGCCGCCTGACAGACGAGTTCCGGGCCAACACGCTGATCGAGGCCGAGCTGCGCGCCGACGACGGGCTGGGCCAGACGTTGGACGCAGACGTGCGGTCGGCCATGTTCCACATTTCGCAGGAGGCGCTGGCCAACATCGCCAAGCACGCCCGAGCTTCGCGCGTGTGGCTCAGCCTGAGAGGGGAGGACGGTGAGGCGGTGTTGCAGGTGATCGACAACGGGGAGGGTTTCGACGCCAGCGCCACGCCGGCCTCGCTCGGCCATGGGTTGTCGAACATCGTCGAGCGCGGTCACGCCATTGGGGCCAACGTCGGGATCGCCTCCAGCCTCGGGGAAGGAACGACCGTCACCCTCCGACTGCCGGTCGGCAGCCGCCGTCCGGGAGGAGGCGCACCTGCCCGGCGCTGACAGGTGACCGACCCGCGTGGGATGGAGGTCACTAGTGACCACGCCGAGGCGCCGCCTAGACTGGAGGGGCGTATGACCGCCAGCACGCCCCGCATCTACATCATCGATGAGCACGCCCCGGTGCGGCGCGCCCTGGCGGGCCGTCTGTCGCGCCTCGGGTCGGTGACAGTCGTCGGCGATTCGGCGCAGGCCTCCGAGGCCATCGAGGCGATTCATCAGGACGGGATCGACATCGGCGAAGCCGCCCCCTTCTCTTCGAATATCAATCCCCTCCCCCGAATGGGCCGACGGCCACGAACAAAGTCGATCGGGGGAGGGGACAGGGGATAGGGGGAAATGGGCGATTGAGTCTGCAGGGACGTGCCCGGATTTCGCCAGAAGCAGGTGGCTCCGGACCTCTTGTCTTCCGTGGCGTGGGTGACGAGGGGGATCGAGATCCTAAGCTTCCGCCTCCGCCCGGCGGAAAATCAGCACGCTGTTGATGCCGCCGAATCCAAAAGAGTTCGACAGGACGGTCTTCAATTCCGCCGGGCGCGCCTGGTTGGGGACGTAGTCCAGGTCGCAGGCCGGGTCGGGGGTTTCGTAGTTGATCGTCGGGGGGATCAGGCTGTGGCGCATGGCGAGGATGGCGGCGGCCGCCTCGACGGCCCCGGAGGCCGTCGTCATGTGCCCGGTCATTGACTTGGTCGAGCTGACCGGGATCGAATAGGCCCTCTCGCCGAAGACTGTCTTGATGGCGATGGTCTCGGCCACGTCGCCCACCTCGGTGCTGGTGGCGTGGGCGTTGATGTAGTCGATGCTATCCGGCGACAGGCCGGCCCGCTTCAGGGCACGCTTCATGGCGCGCGCCGCGCCGCGGCCTTCGGGCTCCGGGGCCGTGACATGGTAGGCGTCGCTGCCCGAGCCGTAGCCGATCAACTCGGCGTAGATGCGTGCGCCGCGCCGGCGGGCGTGCTCGAGGCTCTCCAGCACGACGATGCCCGTCCCCTCGCTCAGGATGAATCCGTCGCGGCCGGCGTCGAAAGGGCGCGAGGCGCGCGCGGGGTCGGCGTTGCGCGTCGAGACGGCCCGCAGCGAGCAGAAACCGGCCACGCACGTCTCGGCGATCGGGCCCTCCGTTCCTCCGGCGAGCATCACCTGGGCGTCGCCGCGGCGGATGACCTCGGCCGATTCGCCGATGGCCTGGGAACCGGCGGCGCAGGCAGTGCAGATGGCGTTGGTGTAACCCACCAGGCCGAGGTGGATCGCCACCTGGCACGACGGCATATTAGGCAGCGAGCCGGTCACATGGAACGGGTTGATCTTGCCGTAGCCGCCCCGGTCGTAGTCGCGCACCATCGACTCCGTCTCCGGAGGTGAGCTGGCGCCGCTGGCGATCAACACGCCGACCTCTTCCCGGTTGCCGTCGTCGATGGTGAGCCCAGCGTCCTGCACGGCGAGCTGCGCCGCGGCCACGGCGAACTGGCTGGCGCGCGATATGCGGCGCGCTTCCTTGCGGCTCATGTACTGGCCGGGATCGAACTCGGGGACCTCGCCGGCGATCTGCGAGCTCAGCGGAGACGGGTCGAACTGGGTGATGCGCCGGATGCCGCCGCGGCCGTTCTTCAGGCTGTCCCAGAAGGCCTCCACCCCGGTGCCGATCGGGGTGATCAGGCCGAAACCGGTGACGACGATCCGTGAGGCCCCGTTCGGCTGCATGCGTTTGTCTCCGTCGGGCGGCTCCTCGGCGCCACCCGGTCGACCTGCAAGGCTACCACCCGGGCGCCCGTCGGCCAGGGGGAGCTGGGGTCATCCCCCGAAGTTGCCCGCGGTGTGCTGGACGCGGCGGCTCAGTTGCGCAGGTACTGCGTGTGAAGAATCCAATCGAGCCAGATGAAGGCCAAGGCGGCGAAGGAGGCGAAGACGAGGAAGGCGTTGACGGTGGTGAATTTCTCGAGCGTCGTTTGAAACACCAATATCACGCCGGCCGCGCTCATCAGGCCGAAAACGATGGATGCCATCCAGACGATGGCGCGCCGCGCGTTCATGATGATCCCAACTCCTCGGCCGGCAAGATGCGGCGATTCTACATGGGCAGCCCAAGAGCGTCAAGGAGATCGACCCGCCTCCGGCCGACCGAGCGCCGACGGAGGCCCAACTGGGGGGCCCGAACCCCGGCGGGTTATCGTCCAGATCGGGTGGTCCCGAGGGAGGATTCACCGTGCTGACGGAATCGGACGTGATCCAGCACGACATCATCGTTGTCGGCGCCGGTCTGGCCGGGACGTGGGGGGCGCCGGCGGCGGCGCAGCGCGGGGTCAAAGATGTCGGCGTGCTGTCCAAGATCCACCCGCGGCGGTCGCACAGCGGCGCGGCGCAGGGCGGCATCGCCGCCGCCATGCGCAATGTCCGGCCGGTGCCCGGCAGTGGCGCCGAGGGCCCGCTGGAATCGGCGCCGGAGATCGGCGAGCCGGCCGACAGCCCCGAGCTCCATCTCTTCGACACGATCAAAGGCTCGGACTGGCTCGGCGATCAGGACTCGATGGAGATCCTGGTGAGCGAGGCGCCCGACATCGTCTATGCCTACGAACACATGGGGTGCGTCTTCAGCCGGCTGCCGGGCGGACGCATCGCCCAGCGCCGCTTCGGTGGCCACTCGGCGCCGCGCGCCAACTACGCCGCCGATTGGACCGGCCACGTCCTGCTGCACACGATCCACGAGCAGGCGCTGCGCCACGGCCTGCGGTTTTGCAGCGAGTGGGTGCTGCTCGACCTGGTGGTGCAGAAGGGAGTCTGCCGAGGCGTGATCGCCCTCGACCTGGCCCGCGGCGAGTTGCACCTGAGGCGGGCCCGGGCGGTGCTGCTGGCCACCGGCGGCTACGGTTGCGCCTACAAGATCACGTCCAATGCGTATGCCAACACCGGCGATGGGGTCGCCATCGCCTACCGGGCCGGCGTCCCGCTGATGCACATGGAATGTTCGACCCGTTGTGGAAGGCCATCGACATCGCCTTTCTGTTCTTCGTCCTGGTGCATGCGCTGTCCGGTAGGTACGCCGTGCTCACCGATTTCGAAGTCGTCAGCCGGGCGCGCAAGTTCCTTGCGGTCGGCGCGGCCATCCTCGGCGTCGCCGCTTTCGTCTACGGCGCAGCGACGCTGCTGAAAAAGCCTGTTCCCACCTCACCCCCCGACCCCCTCTCCGCCGACAATGCCCGAGCAAAAGCGGAATCGTGGCGGAGAGGCCCTCCGCTTCGCTACGGGCGGCTCCGCACGGGGCAGAATCTCTGGGGGGTGGGGGGAGCCTCGCTCCCCCCACCCTCCAGGAATACCCTCCCACCCTCTGCAGGAATCCCCCGGGCCATGAGCCCAAGCGGGTGCAGGGGGAGCCCCTACGGGATGCTTCGCGAGGGTCAGATGTGGGGGTTTGACGGCGGTCGCCTTTTTTCAGCAACCTGCTACGGGAAGGACCGGACCGGGGGCGCGCTCCGAGTGCGCACCATGGCTCGCTTGACCTCGGCCCTCCGCTTCACGCTTCGACTGCGGGCCTCGGCCCTCCGCTTCACGCTTCGACTGCGGGCCTCGGCCTCCGCTTCACGCTTCGACTGCGGGCCTCGGCCCTCCGCGTCACGCTTCGACTGCGGGCCTCGGCCCTCCGCGTCACGCTTCGACTGCGGGCCGAGGCCCTCCTCGTCACGCTTCGAGTGCGGGCCTCGGCCCTCCGCTCAGCGCGGGGAGGGTTTTCCTCCCTGAGCGGAGG
>CAYUWF010000018.1:0-28683 GCA_964448245.1 uncultured Anaerolineaceae bacterium | reverse complement strand
GCACGGCGGGAGGGTATCTGCTGCTGTATGGCCTGGCCGGACTGGCGTTCCTGGCCGGAACCGCCGCCATCCTGCGCCTGCCACCGGACTCAAAGAGCGCTGTTCCGTCCACAGGCAAGGAAGCACCCTGAGCGAAGTCGAAGGGCTCAGCGCGCCTGTGTTCCATCCCCGCAGGCCTGGTGACACACCACGCGTGCTTTGGCCTCCACTCCCGCCATTCGGGGACGATCAGGCGGCAGCGTTCCTAAGCGATCGGGCAACGCGGATGAAACGGCACCCGGCCGGGATGTCGACCGGGTTGGGGATCTCCCCTTTACGTTCCTGCCGCACGAGGGAGGCGTGGACGGCCCGCCTATCCCGTCAACCGCCGCCGGCCGGCGACCCGGTCTGCTGGCGCCGCTTCTCGACGCGGCGCCGTTGCTGCTCGCGCACCTCATTGATCGACTCGATCTTCTCGGCGACGGCCGCCGTCAGCCACAGGCGGCCCTTCTCGGCCGTCGCCACGGTCGGGTCGCCGTAGACGCCGGTGACGGTGTCGTCCGTCCATGGCGGGTTGGCGATCAACCGCCCCCCCTCGACCCAGTCCATGAAGTACTCCGGCGTGCTGATGAAATCGGTCTCGCGGCGCGCCCGGTCGGGGTAGACCAGCTCCGGCCGAAGGTGCAGGATCATGCTCGTCTCGAGCTCGCAGCCATGCCCCATGCCGCCCATTTCGGACTGGCGGTATTCATCGAGCGCCGGGCCGGTGGTGTGCAACCACTCGGTGGCGATGAACGCCTCCGGCCAGCGCTCGCCGGCCCACTTGACGACGTTGACCAGGAACGAATGGTTGCCACCGTGGCCGTTGGAAAACAAGATGTGCTTGGCGCCCAGCCTCACCAGCCGCTCCACCGTCGCCAGAAAGAAATCCTCGAAGGTCCGGCCGCCCAGGTTCAACGTCCCAGGATACTGACGGGTGTGCGTGCTGACCCCATACGGCCAGGCCGGCAGGCACACGACGCGCTCGGGCACGGCGGCGCGGACCCCTTCGGCAATGGCCGCCACGATGCGCGTATCGGTCTCGAGCGGAAGATGCAGCCCGTGCTGCTCGGTGTGGCCGGTGCTGATGACGACGAGGCGGTCCTCCAGGTCGGTCGGCCAAAGCCAGGCAGGATTCCGGCGGGCCGCCTTGCGCCTCCCCTCCGCTTCGGTGGCCGCTTTCAAGAATCGCAGACCGCGCCCATCCACCTGCCGCACCACGCCATGGCCGTCGAGGAAGATGGGCCGCGTGAAGCTCTGGGCGCGCAATTCCCGGACGATGCCCAAGAGCACGCGCCGCAACAGGCCGCGCCCGGCGGCCAGCGCGCCGAGGCCGCCCGGCTGAGGAAATCCGTAGGGAACGGCCGGCAGCGTCACGACCGTCTCGGCCTTCAGCGACCGCGCGATCCGGCGCAGATCGTAGGGCCCTTCACCCAGCGGGATCAGCAAGGGAAGATGCCGGGGAAGCGCGGCCACCTCCGGCCAGGTGAGGTCGGCATAGGAGATCGCTTTCACTTAGTCTCCTGGATGTCATTCCGAAGGCCGCCTTCGCGGCCCGAGCAATCCCTAGGACGATACACCTGAAGGCCGGCTGCGGGTTCAGATTCTCTTCCCCGCGCTCATCTTGCTTGTGGATCACCTTGGGGATTCACACCGCGGTCGGGCCGGCGCCCTGCGGGCGCAGCCCGGTGCGCCGGAATGGCTTTGATGGCGAACGGCGCTGCTGCTCCGCCCCCGAGGTAGGCTCCCCGTTTGCCCCGGCGACCGCGCTGCCGGTCTCGGGCCGAGTCATACGGGGGTTGTGCGAAGGCCTCCCTTCGACTTCGCTGCGGGCCGCCCTTTGGGGCCTCGTCTACCCATAAACCCGTTTTTCAAAGGAAAACGGGTTTGTGGCTCTCCGCCCCAGGTGAGCGTCGACATGCGGATCTCGGGCGGCGCGCAGCGGGCGATCACGCCTCGATCTTACAGCAGGTACCAGTCGACGAAGCGCTCCATGTGTCCATAGAAGTCGAGCTGGTTCTTGTGCAGCAGGAGACCGTGGCCTTCGTCCGGGTAGGTGCGGTACTCGAAGGTCTTGCCTTCGCGCTTGAGCGCCTCGACCAGCTCTTCGGACTGCAGCGGGTGGACGATCGGGTCCTGCAGCCCGTGCACAATCAGCAGAGGAGCGCGGATCTTGGCCGCCTGCCAGACCGGTGAGCCGCGGTCGTAGTTCTCGCGGCGCACGGCCGGATGGCCCATCATCCGTTCCATCTCCTCGCGCGCCTCGCGCTCGCCCTGGGCCCACGACGTCAGGATGTTGCAGTCGCCATATTTGGCCACGGCGCATGCGAAGCGATACTCGGGATCGTAGGCCAGCGCGCACACGGCCAGGTAGCTGCCGTAGCTGGCGCCGTAAATGCCGAGGCGTTTGCGGTCGATCCACGGCAGCGCCGCCAGGTAGTCGGCCGCCGCCAGACAGTCCTGGGTGTCTTTCACCCCCCATGCGTCGTGGTTGGCTCGCTCGAACTCAATGCCGTAGCCCGAGCTCCCGCGGAAGTTCGGCGCCAGCCAGGTGTAACCCTTAGCCACCAGGTACTGCGCCCAAATGTCCCACTCCAGGATGTACTGCGACGTCGGCCCGCCGTGCGGATAGACGATGGCGGCGCCGTTCGGATGGTGCGGGCGGTACAGAAACGCGGGGATCTCGAGCCCATCCGCGCTGCGGTAGCTCATCGGCTCCGGCATCACCAGGTCCAGCCCTTGCAGGGCCGGGGGATTGCTGAAGGTCAACTGCGTCACCTGGCGCGACTCGACGTCCATCCGGTACAGGTCGGCCGGATGCAGCGGGTCTTCGTACTCGAAGGTGATCGTCCGGCCGTCGGGGAGCCAGCTCGGGCTCTGGTGCACGCCTGGGCCGCGTCGCAGATTGTCGAGGCGGCCACTGGTCACTTCGACCACCGCCAGATCGATGGATCCCTGGCGGTTCACCGCCAGGACGAGGCGGGAGCCATCCGGCGACCAGGCGAAGTCCTCAACGTCGTTCCCGAGGTGCGTCACCTGGCGTTCCTGGCCGGTCTCGATGTCGATCAGCGACAGTTCGTAGAACCCCGGCCGCTCACTGGTGAAGGCCAGCTGTCTCCCGTCCGGCGACCAGCGCGGCAGACTGATGCCGCAGCCGGCGGTGCTGCTCAGCCGCGCAACCCGGTTGGTTTCCAGATTGACGAGCATCAGATCACCCCCCTCGAGGTCATCGAGAGGACCATGGATGTAGGCGATCAACTTCCCGTCCGGCGAAGGCTCCGGGCTGAAATCATGGCCGGGGCCGTCGCTGATCGGCCGCGGCCACGAGCCGTCCCGGTCGGTGAGGAGGATGCGCGACCGCTCGTCGCGCTCCAGCCCGATCAACAGCCGGTAGCTGTCCGGCATCCAGCGAGGTGAGCTCGACCACGCGGCGAAGCTGCTGATCTTCTGTGGCTGGCCGCCGCTGGCCTCGACGACCCAGATGTGATCGCGATCGGTGAAGGCCAGCCAGCGCCCGTCCGGCGACCACTGCGGCGACTCGTCGAGCCAGTAGGGCCGCGGCTCGCGATCGAAGGTGAGGCGCATCGGCCATCCGCCGGCGGCGGTCGCCAGCGCATACAGATCCGAGGCGTCCGCCCGATCCCACAAGAAGGCCAGCCACTGGCCGTCGGGCGAGGCGACATGGTGCCGCGGCCGCCCCACGGAGGTGATCAGGGGTACGCTCCAGCCCTCGGGCGGCTTGACATCCGGCCGCGGCTGCGCCGGCCAACCGAAGCGCTCGTACTTGCCCTTAAGTTCCAGTTCTCTTAACATCGGTCCATCCTCGGTCCGCGCCTCGCGTCGGGCGGCCTCACCATCGGTCCGGCAAAGCGAAGGACGTGAAGGTCGCCCGGCAGGGGTTGCCCCAACCGGCCAGCATCGTCCGGTGCGTCAGGTCCATCACCAGCGAGGCGATCGTCAGCTGGTTGTCCAGCGGCGACGGCTCATCCAACACATGACTGCAAATCGAGTAGGGGTAGCCGTCGTGATCGGCCAACACAGCCGTCAGTCCGGCGGCATCGATCCGGCCGTGCATGTCACCCAATAGTTGCGAGGCCCGGGCCAGCCTCCCCCTTGAGTGGATCCGCGCCTCGGTGTCCTCTTCCACCGCCACCATCTGGGGACTGAGGTAGTGGTTGGTGTGCGCCGCCACACCGCGTGCGGCGGCGAGGCGGTCATGGCGGGTGGCCGAGGCTTCCAGATTGACGATCTCGCCGGTCTCAGCCGCCAGCAGGTGGTTGTAGCCCGCCGCCCGCAGCGGGTGAAGCGCAGCCTGGACGGCCTCGTCCATCGTCGTCGCCGCCAGGACGTGGCGGGCGACGATCGTGCGCGGGATCCCCAGACGCACGTCCTTGGCGTAGACGGTGTCGCAACCCTGCGCGATCCCGGCGGCGTTGAAGCCGACGTTGGGGAGCAGGCCGCCATAGCTCACCGCCAAGAAGGGCGGTTCGCCCTCCGGCACGGCCTGCACCAGGAACACGCCGTCCACGTCGTCCGGATACCAGTCTTCGTTGTGGGCGACCAGCACCGAGCCATTGGCGCTGGCCTCTGCGCTTACCGCCAGGCTGGTGCAGCCGAGGTGCAGACGATCGGCAGTGATCGACTCGATCGTGTTCAGGACCAGGATGTCGTCGAAGGCTACGCCGGCCCCCTCGGCGAGCCCGCGCATCTCCTCGACGTATTGTGGCAGCGCGGCATCGATGAAGGGCAGGTAGCGCCGGGCAATGCGGATCCCGTCCGACCAATCGGCGACTCCCAGCTCGGCGCTCGCCTGCCGGAAGAGCCGGCGGTAGACCTCGACCATGTGCCGCACCTGGTCGGCCCGATCAGCGCCCACCTGGAATCCAATATCGCCATGCCTTCCCCGGGCGTGCACCAGGGGCAGGATGCCAAACCACTGCGTAGCCTCGGCTGGCCGCCGGTCCTGACTCATCATGATGTCCACGTCAGATTGCCCTTCACGCCGAGTCGAAGGTCCCGGCGGTGAACCGGCGAGCGCTTCCCTGAGCGCCCGCATCCCGGCAGGGAGGTAACGGCCACCCCGCCTCCGAACACCCGTTCTATCCCCCTTGCCCAGCTACTTACCCATGACGGACTTCGATCCGAGGTCGGACTCGGCCACGAGCCAAACTCGGTTGGTGCGCCTGAGAGGTGTTTTCGCCGACGAGGCAAGTATAAGGAGAACCACCCCGACAAGGGGGAATCCGTCTTTCCTCCCGCACAGGCCACGAGGAAGTCTGTTTGCACCATCCATGTAAACGGGCGTCTAGTGATTATGTCAATACTCCCCGCGAGCTTCAAGCTCGCGGGGAGCTTGGGGACTACATCAGGAGCCAGTCGATGAGGCGCTCGAGGCGCCCATTGAAATGGCGCAGGTTGTCGGGAAGAAGGGTCCCCTGACCTCGCCGCTATACACGATGTACTCGAAGGCTTTGTCGGGCGCCGGAGTTCTTCGAACAGGGGCGGTGTCGTTTCAGTAGGTGTGCGCCGGCCGGTCATGGGTCAGGCGGGCAGGCCAGCCGCTTCCGCTATTCCCCGCCAGACCCGGCGCGGCAAGCGCTCCCGGCCGGGCAGGCCGGCCTCTCTCTCGCCCTCCTTCGGCTGTAGAATGAATCCAGCCCGACCTTCCTTAGACGGGGAGAGGAGGACGGCAATGGCCACCGGAGAACGCGTCGGCGAAGTCGTTCATGTCTTCGACAAGATCATGGTGGCGGTGCTGCGCCTGACCAAAGGCATCCGCCAGGGCGACCGCCTCCACTTCCTGGGCCACCAGACCGACTTCGAGGAAGAGATCACCTCGATGCAGGTCGAACACCAGGCAGTGGACAAGGCGGCCGCCGGCAGCGAGGTGGCGGTCAAGCTCACCCAGCCGGTGCGCCGCGGCGACGCCATCTATCTCTTGAAGGAGTAGCGGTTCAGGAGACGAGGGGCAGGGCGATGGTGAAGGTCGCGCCCTGATCCCGCCCGGCGCTCTCCGCCCAGACCCGCCCGTTGTGCGCCCGCACGACGGCGCGCACGATCGACAAACCGAGCCCCATCCCCTCGTGGCGGCGGGTCATGTGGTGCTCAACCTGGTAGAACTGGTCGAAGACCCGCTCCAACTGATCGGCGGGCAGGCCGACACCGTTGTCGCGCACCCGCAGCCACACTTCGGCCCCGTGCCGCTCCAGCCCCAGCTCGAGCCGCCCCCCGCCCGGGGTGAAACGCATAGCGTTGTTGAGCAGGTTGGTCAGCGCCATCGTCAGCTTGGGGGCGTCGACGTTGGCCAGCAGCCGCTCGGGCGGGACGTGGCGCGTTACCTGTTGACCCTTGGCCTCGATCAGGGGGCGCATCTCCTCGCAGGCGGCGTCGAGGATCGGCTGCAGCGCCTGCCGGGCCACGGCCAGCTCGGCCGAGCCGACGCGCAGCATGTTCATGTTGGTCATAGCCTCGATCAGCGCCCGCATGCGCAGCGCCGAATTGAGTACGGCGGCGGCATGCTCGGAGGTCGCCTGGTCGGCGTCTTCCTTTAAGATCGCGGCGTAGCCGAGGATCACCCCCAGGGGGGTGCGCAGCTCGTGCGAGGCGATGGCGATGAAGTCGCTCTTCAGCTTCTCGACCTTGCCCAGCTCGTCGTAGGCCTTCTGCAGCGCCGAGACCAGATTGGCGTTGTGGATGGCGACCGCCGCCTGGGAGGCGATGATCGACAGGGTCTCCAGGTCGCTCTCGGTGAACGGGCCGCCGCGCTTGTTGAGCGCCTCCAGCACGCCGATACGGCGATCACGCATGCGCATCGGCACCCCGATCATCGTGCGCGCTTCGAAACGGATCTTCTCACCCACCTGGCGATAGTGGCGCGGGTCGGAGGCGACTTCGTTGATGATCAGGGGGCTGTCGTCGCGGTAGATCGTGCCGGCGATCGACCCTTCCAGCGGAACCGGGATCTTGCGCAACTCGGCCGGGTCGGCTCCCGTCGAGGCGGCGAAGTACAGCCGCTGTGTCTTTTCGTCGAACAGCAGGATCGAGGCGGCTTCACTGTCGAGCAGGTCGGCTGCCGAGCCGATGAGGAAATTGAGCAGCGGCACGGGCTCGAGGGTCGAGTTGAGCGTGACGCTGACCTCGACCAGCCGCGACAGCCGCACGATGAGCTGGCGCAGCTCGTCGATCTGCCGCGCCAGATCCTCTTCGGACATGGTGCCTACTATACGTCAGAGCGCGGCCACTGTCCACGGGGGCACCGCGTTGCGGGACAACATACGCAGGTTGTCCCCCCTACGAACAGGCTCCTCCGCCGCGGCTGGCCTCCAAGGGAACATCCTGGGGATTCCCACCTGCACTTGGCAGCTGCGCTGCCACCGCAGGTGCAAGTGTCGACCCCTTCGGCGGAGCTTGGCCTGAGCGAAGTCGAAGGGCTCGGGGCCTTCGCGCAGCATCCCGAAGGGGCGGAATGACATGGTCAAGAAGGCCCCGGGCTCCAAGGCTCGAACCAAATGTCATTCCGAGCGTCCTGGAGGGGCGCGAGGAATCCCCGAGGCGCGGCGGCGTGCCGGCCTCGCCTCGCGTAGCACTCCCAAGGAGCGCAATGAAACAGAAGAGTCTGACGACCGACCACTGACCACTGGCCACTCGCCACTGCCTTTCGTGTATACTTCCCTCGCCTCGCGTTCACCTCGGAGGAATCCGCCGCGATGAAAGTCTCCTGCCTGCAAGAGAACCTCGCCCGCGGTCTGGGCGTCGTCAACCGGGCTGCCGCGCGGCGCAGCACCCTGCCGGTGCTGAGCAACATCCTGCTGGCCACCGACGGCGGGCGGCTGCGCCTCTCGGCGACAAACCTCGAAATGGGGATCACCTGCTGGATCGGGGCCAAGGTCGACGACGAGGGTTCGACGACGGCGCCGGCCGGGACGCTGGTCGACCTGGTCAATACCATGCCCACCGACCGCGTCGAAATGGAGCTGGCGGTCCGCACCCAGACGCTGCACATCGTCTGCGGCAGCTTCCGCAGCGACCTCAAGTGCATCGACAGCCAGGAGTTTCCACCGATGCCGCCGGCGCCGGGCGACGACGGACTGACGCTGCCGGTGAACGAGCTGCGCGAAGTGATCGCGCAGGTGGCCTTCGCCGCCTCGACCGACGACTCGCGGCCGGTGCTGACCGGCGTCCTGTTCGAGGTCCAGGACGGCAAGCTGACCCTGGCCGCCGCCGACGGTTTCCGCCTCTCCGTGCGCACCGTCGGGTTGCCATCGGAGGGCTCCCCGCCCGCCCGCGCCATCGTCCCGGCCCGCGCCCTGATCGAGCTCGGCCGCATCCTCACCGACGGCGAGGAGACGGTGCGCATGTTGCTGCCGACCAACCGCGGGCAGGTGGTGTTCCGCGGCAAGGACATCGAGCTGGTCTCGCAGTTGATTGAGGGGACCTTCCCCGATTACCAAAGCATCATCCCGCGCGCCTTCAACACCCGCACGGTAGTCACAACGGCCAACTTCCTCAAGGCCTGCCGCGCCGCCGACATCTTTGCCCGTGAGGCGGCGCATTCGGCCCGCTTGCGCATCACCCCCGGCAGTGAGCTCGAGCCCGGGCGGTTGGTCGTCTCGGCCACCTCGGCCGAGACCGGGTCGAACGAGGCCGCCGTCGACGCCACCGTCGAAGGCGTGGCGGTCGAGATCGCCTTCAACGTCCGCTTCCTGGTGGACGTCCTGTCGGCTGTCGATACGCCGAACGTGGTGCTGGAGACGACCACCGCCGCCTCGCCCGGCGTGCTGCGGCCCGTCGGCCGCGACGACTTCCTGCACGTCGTCATGCCGATGCACATCGGCAGCTGACGCGGCTCGATCAACCGAGAGCCCGCCGTCTCCAGCGCGCACCCACCGCCCAGAAGTTCTCCGTTGGAGGCCACCTTGGATAGAATGAGCCAGGGCATGCGGCCTCGTCTCGGCGCCGTCGCGATCGTCATCCTGATAGGGATGCTCCTCGCAGGCTGCGGCGCGGCGCCGGGGACCGGCGCGCCCGCAGTCGAGCGGCCTTCCCCCGAGTCGACACCGGCGGGGCCACACCTGACCGCCGACCCACACACGGCAGCCTCGCCGCAGCCCGGCCAAGCCCTCGTCCACTCGACCCCCGTGGCTTCCGCCGGAGCGCCCTGGCCGATGTTCCTTCAGAACGAGCGCCATTCGGGATCCATCGGCGGGCGATCCGACATCCTGGCGCTCGAAGGCCCCCGCCTCCGCTGGGCCTATCCTGTCCTCGAGGGCAGAGGCCCCGACGGAATGCGCTGGGCCTCGGGATTTCCCCTCGGCGACCTGGACAGCGACGGGTCGCTCGAAGTCGTGATCACTTCTCCCGACTACGCGGCCGACCTCCCTCCTCGCGTGATCGTCCTCAAGGACACCCCTGGCCAATCTCCGCCGGTGCAGACACTGTGGACTTATGTCGTCCCCGGTGGTGAAGCCGCCGGAGTCGATCAGTACAGCGCCGCCCTAGCCGACGCCGATGGGAACGGCGTCCTCGATGTAATCTTCAGCGCTCGCGACGGCTATGTGCGCGCCCTGCGGGGGAGCGATGGCGCCGTAATCTGGCAGTTCAACACCGGCCGGATCATGGAGGCCGGCCCCATGATCGCCGATCTGGACGCGGACGGATCTCAGGAGGTGATCCAGGTCACCGACTGTCGACTGCCCGACTGCCCGGCCGGCGGCGCCCTATTTGTACTCCCGGCGATCGCCTCCGGCGATAACCATCCGGCCTGGTCGCTCGATCTCCCGTGGAAAAGTGATTCCGGGGAGCCGGCCATCGCCGACCTCGACCCTGACGACGGCGAGGCGCGCAAGGCGATCGTGTTCGGTTCCTGGGGTGGTCTGTTGACCGTCGCCTGGGAGACACAGGCGGGCGAGGTCGTCCGGCAGGACTTCGACCTGCGCACGCTCGAGCATTCGATCCCGGCCGACTCGCAGAAGGTGGCGGTAAGGACCTCCCCTTTGATTCTCGATTGGGGAGACGGCCCAACCGCCGTGCTCGGCTGGATGCCCAATAAGGACAATGGCGCCGAGGCCCGTCTCTCTGCCATCGGTCTGCGCGCCCGCATGAGCTCGGGGACGGTCGAGTTCACGCCGCGCTGGACGGCCTCGCAGGATACCTGGAAGTCATCGCCTGTGGCAGTTTCCGCAGATCCGGAGTCTGTGCTGGTGGTGGCCGGCACCGGGATCGGGACAAGTTTCGGCACGAGCTTTGCGTGCGAAGCCGAGGTGATCGGCGGCGTGGTCGCACGGAACTCGGCCGGCCAGGTCGTGTGGGAGGTCGATCTACGGCCCGACGGCAACGTGCGCGGCTCGTCCGCCGTGGCCGACCTTGACGGCGACGGCACACCAGAAGTCATCGTGCCGGTCGGTTGCGGAGGCGACCTGCTGGCGTTGGATGGAGCCACCGGGGCTGAAGAGTGGCGCTACCCGCTCGGCGACTACACATTCGCCTCCCCCTCGATCGGCGACCTGGACGGCGATGGTCTCCTGGAGATCGTCATCGCCAGTTTTGACGGACGGGTGTACGCGCTGGGCAGCCCATAGCACATCCTCCAGTCGGCGGGCCGACATTTCGCTCCAAATCTTCCTCCAACCTCCGGGGCGTTCCCACTCCCCGGAGAGACTTGACGCTGGCGGGGCCTGGAGGCTGGCCAGGATCTTCGGCAGCACCTGATGGCCGGGAAAGCCTCTCGCTGGACTCGGATTCGAGATGGGAGGACACGCCCCGATCGGGACGTGAGAGAATGGAAACCCTGACCGAGACCCAAACACCCATCATGCATTCGATCCATCCCCAAACGCGGCTGGGGCCGGTCGAGCTTACCGTCGCCAGCCTGGATAGCCTGATCCCGTTCTATCAGGACTTCCTCGGACTGCGGCTGCACCGGCGCCAAGAGGGACGCGCCCACCTCGGCGCCGGCGGCGAAGACCTGCTGCGGCTGATCGAGCAGCCCGGCGCCCGCCGCGTGCGCGGGACGACCGGCCTGTATCATGTCGCCGTCCTCGTTCCGTCGCGGCGGGAGCTGGCCCGGGTCATCGCCCGTCTCATCACCCGACAGGTTCCGAACTATCCTACCGACCATCTCATGACCGAAACCACTTACCTCGACGACCCGGAAGGCAACGGGATCGAGGTTTACACCGATACGCCCGAGGACGGGACTTTTGGCTTTGCCGGCGGCCGTTTCGAGGCGCGCGACGCGCAGGGCAACCCTCGCTCGGGCCGCGACCCGCTCGACCTGGACGTGCTGTTCCGCGAGCTGTCTCCCGATGACGACCTGAACGCGCCGATGCCGCCGGAGACGGTCATCGGCCACGTCCACCTGCACGTGGCCGATCTCGCCGAAGCCGCTCGCTTCTATCAGGACGCGATCGGATTCGACATGATGGGCATGGCCCCTGCCTTCCAGGCGGCTTTTCTTTCCGCCGGCGGCTACCACCACCACGTCGGAGTCAACACGTGGATGGGTGCAGGGGCGCCGCCGCCGCCTGCCGGCGCGCTCGGCTTGCGCCACTTCACCGTCATCGTCCCAGACCAGACTGAATTGGAGCGCCTTCGGGAGAGGCTGATCTCGCACGCGGCGGAGGTCAGCGCGCAGGATGGAGGTTTCCTGACCCACGACCCGTCGCGCAACGGAGTGCACGTGATAGCCGGCCGCGCCGGATAGCGGCGCGACTCAGCTTTCTTTCACAGGCCGTAGATCCGCGCCCCAGCCGTGCGATCCAAGCAACGGAACAAAGCTCACCGGCGTCGCGCGGTCGCAGGAGAAATCATCCCCGCCGCGCGTCCACCGTTCGAGCATCTGACCATCGATCGTCCCGACCGGGACCACCAACCGGCCGCCCTCGGCCAGTTGATCGAGCAGCGGGCGGGGCGCTTGGGGCGCCGCCGCCGCGACCAGGATCCCGTCGAACGGCGCCTGCTCGGGAAGCCCCGCCGAGCCGTCGGCCAGCCGCACTTCGACGTTGCCCAGCTCGAGATCGGCCAGCACGCGCCGCGCCGACTCGGCCAGCTCAGGGATGCGCTCCAGGGTGTAGACCCGCCTCGCCAGCCGGGCGAGGACCGCCGCCTGGTAGCCGGACCCGGTCCCAACTTCCAGCACCGTCTCGTCGCCGCGCAGGCGCAGGAGTTGACTCATCAGCGCCACGATATAGGGCTGGGAGATCGTCTGGCGGTAACCGATGGGGAGGGGGGCGTCGCTGTAGGCCAGCTGCGCCGCGGCGGCCGGGACGAAGCGGTGGCGCGGCACCGAACGCATCGCCTCGAGCACCCGCTGGTCGGTGATGTCTCGGCCGCACAGCTGCTCGTCGACCATGCGGTCCCGCAACTGCCGGAACGTGTCGGTTTGGGCCATCTGCGCCTATGGTCATTATATGAAGAAAGAAGCCGGCGGAAGGCGCCGGCCCAGCAGGGGGACTGCGGCGAGCTCAGGAGGAAGCCGGTGCGGCGGCCGCCGCGGGCCGTGCCGGCCGCCGACGTCTAAGCACCAGGACGTTTCCGGCGGCGACGAGCCCCACCCCCAACAGTCCGATCGCATTCCACACCAGGCCTTCGAACAGCGTCGAGAGCGCCAACGCCACCAGGGGGAACACGACGCCGATGTACGCCGCCCGATCGACGCCCATCCGGCCGATCAGGGTCAGATAGGTTCCGAAGGCCACCACCGAGCCGAAGACGGCCAGATAGAGCAGAGAGAGAACATACCCGGCCGAGGGATCGAAGGTGAAGTCGATCCCGCGCACCAGGGCAATGGCCAGCGTCACCAGCGCGCCGTAGGCCATGCCGTAGGCATTGGTCTGCACCACCGGCAGCCCGGCGCGCTGGTTGCGGGCCGAGACGATGTTGCCGACCGAAGCCGAGAGCACGGCAGCGAAAGACAGCAGTAGCCCGAGGCGCCATCCGCCGGAGAGCGCCAAGCCGGTGAGCTCCGGCCAGAAGACCAGCGCCAGCCCGGCCACGCCGGCCAGCCCGCCGAACACCACGCGCGGGCGGATCGGATTCCTCAGGAAGATCGCCCCCAGCACGACATTGCTCAGGATCAGCAGCGAGAAGACGATCGCCACCAGGCCGCTCGTCAGGTGCTGTTCGGCCAGGTAGACCAGGATGTAGTTGAGACTGAACAGGAACGTCCCCTGCAGCACCATGAAAGCGTGTTGCCGCGGGGTGAACCTCATCGGCAGCCGCCTCACCAGGACGTAGACCAGGAGTATCAGCGCCGCCAGCGCGAAGCGGTAGACGATCGAAGCTTCCGGCGCGACCGCGCCCAGCTGGAAGGTGATCACCAGCCAGGTCGAGCCCCAGATGAGCGAGGTCAGAGCGTAGAAGGCGGCGTTTTGCAATGTTTACCAAGCCTCAGGACGGGGCATAGCCGCCCGTGACGGATCCTTGCGTTCGGCGCGCTTCGGGGATTCCTCGGGCCGCCAAGCGACCCTTCGCGAAGCAGCCCGTGGGCCGGAATGACATCGGGGAAGGGCGCCCTGGCGATGTCATTGCGCCCCTTCGGGATGCTGCGCGAAGGCCCCGAGCGCATGCCAAACGGCCGACACTTGGCAGCTGCGCTGGCAGCGCAGCTGCCAAGTGGAGGTGGGAATCACTATGTGATGGCCGGGAGGGACCCCTCGGGCGCGGACCTTGTCTCGCCTCACCACATGCGCGTGACGCGCTGTTCTTTCCAGACGTCGGCTTCGTTGTGGTAACCGGCTTGCTCCCAGAAACCCAGCCGGTCCTGCGCCATAAACTCAAGCCCCCGCACCCACTTGCCGCCCTTCCAGAAGTAGGGCGTCGTCAGGTCGGAGCCGGGGATGTTGCCGACGACCCCGCGCACCGGGTAGCCGTGATCCGGCGTGATCGGCTCGCCGTCCAGGTGGGTCGCCAGGAGGAAGTTGCCGGCCAGCGCGATCTCCAGCGGGATGTTAACGGTGAAGCCGTACTCGCAGTGTTGCATCACATGTTGGGCTGTCGGCTTGAGGCGGATCAGTCCCTGGTCGACCAGGCGGCGCAGCGACACACCCTGCCACTCGGTGTCGAACTTGCTCCAGCGGGTAACGCAGTGGATGTCCATCTTGACCTTGTGCCGTGACAGCTTGAGAAACTCGTCCCACGTCCAACGGCATTCCTCTTCGACTTCGCCCCAGATGCGGAAGTCCCAGGTGGCCGGGTCGAAGCGCGGCACGGGGCCGTAGTGCAGGACGGGAAACTTCTGTGTCAGGGACTGCCCGGGCGGCAGGCGACCCTCCTCCCGGACCCGCGCCTCCTGCTCTCGCCGCTTGAAAACATCGCTCAACATCGCTACCTCTCCGTGGCGGAGATTCTATCAGAACCCTTATACAAAACCGGGCGACCTCGCCGCCGCCGAACGTTCGCTCGACCTTCCACGCTGTCACTCCGCGGAACTTTCCGGCCGAAACCGGCGTCCTCAGGGCAAACCATGGAGGTCGCTATGCGCCGCATCGCCATTCGCAAGCTCGCTCTACCCACCCTGGCCCTGTTGGCGCTGGGGATCGCCTGCACGTCACTGGGCCGCGAGACCGGCACCCCCGGCCCGCGCCGTACCTCCACCGCCGAAGCCGCCGAGGGCGGCTTAGCGCTGACGGTCTACAACCAAGGCACGGCGCTGGTGCGCGACCGGCGCCAGTTCGACCTCGATCAGGGCGTCAACGAACTGCGCTTCGCCGACGTGGCGGCCTCGATCGACCCGACCAGCGTCCTCTTCACTTCCCTGACCGATCCGCAGGGGACGTCGGTCCTCGAACAGAACTATGAGTTCGACCTGGTCGGCGCGGCGGCGCTCCTGGAGAAGTACATCGACGAGGAGATCCGCGTCGTCACCCAGGACGGCACGCTCTACACCGGCACGCTGCTCAGCGGCCGCGGCGACATCATCCTGCAGGACGGCGACGGCAGGGTCACCGTGGTGGGGGCCGACGATATCCAGGAGTTCTCCTTTCCGGCGCTTCCCGAGGGTCTGATTACCAAGCCGACCCTCGTCTGGCGGCTGCTGGCTTCGCGCGACGGGGAGCAGGACGTCGAGATCACCTACCTGACCGGCGGCGTCAGTTGGCAGGCGGACTACGTCGTGCGCCTGGCGGCCGATGACGGCGCCATCGATCTCGATGGCTGGGTGACGGTCAGCAACACCAGCGGCGCAACCTTTAGGGATGCCCTGCTCAAGCTTGTGGCCGGCGACCTGCAGCGGCTTCCTCAACCCGGGTATGCCGCGAACGAGTACGAGTTGCGGGCCGCGCCAACCCAAGCCGCCGACCAGGTCGAGCAGCGCGAGTTCTTCGAGTACCACCTCTATCAGATCCCGCGGCCGGTCACGGTGCGCGACAACGAGACCAAGCAGATCGAGTTCGTGCGCGCCCCCGGCGTCGCCGCCCAGAAGTTCTTCGTCTACGACGGGCTGCAGTGCCAGGCCTACTATTGGTACTGTGCCACCTCCGGCTATCCCCAGACCGATCCTTCGTACGGAGTCGTCTCCAATCCGAAGGTGATGGTGATGCTCGAGTTCGACACGGACGACGTCGACGCCGATCTTCCGCGCGGGCGGGTGCGCGTCTACCAGGACGATGTCGACGGCGCCTCGCTGCTCATCGGCGAGGACACGATCGACCATACGCCGAAGGGCGAGACGCTCCGCCTGTACGTCGGCGACGCCTTCGACATCGTCGGCGAGCGCATTCAGACCGACTTCTCCCTGCCGAGCTCGAAGAGCGTCGAGGAGACCTACCGCATCGTCCTGCGCAACCACAAGGACGAGGCCGCCGAAGTGCGCGTCGTCGAGCACCTCTTCCGCTGGAGCAACTGGCGCATCCTGCGCTCGTCGCACGACTATCAAGAGATGGACAGCTCGAACATCGAGTTCCGCGTGCGGGTCCCGGCCGAGGGCGAGACGGAACTCACCTACACCGTACTCTACACTTGGCCGTAGGGCCAAGTGTGGCCGTAAGAAGCTTCCCGGAAGCTCAAAGCTTCCGGGAAGCTGGCCGCCGGGTGCGCGAAGAGGATACGAGATGAAACCCCCTACGGTTCTCCTTGTGTTGGTGATCCTCCTGTCTGCGGCCCTCATCGGAGCCTGCGCCGCGGCGCCCGAGCCACCGGCGGAGGCCTACCGCGGGACGATCCGTTCGGGCTGCGCGCCGCACGATGCGCCATCGACGGTAATTCAACTGGAATCGATCGACGGAAGCTTGCTCGTTTTCTTCAACCTGTGGCCGCCCTCAGGCACGGTCCCGCCGTCGAGGGTCGAGTTCGACGCTGATCACCCCGTCGGCCAGGGTGCTTATTGCACGGGCCCCGACGGGTGCGAACCGGCGGAGTGGGGCCAGGTCGTCCTGGTGAGTGCGCCGGGGGATGGAGGCGTGAGCGGCGAGTGGACGCTCGGCATGGCCGTCGGCCAGGTCCATCACGGCACCTTCGAAGCGGAGTGGCTGACGATTCAGGCGCTGTGCGGCTAGGGGCAGAAACCCGTCCCGCATAGCGGGACGGGTTTCTCGAGGCTGCTAGTCCTCCAGCGGCCCGACCCGGCGCACACACGGGCGGTCAAACACTTCGGCTTCGTGGGGTGCCTCGGCGATCTCCCCCGTCAGGTCCTGGCCGGCGAAGTGCAGCTGTTCGTGCATCCCCGTGCGCCACTTGGGGCAGTCGGTGACGTCGTAGACGTACCCGGCGAAGGCCACATAGCAGCGCGAGCCGCGCTCGCCGGTGTGGCGCATCAGTTCACGGCGGGTAATCGGCCGATCTTCAGGCATCCGTCGGGTCCCCTCCGGATTCTCCCACGACCACGCTCCCCGGGCGAATCGATTGTGGTCAAGATCGGACGCTTCCGGACAATATTGACAAGTATCAATATAGAGGGTAGTCTGTTCTCGGCATGGCGACGACAGCATTGGCCACGGACCGTCTGCTGGGCGAACGTTGCAGTGTGATCCCGGGCGATCGGCGTCTCTCGCCGCGCCAGGCGGCCCTCCTGGCGCGCGACCTGCAGCTGCTCGGCGACCCGGTGCGCCTGCAGATCCTCGACCTGCTGGCCAGCCGCCCGGGAGAGGTGTGTGTCTGCGATCTGGTCGCCAACCTCCCCGTCCGACAACCGACGATCTCCCACCATCTGCGGTTGCTGCGCCGCGCCGGGTTGGTGACTGTGCAGCGGCGCGGCCTGTGGGCCTACTACAGCGTGGCGCGGTCGGCGCTCGACGAGCACCGTCGGCGCTTGCGGGAGTACCTCGAGAGCCTGTCTACCAGCGGCGCCGGCCGCGTTGCGCCGCGCACAAGGAGAGCGACGTGAGCGAAAGTCCCGAACACATCCGTCAGACGGTGCGCGAGCACTACACGCAGGTCGCCGAGACCTCGCGGGGCTGCTGCGGTCCGGACGTGTGCAGCTGCAACGGTTACAGCGACGAGGAGCTGGCGTTGATGCCGGCTGAGGCGGTAGACATCGGCTTAGGCTGCGGCAATCCGACGGCGCTGGCCTCCCTCCGTCCGGGCGAGGTCGCTCTGGATCTGGGCTCAGGCGGCGGGCTGGATGTGCTGCTGGCCGCCCAGCGCGTCGGACCGGCCGGCCACGTCTACGGCGTCGACACAACCCCGGCCATGATCGAACTGGCGCGGCGCAACGCCGCCCGCGCCGGAGCCACCAACGTCGAGTTCCTCCCCGGCGACCTGGAGAATCTGCCCCTGCCGGACGAGTCGGTCGACGTCATCCTCTCCAACTGCGTCGTCAATCTGACGCCGGACAAAGGGCGCGCCCTGCGCCAGGCCTTCCGGGTGCTCCGTCCTGGCGGCCGACTGGCGATCTCGGACATCATCATCGATCCGGATCTGGCGGGCTTCCCGGTCTCCGAAGCGGAGATCCGCCAGTCGCTCGATTGGGCCGGCTGCGCCGCCGGAGCCCTGACGTCGTCGGCACTGCGCGCCGTGCTGCAGCTGGCCGGATTCGTCGACATCGATTTGGACGTCGTCTCGCGCACGACGACCGATGAGCTGCCACAGCGCGGTTCACCGTTGCGGGAGCGCCTGGGTGACGACGGCCTGCGCGAGCTGGCGCGCCGCTTCACCAGCACTTCCATCACGGCGCGTCGCCCCGGCTAAGAGCGCACAGCGCCTCGATTCGCCCTCGCCGCTATGACGAGACCGGCTCGCCCGAGGGCGAGCCGGTCTTCTTTAACAGCTTCGACGTCCTGGGCCGGCGGATCAACCGCTCCCGAGGGCCCGGTGCAGCCGGTGGTAGATAGGCTGGAAACCTTGCGCTGGCCAGAACCTCGAGGCCGAGAGATTCGTCATGCGCCAGTTGGTGACAACGCTCCCGTAACCGGCCTCCGCCGCCAACCGCACCACCTCGGCGACGAGCCCCGCGCCGATGCCTCTCCCGCGCAGGTCTTCTCGCACTGCCGTCGAGGCCAGGTAGGCCGCGTCTTCGGGATACCCCAGGACCGGCTCGGGCAGCGGGGCGGCGGCCAGATGCCGCGCGTGCCGCGCCTGGAGCAGCAACGCCGCCCCCACCAGATGTCCGGCGGAAAACCGCTCGAGCTGCGTCGGGCTCATCCCGGCGTCGCCCCGGTCAGGGGCGACATCACTGGGGGCCGAAGACAGGCAGGTGACCGAGGGCGATGATCCCCTTCCATCGCTGCGGGTCGCCCTCGGTGAAGACCGCCGCCTCGGCGGCGACGGTGGCCCCGGCCTTGGCCATCAGGGCGCGCATCCCCTCCAGCGTCGAGCCGGTGCTGACGACGTCGTCGAGCAGGACGACCCGCCGGCCGCTGATCTTGTGACGGTCTTTCTCGTCCAGGTAGAGCGTCTGGGGGACGCCGGTAGTGATCGAGACCGTCTCACTCTCCACGGTTTCCCCCATGTAGATCTTGCGGGCCTTGCGCAGCACAACGTAGCCGCGTCCCATGGTTCGGGCTAGGGCATGCGCCAAGGGGATGCTCTTGGCCTCCGGCGTCACGATCAAATCGAACGCTTCGCGCGCCAACCGCTCGGCCAGCGAATGGGCGCAGGCTTCCACCAGCTCGGTATCTCCCAGGATGTTGAGCACGGCGATGCACACGCCGGGGGCAACTTCGAAGAGGGGCAGCTCGCGGCGCAAGCCGGCGACCTCGACGGCGTAGGTTGGTCGGGTGGGGAGCATCGTGGACCTCCGGGAGAAGCGCTGCGGGCAAGCTTTCCCCGCCGGGGAAGCGACGCCGACTTCACTCTAGGCTGAACTGTTTGGGAAAGGTGTAACAGTGAACAAAGATCAGTTCCTGCAGCCCAGGTTACGCTACCGAGATCATTCCGTTGGAATTGCGCACGGCATTGCGCACAGAAGGCGGGATCCGCTTCGTCAGTTGTTACTAGAGGGAGGATCCGCCTGCCAGATCGTTTCCCAGGCGGTGTCCCAAACGGTCACAGTTATCGACTCGACCTGGCCGGCCAACCGATCGGTGGGCAATGCGGCGCCATCGGTGCGGCTGGGAAGCGAGGTGAAGGTTTGGAAGAAGCGGTCTCGGGCACGGCCCTGCAAGGATGAGTCGAGGCCGCGCAGCAGCGAACCCGCTTCCCAAGCGACATCGCGCGTTTCCCGGGCGAGCGATCGCAACTGACGGCCGATGTTGTGGGCCTCGGGGGGAATGATGATCCGGGCGCGGCGCGTTAGGCCTTGCGTGAACGGCATGGGGTATTCCTTGCCATTATATGATGAGTTCAGGGATCATCGCTCTCCATCGCCATTCGCGAATTCACGAATCTGATCCTGGTTGATCTGCCGAAGCTGCGCCTGGCCGGGCGAGCGTTCAAGGACCTGGCCGAGAGGGCGCGCGCCTTGGGCCGACAAGTCCTCCAAGCGACGCAAGACGCACCCAGCTACGACGGCGCCTTCGGCCCGCGGGTGCGGGCGGGGGGTGTGGAGGTGTTCGCCCACTACGACTCCCTTGCCCGCCTGGCGGAGGAAGCGGCCGAGTTCTTGCTGGCGAAGGCCGACGAGTTCGAGGCCGCCGACCAGGCTGGCCAGGCGGCGATGGCGGGTGTGACAGCGCAGCTGCGCGTATGGGGTTGTCCAGTTCGTGGGTCCGGTCGAGACCCGGCGGGATCAGTTGGCGATCGTCGAAGTAGGCCCCGTCTTGAGCGATTAGGTCTATCGGCTGGATGAGGTTCGCCTTACGGGTACTCGTGACGCGCCTGCGTGCTTGGACGGGAATCTAAAGATCCCGCTCTCGCGGGTCGGCCAAAGAGAAACGCAAGTCGACCCCCGGCTCACTTCCCGGTCGGTCTAGGGTGAATTCTTCGCCGATGGAGTGACGACGATCGAGATGTAAGCGGATCGCCTCCCGGCCTGAAGGCCGGCGCTGCCAATTCGGATTGCCTTACTTACTCGCGAAACTCGTAGATCCCGCCACGTTTGGGCCAGTGCTTTCCGCACTTGCCGCACGTTACTCCGTCAGCGGCCTCTTTCATCTCAAGCGACTCGCATGCTGGGCAGCGCCAGAAAGCTCCCCCTGGAGGCTCGTCCCCTCCTCCAGCCCTCGCCCGCACGAAAACGCTCGGCGTGTAAAGCCAGACACGCCCCAGCCGTTGCAGGGTGCTCTCCACCCCGAGCAGCATTCCCAGCGGCGCATGCCGCTTGAGCCACCCAACCCGCAGATGCGACACTGGCAGCTGGCGTTCCACGTGGAACATGGCTGCCTCGAGCCAGGCTCTCACCGCTCGAGGATGGAAGTCGTAGTTCAGCCGGGCGAACTCCACCGGCGCCGTGTCGAACGGACTCCACGCCTGTCGGCGCAGCAACCACCGGCCGATCGCCCTCAGGTTGCGCTTGTTGGCGAACTCGAGCACGAAGACTGCCTGCGCCGCCAGGGTCTCCCGCACGCGTCGCAGCGCCGCCGGAGGATCCTGCATATGGTGCAGGGTGCGAATCATCGTGGCGGCGTCGAAGACACCCGGGCCGAACGGCATCCGGTAGACGTCGGCCACAACATAGCGGTAACGCGGGGCGTCCCCCAGACGCTTGCGGGCCTGCTCCAGTTGCGAACGAGAGTAGTCGAGCAGTGTGACCTCGTCGAAGCCAGCGTAGCGCGGCGTGTTTCGCCCGGCCCCGGCGCCGATCTCGAGCAGCCGGCCGCCCGATGTCGGCAACAGGCGCCGCAGCGCCAGGGCTTCGGCGCCGTCTTCATAGGCGCGGCCGCCTCGCTCCCAGAAACTCGCCTGGTAGTCGAAGCCCTCGTAGTCGCAGATCGCCGGATAGGGGTCGTTCACTGCGGGGATTCTACCGGAGACGGCCTGAGCGTCTCCCACGACGGGGTCGAATAGATCTCCAGCCTCGCCGCGGTTCTTGTCGGAGGGCAGCTAATCGATAAACCGGGAGTCGTCCACCTGACGGCCCAGGCCCTTCGCCTGCTCCTCGGGGGAGACATCACGCGAGGGCTCCCCGAGCAGGCGGGCTTGCGCCGCGGCCAGCCCTTCGGCCGAGGCCCGTGGCACGCGCCACCAGCTGCCGCAGTCTGGGCAGCGTTCGAGCTTCTTGCCCACCCCAAGATTGGGCGCCAGCAAGCGCCTGCTCAGGTCACGTGTTTCGATCATCGGTCCTCGTCCTCGTCGCTGAAGCGGCTGGCGTCGACCCAGTTGCGGTCATCCCCTGCGCCGGGGACCGCCCCCATGTGCGAGGTCGGGGCGGGCGGTGGCACCAGCAGAGGCTCGGAAGCGGGACGCAGCCGCATGAGCATGACCAAGCTGATGGCGCCGCCCGTCTTGTAGCGCCGGACGAGGAAGGCCCCCACGGCTAGCGGCATAGCGACTATCAGCAGGGCGGCCGCCCCGCGCCATACGGTTTCCATCTTCAGGCTCCTCGTAGGAGATCGTGGATGTCCGATCCAGGGCCCGATTGCCTAGTCACCGTTCTTCCTCCGGCGCGCTTCGTCGGCTCGCCGGACATCCGGTGCCTCTCGTTGGGGCGCCGACGCGGTGCTGTTTCACGTGAAACCGGCGGCGGTTTAGATCTCTTGCCGGGCAAGGACTTGCCAGGCCGCGGTCAGGGCGGCCAGGCTGAGGGCGACGCAGGTCGCCAGCGCCGGCCAGGCGGGATCGAAGGGGACTCCCAATGCCAGGGCCCGTCCCCAGGCTAGCAAGGCCGATGGCAGGTAAGGCGCCAGCACCGGCACGCTCCCCAGGATCCCCAACGCGAGCAGGGCCCCGAAGGCCATCCCGGCCGCGGCTACGGTCGACCGCGCCACAGCGCTCGCCAGGAGAGTCAGCGAGAGCAGCACCACCAGGTATAGCCAATACAGGATGTTCGCCGCAAGAAAACCGGCCGGGTCAATCCAACCGAAGAGGACGCCCGTGTAGAAGTAACCGAGCAAGGCGGCCGCCAGAACGCCCAGGAAGAGGGTCAGCCCCTGAGCCAGCGATTTGGCCGCCACGAATGAAAGGCGCGATACCGGCTTGCTCAAGGTCAGCGCCGCTGTCCCCTGATTTTTCTCCCCCACAATCGCCGCCAGCGGTAGGAGCAGGGCCAGCAGGACGCCGAACTGGATGAGGTTGTCGCTGTACTCCGTCACCGCCATGGAGATATCGGCCGGAGGCAAGAGAGCCTCGAGTCCCGGAGGGATATCCGCCATGTTCGCCAGGAGCTGCGGCAGATACTTGGCCGAGAGAGGGCCGAGGATCCCGGCAATGGCCAGGACGACCAGCGCCACTACCAGGCGGTACGACCGGCGCTGCTCCAGCCATTCCTTCCAGAATAAGGTCCTCATCTATGCCTCCACCAACTGAAGGAAAACGTCCTCCAGGGTGGGCTGCGAGACCCGATACGAGAGCACCAGCAGGCCTGATTCCAGGACCGCCCGCTGGATAGACTGGCGCGCCCTTTCAGCATCCAGGCGGACGATGGCAACGGCGCCAACCACCTCCGTCCCCAGCACCCCCGGCCGCGACCGCACGGCGGCCGCCCAGGCCGCGATGTCCGCCCCCGGGGCGTCAAACTCCACCTCCACCGCCGGCATGGCGTACCTCGCCAACAACGCCTGGCGCGGCTCGACCGTCACCAGGCGCCCCCGGTTGAGGATCCCGATCGTGTCGCAGATCCGCTCGACATCCTCCAGGATGTGGGTGCTCATGAAAACGGTCGACTCGCTCTTCAGATCCCCGATCCATTCCAGCATGTCGCGCCGGCCGGCGGGGTCGAGCGCGCTGAGAGGCTCGTCGAGGAGCAGGACCTGCGGCCGGTTCATCAGCGCCTGGGCCAGCCCCAGACGTTGTCGCATCCCGCGACTGAAACCGCCGATCCGCCGCCTGACCGTGTCTCGCAGGCCGACCTTCTCCAGCAGCTCTTCGGCGCGGGCACGGCCTTGCCTCGCATCCAGGCCAAAGAGCCCGCCGACGTAGTCCGCCAGAAACTCGATGGGGGTCATCCAGTTGTAGAAGCGCGGCTCCTCCGGGAGGTAGCCGACCTTGGCACGCGCCCTGCTCTCCGGCCCGGCCGGTTCGCCGGCGAGCCATGCCCTTCCCGCTGAAGGACGGGCCAGGCCCGCCAGCAGGCGCAGCGTCGTCGTCTTGCCGGCGCCGTTCGGGCCGAGAAAGCCGAAGAGCGTCCCCCTCTCGACGGCGAGGTCGAGCCCCTGTAGGGCGACGACCTCCCCGTAAGTCTTGCGCAGGCCTTCCGTTCGGATATCGTTCACGCTTCTTCGCGCCCGACGAAGAAGTAGACCAGCGGCCCGACGATGGAGAACAGAACGATCAATACCGCCCAAACCCATTTCGGGCCTTTGGTGCGGCGCTCGCGGCGAAGCAGATCGATCAGCGCCGCGAGCATCAGACTCAGCTCGAGCAGAATCAGAGGGATCAACAGCGGGATCAATCGGGTCAGTTCTGAGCCATCCATGCCTTCAGCTTCCCCTCTGCACCATCGCTGGCGCGGCGTCGGTCCACCGCTGCCCCCGGGCGCTCCCCTTGAGACCGATCATCCCCTCGCAGCGACGTGGCTGGGTATGGGGCTTCTCATGCCTTCTGCGGATGGGCGTCCTGTTCGAAACCCGCATCCGGATCAGCGCTGCCTCGGCTCCTGTCGAGCCCGAATCGCGGAATGCCCGACTTCGCGTGCGACGGCCGCCCGGACGTCTTCCGCCCCGCAGCCGATGCGCTCGGCCGCCTCAATCAGGTCGCGCACCAGGATGGCGAGGGCGTCGGCGCGCGCCTTGCGCGCCCGCGCCCGCGCCGGCGGCGGCGCCACGGCGTACGTGCCGCGTCCGTGCTGGGTCGAGATCAGCCCGGATTCATCCAGGATGCGGTAGGCGCGGGCGACCGTGTTGAAATGGATGCGCGCCTCGCTCGCCATTTGCCGGATCGGCGGCAGCTGATCGCCGGGGCGCAACCCCCCGGCCGCCGTCAGGGCTCGCACCTGCTCGACGATCTGCAGGTAGGCTGGCGCCTTGCTGCGCCGATCAACCCGAAGGAGTCCGCGGGCCACGGGTTCCCCAGCGTGCCGGAGATTGTCTCATTGTATTATTGTACCATAGTATCTAACATGCCGCAACCACCCGGGCGACCGACGCCATGAGAGCCGTCGGCTCGGCGTCCTCTCCACACTGAGCGAAGTCGAAGCGTGAGCGCAGGCCCATCCCGAGTGTAGCGCGCGGGAGGGGGCAAAGTCGAAGCGTGAGCGCAGGCGCGAGCCCAGAGGGGAAAGTGCCGCAGTGTTTGCTTCGCTCCTCCACCTCGGTGGACCTCAACTTCGGGGCTCCGCTTAGCGAGGAGACCGGGGGGCAGGGGAAAGGGAAAGTCCGAAGCTTCCGAGGGAAGGTCCCGAGGCTTCCGAGGGATGGTAGAATCACGTGCGAACACGCGTTTCAAGCGCAGGAGGCAGGTGTGGTCACGCGGCCTACCTGTAAGACATGAAGGAGGGCCGCGGGATGGAAAAGACGGTCGGTTCCTTCGCGGTCAAGAAGGGCCTGGCCCAGATGTTGAAGGGCGGCGTGATCATGGATGTGGTCACCGTCGAGCACGCCCGCATCGCCGAGGAGGCGGGGGCGGTGGCGGTGATGGCCCTGGAGCGGGTTCCTGCAGACATCCGCGCCCACGGCGGCGTGGCCCGCATGAGCGACCCGGCCCTGATCCAGCAGATCATGGACGCCGTCACGATCCCGGTCATGGCCAAGTGCCGCATCGGCCACTTCGTCGAAGCCCAGATCCTGGAGGCCCTCGGCGTCGATTACATCGACGAATCCGAGGTGCTCACACCGGCCGACGAGGCCCACCACATCGACAAGCAGCGTTTCACGATCCCCTTCGTCTGCGGCTGCCGCGACCTGGGGGAGGCATTACGCCGCATGGGCGAGGGCGCGGCAATGATCCGCACCAAGGGCGAAGCCGGCACCGGCGACGTCGTCGAGGCCGTGCGCCATGCCCGGGCGGTGCTGGGAGAGATCCGGCGGCTGGAGACGATGGCCGAAGAAGAAGTCATGGCCTACGCCAAGTCGATCGGGGCGCCGTACGAACTGGTCCTCGAGACGCGCCGCCTGGGGCGCCTGCCGGTGGTCAACTTCGCCGCCGGCGGCCTCGCCACGCCGGCCGATGCCGCCCTGATGATGCAGATTGGCGTCGACGGCGTCTTCGTCGGCTCGGGGATCTTCAAGTCCGCCGATCCCTCCCGCCGGGCCAAGGCTATCGTCGAAGCCACAACCCACTACAACGACCCGAAGATCCTGGCCGAGGTCAGCCGCAACTTGGGCGAGCCGATGGTCGGCATCGGAGTGAGCGACCTCGCTCAAGCGCAACGTCTGGCCGGCCGCGGCTGGTAACGCCCAAGACGACTCTTGGCCGCCGAAAATCCGACTCCCCGCGGCGTAGCGACCGCGCCCTGGAAAACGACAGCGCCATCGAGGCGCTGCGGCCTCGCCTGCCGGTGGGTTTCGTCGCATTGACCGACGCCGCCGCGCGGCGTATCTACTTCCACACCGCAGGCGTCGGCCGCACGCGCGGGACCGTCGAGAGCAACCGGCGCGCCTGCTTCAGCGCCGCCGAGATGGGCTAACTGTTGCCGGCCGACACCGCCCTCGAATTCAGCACCGAATACGCCAGCGTCATTGTCTTCGGCCGCGCCGGCGTGGTCGACGATGAGGCCGAACAGCGCCACGGGCCGCAAGGCCTGCTCGACAAGTACTTTCCCGATCTGCGACCGGGCGTACACTACCGGCCGATCGTCGAAGAAGAGCTGCGGCGCACTTCGGTGTACGCCGTTGAGATCGACGCGTGGAGCGGAAAGCAGAAACCCACACCGGCCTCCGGCCAGGACACCCCGTTCGGGACGGCCTAGCGATCGGTGTTCTGGCCCTCCAGGGAGACTTCGCCGAGCATGCAGATGCCCTGCGACGGCTCGGCGTGGCGACGCGCCCGGTGCGCCTGCCCGAGCACCTCGACGGGCTGCAGGGCCTGATCCTCCCCGGCGGCGAATCGACGACGATCGGCAAGCTGGCCGTGACCTACGGCCTGGTCGAGCCGCTGCGCCAGTTCGCCGTTCGCCGGGCTCTGTGGGGGACGTGCGCCGGGGCCATCTTCCTCTCGCGCGACGTCGGCCGCCAGCAGCCTCTGCTCGATCTGATGGACATCCGTGTGGAACGCAACGCCTTCGGTCGCCAGGTCGATTCGTTCGAGGCCGAACTCTCCTTTCCCGTGCTCGACGAGCCCCAGCGGCCGTTCCGCTGCGTCTTCATTCGCGCCCCGCTCATCGAGAGCGTCGGCCAGGACGTCGAGGTGCTGGCGCGCCTGGCCCAACCGCCCCGCCCCGGCCGCGGGACGATCGTCGCCGCCCGCCAGGGGAAATGGCTGGCCACCTCGTTCCACCCCGAACTGACTGCGGACCTGCGCTTCCACCGGTTCTTCGTGGAGATGGCGAGTGACTGAGACCACTGCCATCCACCCTGTGGATGTGCGCGACCTGCGTCTGCTGCACCGGGTCCGGCGCGATGGGCTGTGTTTGCACGCTCAGGTGGCCTACACCCGCGGGCCGCACGCGCTGCAGACGGCACTGCTCGACGTCCTGACGCCGGGGCGCGCCACCCACACGCTCGTCGCCCGTCCCCTGTTGCCGGGCGAACCGGCCGCCGTCGGCCAGATCACGCACGACCTAGGCGACTCCGTCGCCCGCCTCGGATTCATCGGACCCACGGCCCAGGTGGGCGGCGCCGTCGGCCTAAACCTGCTCGACGCCCTTAGCCACGAAGCGGGCCTACGCGGCGCCCACAACCTGATTGCCGAGGTCGACGAGGATCAGCCGGCCTTCGAGAGCCTGCGCCGGGCAGGCTTCGCCGTCTACGCCCGTCAGCAGATCTGGCGCTGGGAAGGGACCCCGCCGCCCGAGCAGGAGCACGACGACGTCTGGCGTCCGGAGACTCCCGGCGACGGCGAGGCCATCGCCTGGCTTGTCGCCAACCTCGTCCCAGGCCTTGTTTTGCAGGCCGAGCCCGCCCCCGGCCGCGGCCGGCGCGGTCTGCTGCATTGGGCGGAGGGCGAGCTGCGGGCCTACCTCGATCTCGAGCGCGGGCCGCGCGGCGTATGGGCCCAGCCGTACATTCACCCGGCGGTCGAGGCGATCGACAAGCTGCTGGCCGCCTTCCTGCACCGCGCCGTCGAGCCGGAACGGCCGGTGTACCTGTGCCTGCGCTCCTATCAGGGCTGGATGGTCGGCGCGCTCGATCGCCTCGGCTTCGAGCGCGTCGCCGAGCAGGCGGTGATGGTGCGGCGCCTGGCGGCCACCGTGCGCCGCGCCGTGCCGGCGGCACTGCCGACGCTCGACGGCGGTCGGGTCGAGCCGACCACGCCGTTTGCCGGTGTGCGAGCCTCCGCGCTGAGCGGAGGGCCGCACCAAGGTGCGGGCCGCAGTCGAAGCGTGAGCGGAGGGCCGCACCAAGGTGCGGGCCGCAGTCGAAGCGTGAGCGGAGGGCCGCACCGAGGTGCGGGCCGCAGTCGAAGCGTGAGCGGAGCACCGGAGCCGAGGTCCCCCGAGGCCGAGGCGCGCAGTCTAAGCGCATTGGAGGCTTCCCCGAGCCGTGAGGGAGTCGAACCGGTCAATGACTGACCGCTCCGCATCGCCTCCGACAGCCTGGCCCTGTCTCCTCTTCACGCGCAACGCCGAGCCGGGCCGACGAAGCGCGCTCGATGCCGGGTCCGTCCAGCGACGCGCTTCGACTTCGCCCCATCGCTCGCTCCTCTGGCGATGGGCCTCCGCTCAACGCGGAGAGATCTTATGACCGGGATGCGCATCACCGACGACCTCGAGGTGCTCCTCGGCATCCTGCCGCCGGATGTCGCGCGGCGGTTGACCGAGATCAACCGCCAGGACGATCTGCTGGAGGTCATTCTCGACCTCGGCCGCACACCCGGGGCGCGCTTCATCGACCGGGAGGTCGTCCTGCTCGAGCGCGAAGTGACGCGGGAAGACCTCGAGTTCGTCGTGGCCCACGTCGGCGAATTCGATGCCGACAACCGGGCCGGCATCGAGCGCACGCTGCACCGCATCTCGGCCATCCGCAATCGACGCGGCCACGTGGTGGGCCTGACCTGCCGCGTCGGCCGGGCGGTCTACGGCACGATCGACATCATCCAGGACATCGTCAGCCAGTCGATGAGCATCCTGCTGCTCGGCCGGCCGGGGGTGGGCAAGACGACCAT
>CAYUWF010000017.1:13735-28812 GCA_964448245.1 uncultured Anaerolineaceae bacterium | reverse complement strand
CGGGGCGTTATCCCCTCCGGGATACGGGGCGTTATCCCCTGCGGGATACGGGGCGCGATGGTGGGCGTGCTCGATCCCCAGGATGACCGAGCCGGCGCCGAGGAAGAGCAACGCCTTGAAGAAAGCGTGCGCCACGAGATGGAACATGGCTGCGGCGTAGGCCCCCAGCCCGGCCGCCGCCACCATGAAGCCGAGCTGGCTGATGGTCGAGTAGGCCAGGACGCGCTTGATATCGTACTGGCCCACGGCGATGGTGGCGGCGAAGAGCGCCGTTACCGCGCCGACGAACGCCACCGCCTGCGACGTCGCCGGGGCCAGGGCAAACAGCGCGTTCGCCCGGACGATCATATAGATCCCTGCGGTGACCATCGTGGCAGCGTGGATCAGCGCCGAGACCGGCGTCGGGCCGGCCATGGCGTCCGGCAGCCAGACGTGGAGCGGGATCTGGGCCGACTTGCCGGCGGCGCCGATCAGCAGGCACAGCGTGATAGCCGTCGCCACGCCGGTCAGCGCCGCGCCGGCCTGCTCCGCCTGCGCAAAGACCTCGTGGAAGTTCAGCGTGCCGAAGGTGGTGAAGATCAGAAAGATGCCGATAAGGAATCCGGCGTCGCCGACCCGGTTGGTGACAAAGGCCTTCTTCCCCGCCCAAGCGTTGCCGATGCCGTCCTTGCCCTTTTCATACCAGAAGCCGATCAGCAGGTAGGAACACAGCCCGACCCCTTCCCACCCAACGAAGAGAGTCAGGAAGCTGTCGCCGGTCACCAGGATCAGCATCGAGGCGATAAACAGGTTGAAGTAGACGAAGAAACGCGTGTAGCGGCCGGGGTCCTCGTTGAAGCGCACGTCGTCGTGCATGTAGGCCGTCGCGTAGATGTGGATCAGGCTGCCGACGCCGGTGACGACGAGCATCATCGTCACCGCCAGCGTGTCGATCTGCAGCGCCCAGGCGATGTGCAGCCGGCCGACGTCGATCCAGTCGGCGATCGGGACGACGGCCCCTTGCGGGGCGCTCCCCAGCGCCAGCGCCTGAAGGAGCGACACGAGGAACGCCAGGCCGACGGCCAGGCAGGCGATCCCGCCGGCGAAGCGCTCGCCCCAGCGCCGGCCGAAGGCCAGGTTCAGCAACAGGCTGGCGATCGGGAAGGCGATCGCCAGCGGGGCCAGGCGGAAGAGCGACTCGGCCGTCAAGGGTGCAGCTCCCCTCTCACATGAAGGGTCGGTGTTTGTGTCCCCGCCCGCATCGGCCTAGTCCCCTCGCCCCTACCCCCACCCCTCCCCCGGCAGTGGAACCCCCCACCCGGGCGGAACGGGCGGGGGAGGGAGGAAAAGTCACAGGAAGGGTGGGGCAGCGGAGCTGCCCCACCCTTCCTGAGGTCCATCCCCCTCTCCCCAACGAATCCTGCAAGGGCTGGCCAGCTCAAGGGGAGAGGGGGAAGGGGGTGAGGGGAAAGAAGCCGACGTCTCATGCCACTATCCGCGCAGCCCCGAGATCTGATCGACGTCGATGCTGTGCTTGGTCTTGAAGATGGCGACGATCAGCGCCAGCCCGACCGCCACCTCGGCCGCCGCCGCGCCGATAATGAAGAACACGAAGATCTGGCCGTCGAGTTCGGCCCACTGCCGGGCGAAGGCGATCAGCGCCAGGTTGGCGGCGTTCAGCATCAACTCGACCGACATGAACATGACGAGGGCGTTGCGCCGCACCAGGACGCCCAGCACGCCCATGCCGAAGAGCACGCCGGACAGGCCGACGAGGTAGGACGTCGGGACGTTCATCGAGCCTCCGGCCGCTTCTGCCGCCGCGTCAGCACGATCGCCCCCACCATCGCTACCAGCAGCAGCAGTGAGGTGATTTCAAAAGGCAGGACGTAGTCGCCGAAGAGAACTTCCCCCACGGCAGCCGGGCTCCCGAAGGCCGCGCCCAGCGGCGGCGCGCCTTCGGCCGCAGGCCCCAAGAGCAGCGCCAGCGCCATCAGGCCGAAGAGCACCACGGTCAGGGCGACCGCCACCGGCCCCTGCCACGGCAGGCTCGGCTGCGTTTCGACGCGCTCCGCGCCCAACAGCATGATGACGAAAAGGAACAGCACCATGATCGCCCCGGCGTAGACCGTCACCTGCATCAGCGCGATGAACGGCGCATGCAGCAGCAGGAAGAAGACGGCCACCGTCATGAAGTTCAGGACGAGGAAAAGGGCCGAGTAAACCGCGTTGCGGCTCAGGAGCATGCACGCCGCCGTCCAGACGGCCACCGCCGCCAGTCCGAAGAAGAGGAGGAGATCGATCGTCATGGGAAGGCGAGCCTACTCCGGATCCTTCATCTCGGGCACGGACCGTTCGAAGGCGCCCGGCGCCACGCGCATCGGCGTCGGCTGGCCCCCGGGCGGCACCGGGACCAGCAGCAGCTCCTTGGTGTAGATCGCCGAGCGCCGATCGGTGAAGGACAGCTCGTAGTTGTGGCCGAGGATGATGGCTTCCGTCGGGCAGGCGTCCTCGCAAAAGCCGCAGAAGATGCATCGCAGCATGTTGATCTCATAGGTGCTGGCGTAACGCTCGCCGGGCGAGAAACGTCGCTCATCGGTATTCTCCGCCGCCTCGACGAAGATGGCATCCGCCGGGCAGGCGGCGGCGCACAGCGAGCAGCCGATGCATTTCTCCAGCCCGTTCTCGAACCGCCGCAACTCATGCCGCCCGCGGAAGCGCGTGCGCACCGGGCGCTTGACCTCCGGGTACTGAATCGTCACCGGCCGCTCGAACATGCTGCGGAACGTGATCCACAGACCGCGCAGAATCCCCAGGATCCCCACCTCAACCTCCCAACGCCACCACACCGACCGCTGTCAGCGCCACATTCAACAACGCCAGGGGCAGCAGGATCTTCCAGCCGAAGGCCATCAGCCGGTCATAACGGAAGCGCGGCAGGGTCGCCCGCAGCCAGATCATCAAAAGCAGGATAGCGATGACCTTCAGCGCCAGGTAGACCGGGCCGAGCAGCGGCGCCCGATCGAGGAAAGGCCCCCCATACCCGCCCAGGAAGAGCGTGGCGGCGATGGCGCTGACGGCGATCATCTTGTCGTACTCGGCCATGAACAACAGGGCAAACTTCATCCCCGAGTACTCGGAATGGTAGCCGGCCGTCAGCTCCTGCTCCGCTTCCGGCATGTCGAAAGGCGCCCGATTGACCTCGGCGATTGCGGCCAACAGGAACACGATGAAACCGATCGGCTGATAGACGATGTACCAGACCGACGCCTGACCGTTGACGATGGCCTGCAGACTCATCGAGCCGGCCAGCAGGACCGGGCCGATGAAGGCCAGTCCCAACGCCAGTTCGTAGCTGATCATCTGGGCCGACGAGCGCAGGGCTCCCATCAGCGAGTACTTGTTGTTCGACGACCAGCCGGCCAGGACGATCCCGTACACGCTGATCGAGGAGACCGCCATCAGGTACAGCACACCGATGTTGATGTCCGGCGCCAGTCCCAGCGTGATCGTCCGGCCGAAGATCTCGATCGGCGGTCCGAGTGGGACGACGGCCAGGATGATCAGCGCCGGAATCAGGGTGACCACGGGGGCCAACACGAAGATCCATCGATCGGCCTGGGCCGGGATCAGCTCCTCCTTGAAGAACAGCTTGATCCCATCCGCCATCGGCTGGAGCAGCCCGAACGGGCCTGCCCGGTTCGGCCCGATGCGCACCTGGATGCGGGCCAGGACGCGCCGCTCGAGCAGTGTCAGGTAGGCAAAACCGGTCAGCAGCGAAACAATGATCAACCCCGAAATCACTACCCACTGGACGAGCTGCTCGGCGTTCAGCGCACGCCTCCCGACCCTAAAGGCCGCAGGCGGCCGCGGGCCGGTTCGAGCAGGCTGATGCCCGAGCTGCGCGGGACGAGGGCGATCCCGGCCGGGACGCCCGCCACCACCGCCGCTTCGGCCGTCTCCGTGCGCCCGTCCCATTCGACGGAGAGCCGCGCCCCATCGGCGATGCCCAGCGCATGCGCGTCGCGCGGGTTCAGTTCCACCTGCTGCCGGGCCCGGTGCGGTTCCAGGAGCATCGAGGGCAGCACCGTCGTCCCGCGATCGTACAGCCGGTGGACCGGGACGAACAGAAGCCCGGATCCCTCCGCCGCCGGCGTAGGTTCAGGCCACGCGAGGTCTATCTGCTGGCCCAGTTCCAGGCCCGTCGGCCGCTTAACGCCCAGACCCTGCCGGTTGGCGTAGGCCGTCCCGCCGAAGTACAGGTCGTCGCCGCCGACGAGTGGCCATTGCTCGTGGACCTCGGCCAGCGCCGCGTACGTGATTCGATCGTACGCGGGCATGGCAGCGGCAATTTGCTGCATGCAGTCCGCCGCGGAGGCCGGCGCTTCGGACGCTCCCAGACGCTGGCCAAGGGCGGCGGCGATCCACCAGTCCGTGCGAGTTTCTCCACGCGGCGGCACGGCCGGGTAGAAGCGCTGGACGCGGCCTTCCCCGGTCGTCAGACTGCCCTCGCGCTCGACAAAAGACTGCGCCGGCAGCACAACCTGCGCCCGCTCGGCCGTCGCCGTGAGGTAGAGCTCCTGAACCACGAGAAAGGGAAGCGAGTCGAGCGCCGCCTGGATCGACGGGTCATCGCCCAGAGGGTCCGACGCGACGAGATAGGCGCCTTTCGCGTCGCGCAGGGACTGCCCGATATCTTTCGGAGGTCGCAGGCCGAGGTCCCAGGCGCCCTGGTCATTCGCATGAGGCCAGACCGCCACCAGACCGGAGTTCGGCTTGCCCGCGTGCCCCGTCGCCGCCAGCAGCGCGCCGCAGGCCTGCGCCAGCGCCCGGCTGCCTTCTTGGTCTAGGCCTTCCGCTCCGAGGAAGATGACAACCTCGCCCGCCTGGCGAACAGTCTTGGCGGCCGCGCCCGAGCCCTCCCCGTGAGCGAAGCGCTCGAAGCGTCTCTCCTCGGCGGCGCCGAAGGCGAGGCCCAACACCGCCTCTACCGACCGACCGTGCTCGAATGGAAGGCGATGGGAGGCGAACTCGGCCAACCTCGTCGGCCTGGGGTGGGCGACGATCAACGCCGCGCCACGCTGTGCGGCTTGCTTCACCCGCAGCCACCACACCGGCGCTTCTTCGTGCAGATCGGCGCCGACGACGAGAATCGCATCACCCCGTCCGAGCCGGCCCAGATCCGCCTGGCGGCCGAGGCCGTAATGAGCCACGATGTCCCCGCCGTCCATCCGGCTGTCGAGCACCGCCTGTCCACCGACGGCCTCGACCGTCCGGCGGAAGGCGAACAGGTCCTCGTTGGAGAGCCGCCCGCCGGCCATCCCCAGGAGGCCGGCGCCGGCCGCGCTTAGTCCTTCGGCGGCCGCCTGCAGCGCATCCTCCCACGAGACTTCCACCAGCCCGCCCTCCCGGCGGACGAGCGGATGGTGCAACCGGGTGGGGCTGGAAGCGTAGTGGTGGGCGAAGCGTCCCTTGTCGCAGATCCAGGTCTCGTTGACGGCTTCGTTCTGCCGCGGCATCACCCGCTTGACGACTTCCAGCCCGCCGCTCTCGACCTCGCGGCGCGTGTTGAGGGTCAGATTGCAGCCCACCGGGCAGTGCGGGCAGATCGAGGCGGCGGCGTTCAGCTCCCACGGCCGCGCTCCGAAGCGAAAGTCGGTCGTGGTCAGCGCCCCCACCGGGCAGATGTCGGTCGTGTTGCCTGAGAAATAGGAATCGAAACCCGGCTCGGAGAAGGTCACGATTTCCAGCTTTCGCCCGCGCTCGTAGAAGCCGATCACCGGATCGCCGGCGATCTCCTCCTGGAAGCGGATGCAGCGGGCGCATTGGATGCAGCGTTCGCGGTCGAGCACGATCAGGTCGCCGAGCGGCACGCGCTTGTCGAGGCGGATCTTGTCGTCGAAGACGAAGCGACTGCTCCCTGGGCCGTGGCCTAGCGTCAGATTCTGCAGCGGGCATTCGCCGCCCTTGTCGCAGATCGGGCAGTCCAGCGGGTGAGAGGTCAGCAGGAATTCGACGACCTCCTTGCGCCCCGCCAGCGCTTTCTCGCTCATGACCCGCACGTTCCAGCCCTCGCCCACCGGCGTGGTGCAGGCCGTCTCCAGCTTGAGCCCGTACTGCAGCACCGGGTTTCCCTGCTCGTCGCGCAGCGGCTCGCCCGTGGCGCGGTCACGTCCCGGCCGCCCGATCTCGACCAGGCACACCCGGCACATACCCACCGGCTCCAACTTCGGGTGGTAGCAGAAGACCGGGACGTCGATCCCGAGGCGCTTGGCGGCGTCGACGATCAGCGTCCCCGCCGGGACCGTCATCGGGCGCCCGTCGATCGTCAGGTGCACTTCGGCGCCGGTCATCGCCCGTTTGCCTCGTGGGCGGCGAAGTCGGGGCGGAAGCGCTCGATCCCCGACGTCACCGGCATGATAGCGAACTCGCCCAATGGGCACAGGCACTTGCCCTCGATCCCCTTAGCCACGGCGTGCAGCAGATCGACCTGCCCCTCCCCCGCACCGTCGTGCAGCCGCTCCAGCACCTGCAGCATCCAGAACGTCCCCTCGCGGCAGGGGGTGCATTTGCCGCACGACTCGTGTTCAAAGAAGCGGGTCGTCTTCAGCGCCACCCAGGCGATGTCGACCGTTTCGTCCATGACGATGATCGAGGCCGAACCGAGCATCGAGCCGACTTTCGGCAGCGACTCGTAGTCCATCGGCGTGTCGAGCACTGCGTCGGTCGCTGCCAGCATCGGGGCGGAGGCCCCGGCCGGGAGAATGGCCTTGATCTTCCGCCCGCCAGGAATGCCGCCGCCGTGTTCGTAGATCAGCGTGCGGAAGGGGGTCCCCAGCGGCAGTTCGTAGTTGCCGGGGCGCGCCACGTGCCCCGAGAGCGAGAAGACCTTCGTCCCGGGGCTGTCCTTCGTGCCGATCGAGCGGTACCACTCGGGGCCGCGCGCCACGATCGGCGGCAGGTTGGTGAGGGTCTCGACGTTGTTGACCACCGTCGGCATGGAGTACAGGCCTTTGGCCGCCGGGAACGGCGGGCGCAGCCGCGGCTGACCCAGTTTCCCTTCGAGCGACTCGAGCAGCGCCGTCTCCTCGCCGCAGATGTAGGCCCCGGCCCCGAGGTGGACGAAGACGTCGAGCGAGAAATTCGTGTCGAACAGATTCTTCCCGAGCAGCCGGCGCGCCCGCAGCTCGGCGATGCGCGCTTCGAGCGCCTCGGCCAGATCCCAGAACTCGCCGCGGCAGTAGATGTAGGCCGTCGCCGCCTGCGCCGCGTAGGCGCAGATCGCCACGCCTTCCAGTAGCTGGAAGGGGTTGCGCTCCATGATCTCGCGATCTTTGAACGTCCCTGGTTCCGACTCATCGGCGTTGACCACGACGTAGCGCGGGAAGACGTCCGGAGAGAGGAAGCTCCATTTGACCCCCGCCGGGAAGCCCGCCCCGCCGCGACCGCGGAGTCCGGAGGCCTTGACCAGTTCGATGACCTCCTGCGGCGACTTTTCGGTGACCGCCCGGCGCAGCGCCTCGAAACCGCCGTGCGCGAGGTAAACCTCGAGCCGGTCCAGCCCGGGGACATCGCGGTGGCGCAGCAGGATGTGCTCAGCGACCATGGGTCCGCTGCACCTCCTCCACCCAAGCCAAGGCTGATGCCACCGTCTGATCCTCGCGGTAGTGAATGCCGCGTTCGTCCTGCACCTGGAACATCGGCGCCCGGTCGCAGCCGGCCAGGCACATCACTTCCTCGACGGTGATCAGGCCATCCGGGGTGGTCTCCCCCAAACGGATTCCCAGATTCTGGCAGACCTCGCGGGCGAAGCCCTCGGCGCCGCGCAGCGCGCACGGCAGATCGGTGCAGATCTGCATGCGCACTTTCCCCCCGGGCTGGTCGTGGTACAGGCTGTAGAACCCGACCAGCGAGCCGACCTGCGTGCCGCTGATCCCGAGGATCCCGGCGACCTCCTCGATCGCCCCCTGATGGAGATAGCCGTACTCGTGTTGCGCCAGATACAGGAGCGGCATGACAGCCGAACGCCGCTGGTCCGCCGGATAGCGAGCCAGGATGGCCTCGATCTCGGAGGCGTGGCGCTCCTGCAGCAACCCCTGGCGGAGTTCGGTGGCCGTCATCGGTCGACGTCTCCCAGGACGATGTCCAGGCTGCCGATGATGCCCACCAGGTCGGCCACCAAATGGCCGCGGGCCAGCGTCGGCAAAGCCTGCATGTTGGCGAAACTCGGCGTGCGGAAGTGGGCGCGGTGCGGCTTCGGGCCACCGTCCCCTTCGAGGTAGCAGGCCAGCAGGCCGCGCGGCGATTCGACCGGGAGGTAAACGCCCCCCGGCGGGGCCAAGAAGCCCTCCGTCCAAAGCTTGAAATGATGAATGAGCGCTTCCATGCTGACGCCCAGCTCGGAGCGCGGCGGCGGGACGAACTTGCGGTTGTCCGACTGAAAGGGGCCGGCCGGGAGGCGGGCCAACGCCTGTTCGACGATGCGCAGCGATTGGCGCATCTCCTCCATCCGGCACAGGTAGCGGTCGTAGACGTCGCCGTGCGTGCCGGTCGGGACGTCGAACTCGTACTGCTCGTAACCGCAGTACGGCTGGGCCTTGCGCATGTCGAGATTCGGGCCGGAGCCTCGCAAGGAGGGGCCGGTCAGGCCCAGGCGCAACGCCTCCTCGCCGGAGACCACCCCGATGCCGCGGGTGCGGTCGATCCACAGCGCGTTCTTAGTGAGCAACCCTTCGTACTGCCGGATTCGGTTGGGGAAGGTCGCCAGGATGTTGCGAACGGCCGGCTCGAATTCGACCGGGACGTCGCGCCACAATCCGCCCGGGCGGAAGTAGGAGGTCATCATTCGCTGGCCCGAACACATCTCGAGCACGTCCAGGATCAGCTCGCGCTCGCGGAAGCAGTAGAGGAAGACCGACATCGCCGCCAGATCGAGGGCGTGGGTGGCGAGCCACACCAGGTGGGAGGCGATCCGCTGCAACTCGGTCAGGATGACCCGCACGACCTGGGCCCGCGGTGGCACGTCCAGATCGACGAGCTTCTCGATCGCCAGGACGTAGACCAGGATGTTCCCCATCGTGTTGAGGTAGTCCATCCGGTCGGTCATCACCCCGGCCTTGATGAAGGTCTTGGCTTCCATGTTCTTCTCGATGCCGGTGTGCAGGAAGCCGATGTCGGGGATGCAGTTGACGACCCGCTCGCCGTCCAGCTCGAGCAGCAGGCGCAGCACCCCGTGGGTGCTCGGATGCTGGGGCCCCATATTGAGCAGGACCGTCTCACCCTGCAGCGCCCGGTCGGAGACCAGGTGCTTCAGCTCGTCGACCGTGATCTCGAGGGTGGTGGTGGGCATGGCCTTAGCGGATACCCGCCGAATTCGGATCCCGGCGAACCCCCTCCCCTTGCCCCTCCCCCTGCATGTGCTCCCCTCCGCGCCCCAGGGAGGTTTGCAGGGGGAGGGGAGGACATTCTTGAAGGGTGGGGGGAGCGGAGCTCCCCCCACCCTTCAATCTTTCCACCCCCTCTCCGCCATGTGCCGACTCGAACTGAATCCTTGGTCGCGGAGAGGGGGTCAGGGGGTGAGGCCGAGGGACACTCATTCTCAACGTCACTCGCGCGCGTACGGCTTGCGCTTGTCGATCTCGTCGAAGTTGAAGGTGAACTGGACCTCTTCGTAGCCCAGCGGGTAGTCCTTGCGCAGCGGATGGCCCACCCACTCGTACGGCATCAGGATCCGGCGCAGATCGGAATGACCGCGGAAGGAGATGCCGAACATGTCGAAGACCTCCCGCTCATGCCAGTTGGCAGCCGGGTAGACCGGCTCCAGGCTGCCGACCTCCGGGGCGGTCCCGGGCAGGCGCACGCGCAGGCGCAGGAAGACGTTGTGCCGGAGCGAATACAGGACGTAGATCAGCGAGAAGCGCGGCTCGGCCGGCCAGGCGTCGGAGGCCGTCAGACCGGCGAGGAAATCAAAGCCCCATTCGTCGCGCAACGCCCGCACCGCGGCGGGGAGCGCCCCCGGCGTGAGCTCGAGGCAAATCTGGTCGCGGAAGTCCTCCCGGGCGAGCAGGTCCTCCCCGAGGCGGGACTGCAGAGCGTCGATGGCGCCTTGAAGGTGGCCCATGCGGCTCTTCGATCGGCCGGGCGCTCAGGCCCAGTCGCCGATCTTCTCCCCGCGCACTTTCTCGTGAAGCGTCAGGATTCCGTGGATCAACGCCTCCGGCCGCGGCGGGCAGCCGGCGACGTAGACGTCCACCGGCACGACCTCATCCACGCCCTGGACGATGGCGTAGTTGTTGAAGATCCCGCCGCACGAGGCGCAGTCGCCCATCGCCACGACCCACTTGGGGTCGGGCATCTGGTCGTACAGCCGGCGCAGCACGGGCGCCATCTTGCGCGCCACGCGCCCGGCGACGATCATCAGGTCGCTCTGGCGCGGGCTGGCCCGCATCAGCTCCATCCCGAAGCGGCTCATGTCGTAGTGCGCCGCCTGGGCGCTCATCATCTCGATGGCGCAACACGCCAGGCCAAACAGCATCGGCCACATGGCCGACGTCCGGCTCCAGTTGACGGCCTGCTCGAGCGTGGTGGTGACCACGCCCAGGTTGCCCAGCTTCTGCTCTATTCCCATTCCATCGCACCCTTCTTCCACGCGTAAACGTACCCCACCAACAAGACGGCGATGAAGACGCCCATCGTCACCAGGCCGTAGCCGCCCAGACGGCGCAGGGAGACTGCCCATGGCAGCAGGAAGACGATTTCAATGTCGAACAGGATGAAGAGGACGGCCAGCAGATAGAAATGCACCGGCATTCGCCGGGAACCCGGGCCGTAGGGCCGCATCCCCGACTCGTAGGGCTCGCCCTTGGGAACCGTCGGCCGGTGCGGGCCGAGGAGATGCCCGAGGCCCACGGCAATCAGCCCCAGGGCGGTGGCCATCACGAAGATGATGAGGATCGGAAGGTATTCGGCGGGCATTCAGCTCCGGGGGCCGAGGATCGATGGGAGTTTTGGATAGCGGCCTTTAGGAAACTGCGTTCATTCTATCACAAACGACCGGTTGGTCAACCTGAGGGACCGCTCCGCCCAACTTGCCACCCCTCCTAAGTTCTGGCCCTGCCGGGGATCCCCTACGGGATGCTAGGCGCGATCGGGCTGCAGCCCTCCTCAATGTCATTGCGAGGAGCCCCGAGCCGAAGCCCCGAGCGAAGCGAGGGGGAAGCGAGGGGCGACGTGGCAATCTCCCGGGTGATGCGATTGCCTCGCCCCCTTCCCCTCCGCTGCGCTTCGGGGACTGTAGTTCGGGGGCTCGCAATGACTGGTGATTGGTAGGTCCCCTTCGGGATGCCGCTACCAGATCCCCTCCAGGATGCGAAGCGCGATCCCCGGTAGGGCCTGCTGAGGAGTCACGGCAGGTAGTCGCGCAGTTGGCGGCTGCGCGTCGGGTGGCGCAGCTTGCGCAGCGCCTTGGCCTCGATCTGCCGGATGCGCTCCCGCGTCACGTTGAAGTACTTGCCGACCTCTTCCAGCGTGTAGTCCTTGCCGTCGGCCAGGCCGAAGCGCATCTCCAGGACCTGGCGCTCCCGTTCGGTCAATCCCGACAGAACGTTCTGCACGTGCTCCTTAAGCATCTCCAGGGCGGCGGCGTCGACCGGCTCAGGGGTCGTCTCGTCTTCGATGAAGTCGCTGAGCTGGCTCGACTCTTCCGCCCCAACGGGCGTCTCGAGCGGAATCGGCTCCTGGGCGATGCGGAGGATCCGGCGGACCTTGGCCGCCGCCCGGTGCCATCTGCGCTCAAGCGCCGGATCGAGCTCGCCGTTCCCGCCGCGCGACTCGAGGATCGCTATCTGGTCTTCCGGCTCGAGCATCCCCATCTCGAGCGCCAGCTCCTCGGAGGTCGCCTCGCGTCCGAGCTCCTGCACCAGGCGCCGCTGGGTGCGGATCAGGCGGTTGATCGTCTCGACCATGTGGACCGGGATGCGGATCGTGCGCGCCTGGTCGGCGATGGCGCGGCTGATCGCCTGGCGGATCCACCAGGTGGCGTACGTGCTGAACTTGAAGCCCTTGGCCGGGTCGAACTTGTCGACGGCGCGCATCAAGCCCATGTTGCCTTCCTGGATTAGATCGAGGAAGGCGATGCCGCGCCCCATGTAGCGCTTGGCGACGCTCACCACCAGCCGCAGGTTGGCCCCGCTCAGGTCTTCCTTGGCCTCGGCCGAGAGGATCTGCAATTCCTCCAGCTCCGCTTGCAGCGCCTTGCTCTCCGGCAGCCACTCGGTGTAGGTCCGCGGGCTGGGCAGCGGTTTGTCCTTCTCCAGCCGCTGCGCCAGCTTAGCCTGGACGACCGCCGGCATCGTGTACAGCGCCATAAAGACGTCGATCGCGCCGCGGGCGACGATCTCCCAGTTGGGATCGCTGCCCCAGCGCCCGGTGTCGAGCCATGCCCGCAGATAGGAGGGACTGTCGCCCTGCCAGGTGAGGCGCAGCAGGCGGGCTTCTTCGACGATCAGATGCAGATCCGGTTTGCTGCGCCGCCAATGGCGCGCGTCTTCGACGACCCGCTTCCACGCCGTGCGCATGTTCTCGTAGCGCGCCAGATGGAGGTCGGCCAGCGTCGGCAGGCCGGGCGGCGGTCGCGACGGGCGGGCCAAGTCGAGACGGTACGCGGCTTCCCGTCGGACGGAGAGCCACAATTCCTGATCGGTGGAGAGCAGGTCCTCCCGGCCGATGTCCTTCAGGTACAGGCGGACCGTGTCGTCGCCGGCGTCGCCGGCCGCCGCCCCTTCCTCCGCCGCCGGCTCATCGGCTTCGGTTTCGGCCTCGACCTCGAGTATCTCGTCGAAGTCGGGCTCAATCTCTGCCCCCGCTTCGCCCGCGTCGGCGCCGTCGACGGCCTCGTCCAGCTCGTCGACAGCGTCTTCCGCCTCCACCTCGGCCTCCGGCTGGCCCTCGGCCGGAAGCAGATCCTCCGGGTCGCTTATCCCGCGCCCTTCCATAAGCCCTCTGTGGTTGGCCGCGGGATCATCCCGCGCCCTTCCATAAGCCCTCTGTGGTTGGCCGCGGGATCATCCCGCGCCCTTCCATAAGCCCTCTGTGGTTGGCCGCGGGATCCCCTCCGGGATGCGCCGCGCGATCATCCCGCGGCCTTCCATATGGCGTCATTGGGTGGCAGCGGACTACGCCAGTGTCCACGCCTTGCCTGACTCCTCACGCCCGGGCGGTTCGCCGCCCGCCAGGGCCCGATCCACGACGTTCTTCTGCCCCCCCAGGCGCTGCAGGTTGTGCATCAGGCGCCGGACGTCCTCCGCCGGTGCCTGCTCCTCCGCCGCCGCCTGAAGCTGATAACGAAGCTCCACCAGCGCCGATTCTAGATGGCGCCGCCGCAGACGCAAGGCGTGATTGACGGCCTCCGCCTGAACCTGCGGCAGCAGGGGATCCACCTCGCCGGCCACAGCGACCTGGGCCTCGGCCTGTTCCAGCAGAGCCGGCGCCAGCTCCCGATGCCAATAGAGCGAGGGCTCTTCATCGTCCTGGGCCAGGGCGGCGCGCACGGCGCCGAAGATGACCTGGCTGTCGGTCCCGGAGAAGTCGTCCGGCGACAACCGGTCCAGCTCGAGTCCGGCGAAGCGACGGTCGACCCGGTAGAGGATCTCGGGATCGCGCAGAAGCAAGCCCAGACAGAATCGTTCGAACTGCGGCGCGCTGGCCTCCCGGGCCACGGTCTGCGGGATGTGGCCGCCTTGGGCCTCGGCGCCAGGCGCCCGCCGTCGGCGGGTGGGCCGGCCGCCGCCCCTGACCCCGTCGAGCGATCGCTCGTCCACCCGCAGCCGGCGCGCCATCGACTGGCGGTACGCCTCCCGTTCGACCGGATCGGCGACGTCCTCGATCAGCGGAAGGACCTGGCGGGCGATCCCGGCCTTGACTTTCGGGTCATCGAGATCGACTCCCTGGCTGAGCGTGTCGAGGACGTACTCCACCACCGGCTTGGCGGCCTGGACGATACCTGGCCAGGACTCGGGCGACTCGACCACGATCTCGTCGGGGTCCTTCCCGGACGGGAGCGCCACGACGCGGATTTCGGCGTTCAGTCGACCCTCGTAGCGGATGAAACCGCCGGCGTCGAAAACGGGTTCGGCCTGGCGGTCGAGCGTCTGGCGCGCCAGGTCCACCCCGCGCAGCGCGGCCTTGGTCCCGGCGGCGTCGGGGTCGAGCGCCAGAACGATGCGGCGGGTCGCCCGCTTGAGCAAACGCAGATGGTCTTCGGTGAGCGCCGTGCCCATCGGGGAGACGGCGGTGGCAAAGCCCGCCTGGTGCAGCGCGACCACATCCAAATAGCCCTCGACGACCACCGCCTGGTCGGTTTGGCGGATCGCCTTGCGCGCCTGGTCGAAGCCGTAAAGGAGCCGCCCCTTGTCGAAGAGCGGCGTCTGGGGCGAATTGAGGAACTTGGGGATGTCGTTGGGGTCCATCACCCGGGCGCCGAAACCGCACAACCGCCCGCGGGCGTCGCGCACCGGGAACATGATCCGGTGGCGGAAGCGGTCAAGCCGCTCGCCGCTTTCGCGCTGCGAGGTCACACCGACCTCGAGCAGCTCGTCTTCGCTGAAACCCCGCGCCCCCAGGAAATGGCGCGTGGCCTCCCACGACTCCGGGGCGTACCCGATCTGGAAGGCTTCCAGGCCGGCCTCGTTCAGGCCGCGCCGCAACAGGTAGTCGCGGGCCTCACGGCCGCGCGGCGTCTCGAGCAGGTTGTGACGGTAGAAGCCGGCGGCCGCCTCCAGTAGATCACGCAGCCGCTGGCGGGTTTCGTCGGCCTCGGCTGCCTCGGCCGGAGGCGGCTTGACCTCGACGCCGGCGCGCTGGGCCAGAAAGCGCAGCGCCTCGGGGAAATCCCATCCCTCGCGCTTCATGACGAAGCGGAAGACGTCGCCGCCCTCGTTGCAGGCGCCGAAGCAGCGCCAGGTCCCCGAATCCGCAAAGACGACGAAGGCCGGCGTGCGCGTGTTGGGGTGGAAGGGGCAGAACCCGGTGTAGTTCTTTCCCGACTTGCGCAGCTTGACCGTCTCGCCGACGACCTCGACGATATCGATGCGCTCCTTGAC
>CAYUWF010000017.1:2644-13635 GCA_964448245.1 uncultured Anaerolineaceae bacterium | reverse complement strand
TGCGCAGCTTGACCGTCTCGCCGACGACCTCGACGATATCGATGCGCTCCTTGACTTCGTCGACGGTGCTCATGGCGGGGAGCCTCGAGAACCGATCGTAGAGAGCTCGTGCGTGCCGACGATGAGCGGCTGGTACGCGGCGAGGCGATCCGGGAAGCTCACCGAAGGCCAACCAAGTGTGTACACCGCCGTCCGACCCCCTCCCCTTCCCCTCCCCCTGCTCCAGCGAAGTCCCGCGTCCCGCGAAACCTCGCAGGGGGAGGGGAGGGTTTCTTCGGGGGATAGGGGAGCATGGCTCCCCCATCCCCCATTTTCCCTGCCCCATCTCCGCCACGTATCCTCTTGTGCCCAGACGCGCTCGGCGGAGAAGGGGTCGGGGGGTGAGGCAGGGCGAAATCCCACGAGCACGGGCCTAGAACCCTTCCAGCCTGGATAGGTCGGCGATCCCGTCGGCGAGCTCGACCACACGCTGCACGAGGGCCAGCCGGTTCGCCCGCTTGGCCATGTGCTCGTCCATCACCAGGACTTTGTCGAAGAAATCAGTGATCGGCGCGACGAGCGCCTGCAAGGAGCGCACCAGCTCACCAACCGACTCGGCCGGGCGGCGAATCCCTTCGACGGCAGCGTACAGGACCCGCTCAGCCTCCATCTCGAACAGCTTTGGATCGACGGCGCCGCCGACCTTCTGCGAGGGAGTGACCCGGCGGCCGTCTTTCGACCCTCCGGAGGAGGGCCGCGGGACCATCCCGCGGCCTTCCTTGGAATCCTTTGAAGCGGGCCGCGGGAGGATGCGCGCGCAGCGGGCGTAGGCTTGCAGCACCGGAGGCCATCCGGCATCGGCGACGGCCGCCTCCAATTCGACAACGGCCGGGGCGACGCCGGCCGGATCCTGACCCTGTGCCTGCAGGACGGCGGCGACGACATCGTAGCGGCGCCCCTCGGCCAGGAGCAGGGCCTCCTGCCGCGCGGCGATGAATTGCAGACAGGCCCCCAGCGCCTCGTCGGTGAACGCGATGGGCAGCTCCCGGCCCGCCAGCTCGAGCCAGCGCCGCAGGTCGACGCGCAGGCCGCCCGTGACCAGCAGCTGCACCAGCCCGACGGCCGTGCGACGCAGAGCAAAGGGATCGCGCGCTCCGCTCGGTTGCATCCCGGCGGCGAACAGCCCGGCGAGGGTATCGATCCGATCGGCGAGTCCGACGGCGATGCCGGCCGGTGACTCGGGCAGGGCGTCGCCTGCGAAGCGCGGCAAATGGTGTTCGAAGATGGCCTGCGCCACGGTCTCCGGCTCGCCCGACTCCCGCGCGTAGATTCTCCCCAGCACGCCTTGCAGCGAGGTCATCTCGGCCACCATCGCCGTCGCCAGGTCCGCCTTGCACAGGTAAGCCGCCCGGCGGGCGATGGCAGCCTCATTTGGCGCCAGGCGGAGGTCTGCCGCGACCTGAGGCGCAAGCCGGTCGATGCGCTCCGCCTTGTCGAGCATGGACCCGAGGGCGGCGTGATAAGTGAGCGAGGCAAGTTTGGCACGGAACGATTCCAGTGTCCGGGCACGATCTCGCCCCAGGAAGAACGCCGCGTCCGCGAAGCGCGCCCGCAGGACGTGCTCATAGCCCGAGCGGATGGTCGCGAGGCCTTCTTGTCCATCGTTGCAGACGGCGACGAAGTGGGGCATGAGCCGGCCGCCCTTGTCGCGGACCGGGAAGTACCTTTGGTGCTTCCGCATCACGGCGACCAGGACTTCTTCCGGGAGGTCGAGGAAAGAGAAATCGAACTCGCCTATGAGGGATTGAGGCGCTTCCACCAGATTGGCTACTTCCTCAAGCAGGTCCTTGTCATGGGCGAGATTCCCGCCAACGCCTGCCGCCAGCCGCTGAGCCTGAGCTATGATCCGCTGACGCCGTTCGGCCGGATCGATGATGATCTCGAGCTCATGGAGACGAGAGGCGTAGTCCCCGGCCTCGGCGATCCGGACGGTATCGGCCCCACGAAACCGCAACCCGCGCGTTGTGGCACCGGCCTGGAGCCCGGCATACTCGAAGGGCACAATATGACGGCCGTGAAGCGCCAGAAGCCAGCGGATCGGCCTAGAGAATTCCGTGCGCCGCAGGGCGACGGCTTCCGGCGAATCTCCCGGTGTGCCGATCCAGCGCATCGTCTGATCGAAGCCGATGCCCTCGAGCAGGCGCGGCAGGACCTGGCGTGCCAGGACCGTCGACGTCGCCTCACCGCCGCGCCGCACTTCCGCCGCTAGATACCTCCCGCCCTCCAAGTCGCGGACCATCCCGCGCAGGGATTCCGGCGATCCCGGCAGGCCTTGCTTGCGCGCCCATCCGGCGGCCGCCGGCGTCGGGGCGCCGGCGGCGTCGAACGCGCGCGCCTCAGGCGGACCCTTGACCAGTTCGACGACCTCGTCCTGCGTCGGCGCCAGGCCTGCGACCTCGACGATCAACCTCCGCGGAGTGCCGGCCACGCGGACAGCCTTGTGCGCCAGGCGGTGTTCTTCAAGAAGCGCCGGGGCGAGCGCGGCCAGCGTCGCCAGCGCCTGGCTGACGTCGCCGGCGGGGAGTTCCTCCGTGCCGATTTCGAGGACGAAGCTCTCAGCCTGCGCCGGCGGGGCGGCCTCCTCTGTCCTTGGAGGCGCGGCGGCCGCCGCCCCGCCGCGGTCCATCCAGGGGAACTCGAGCCTGCGCCGCTGGTCGACGTACTTCTCCGAGATCTCGCGGGAAAGCTCCCGCATCCGCCCAAACAAGGCGGCGCGCTCGGCGACCCCGACGGCGCCGCGGGCGTCAAGCACATTGAACAGATGCGAGCAATGGAGCAGGTTGTCATAGGCCGGCAGGATCAGGTCATGCTCCAGAGCCGCCCGTGCTTCGGCCTCGCTCAAGGTGTACATATCCTTCAGGCGTCCAATATCGGCCAGCTCCAGGTAGTAGCGGCTGTGCTCGACCTCGGCCTCAAGCCGGACATCGCCATAGCTCAGGCTCTCATTCCAGGGGATGTCTTTGAAGTGGTCGAGCGAGAGCATCCCGATCAGGATGCGCTCCAGGCCGTAGGTGATTTCGACCGAGACCGGGTCGAGCATCTGTCCGCCGGCCTGCTGGAAGTAGGTGAACTGTGTGATCTCCTGGCCGTCGAGCCAGACCTCCCAGCCAAGGCCCCATGCCCCAAGCACCGGGGACTCCCACTTGTCTTCGACGAAGCGGATATCGTGCCGGGCCGGGTCGACGCCGATGGCCAAGAGGGATTCGAGGTAGATCTCCTGAGGGTTGCCCGGGTCGGGTTTGAGGATCACCTGGAACTGGTAGTGCTGCTGCAAGCGGTTGGGATTCTCGCCGTAGCGTGCATCGTCGGGCCGGATCGACGGCTCGACATAGGCCACCCGCCATGGCTCCGGGCCGAGAACCCGCAAGAAGGTCGCCGGATTCATTGTTCCCGCTCCGACCTGGGTGTAGTAGGGCTGCCAGATCAGGCAGCCCCGCTCGGCCCAGAAGTGCTGTAGGGCCAGGATGACGGATTGCATCGTCCCGCGGCCTTCCATAGACGACTCCAAAGAAGGCCGCGGGATCGTCCCGTGGCCTTCAGCCAAGGATTCCAAGGAAGGCCGCGGGATCGTCGGGGAGGGCGCCATGAGGTCGACCTGGTTCGCTCCGTTCAGCCTGCCGCGGCGCTCTCCGGCGCGCTCTCGAGCACTTGCACCTGGCGCAGGAAGCGCGGGCTGTTCAGTTTCCTCTCGAGGAGGTGATTCAGATAGGCCTCCAGATGGCCTTCGACTTCCTGCCGGACGGCCGGCCGCAGGTTGGGCGCGGCGGCCGCCTCGAACCCGCTGCGCTGGTAGTGCCGCAGCACCTTAAGGGCCTCCAGGCTGAGGAGCCGCGCCGTCGCCGGGCCCCGGCCGCACCGCGGGCAGAGCACACCTCCCAGCGCAGGGGCGAAGGTTTGGGCCTCCGGGCGGATCTCCCCCGCGCACTGCACGCAGCGGAAGAATTCCGGGCGATAACCCATCAACTCAAGGAGGCGCAGCTCGTAGTAGCGCAGGACCGCCGAGGCCGGCCGCCCCTCCGCCAGCCGCCCCAGCGTCTCCAGCAATAGCGCGTAGGCCGGACGGCTTCCGCCCTCGTCGAGGGTGAAGCGGTCGATCAGTTCGACTACGTACGAAGCCTGTCCGACGCGCTCCAAGTCTGTTTGCAGCGCAGGGTAGATCTCGATCGCCTCCGCCTGCGAGATGATGTCGAGCTCTCGCCCGCGGGCGATCAGGAGTGAGGTCCGGCTGAAGGGTTCGAGATGACCGGCTTTGCGGGAGGTCAGCCGGCGCACGCCCTTGGCGACGAGGCGTAGCTTCCCGCGATCGGGTGAATACGCGACCACCAAGCGGTCGGCTTCTCCCAGATCCTGTCGCCGCAGGATGACGGCCTCGGTCCGAAAGACTCGCTCGCGGCCGCTCATGGCGGGATTATACCAGCCGGCCTTTTCATCGCCTCCACGGCGAACGGCGCGGCGTCGTTCGGCAGTGCGAATCAGTTACAATCCAGCCTCCCTCCCCCGGACCCAGATGCGCGGATCGGGCGTCGGGGTACGGCGCCCAAGAGGAACGCGTGATTCGCCAGAGGGTCTTCCATCCGTTGTTGTTTGCCGCCTACCCCGTCCTGGCCCTCTTGGCGTACAACATCGATTGGCTTCGCCCACAGCAAGCGCTGCGAGCTCTGCTGATCTCGATCGGGGTGGGGCTGCTGCTGCTTGTCGTGCTGGCGCGTCTCCTGCACAGTTGGCACCGGGCCGGACTGCTGGTGAGCCTCTTCGTGGTTCTGTTCTTCGCCTACGGCCATCTGTATGAGTCGCTGAAACTAGGGCTCGGCGCCACCTTCGGCCGACACCGCTACCTGGCCCCCTTGTGCCTGGCGGCAGGGATCGCCCTGGCGTGGTGGATCCTGCGGCGGGTGAGGCGCCCCGAGGCGGCGACAGGCGTGCTGAACCTGGTGGCCCTGGTGGCGCTGGCCTTCCCCGTCTTGACGCTGGCGCGCTGGAGCTACACCAGCCTGACCGGTGAGCCGGCCGCGGTCCCGAGCACGACCCGTCTCCACTTCCCGGAAGGCCAGCGGCCGCCGGACGTCTACTTCCTGATCGTCGACGGTTACGCCCGGCAGGACACGCTGCAGCGCGTCTTCGAGACGGACAACACCCCGTTCCTGACCTTCCTGGAGGACCACGGGTTCTACGTCGCTCGGGATGCGCGCTCGAACTACGCCCAGACCAGCCTGTCGGTCTCGTCTACCCTCAACATGGACTATGTCGAGGCGCTCGTCCCCAACCTCACGGACAACTCCACCGGGCGCGAGTCTCTGTGGAAGCTGATCCAGCACAGCGAGGTCCGGCGGGTGCTCGAATCATTGGGCTATGTGACCGTGGCCTTTTCAACCGGCCTGGCCGGCACCGAGCTGACCGATGCCGACTACTACTTCACGGCCGGCGCGGTCGACGAGGATCTGGGGCTGGTCGGCGCTAGCCCGTTCGAGAGTCTGATGATCCAGACCTCGCTCTTGCGTTTGATCTCGGACGGCGTCGTGGCACTGCCGCGATTCCTCCCGGACGTCCGCTTTCCCTACCAAGTCCACCGCAACCGCATCCGCAACATCTTCGAGGTGCTGCAGAACCTCCCGCCCACCGAGGAGCCCAAGTTCGTCTTCGCCCACATCATCGCTCCGCACCCGCCGTTTGTCTTCGCCGCCGATGGCTCCCCGGTGACGCCCAACACGCCCTTCACCCTGCGTTTCACCTTCGATGCCAGCGATCCGGCCAGCGAGGACTATGTGAAGGGTTATCGCGACCAGGTGAAATTCGTCAACAGCCAGCTGGAGCAGGTGATCACGGCCATCCTCGAGCAGTCCGAAGTCCCGCCGGTGATCATCCTGGAGGGCGACCATGGCCCCGATTCCAACAGCGGCCGCCTTTCGTACATCCAGGAGCGGATGGCGAACCTCAATGCCCTCCACCTGCCGACCGGCGACGCGGGGTTGTATCCCGGCATCACGCCGGTCAACTCGTTCCGGGTGGTGTTCAATGAGGTCTTTGGGGCGGACTATCCGCTGCTCGAGGACCGCGTGCTCTATTCCCAGTACGTGAGGCCGTACGACTTCCAGGATGTAACCGACTCGATCGAATCGCCGTAGGCCGGTGAGACGCCGCCGGGGGTGCCGCCCTGAGGGTGGATGTCGCCCTGAGCGAAGCGAATGGTCTGCTGGTCGCGTGGCACCGCGGCGACTCTCTCCGGCTGAAAAAAGAAGTTCCTTCGCTCGCCCCGCTCGCTCAGGATGACACCCGTGGGGGTCGCCCTGGGCGAGGGTATTGCCCTGAGCGAAACGAACCTGACCTCGTCAAGGCTTCTTCGGCAGATCGCCCGCGCCGAAGGCGTTCGGCAGCAGATCCACGACCCTCGTCTGCGCCACGACCCGGCCGGAGGCGTCGACCATGATCACCTCCGCCTGCATGCCAAACTCGGAGAGCACCTGCCGGCAGCCACCGCACGGCGTCCCACCGTTCTCCGTGGCGACGGCCACCGCCCGAATCTGGCGCTCCCCCTGGCCGACGGCGTTGAAGACGGCCGCCTGCTCGGCGCAGATGCCGCTGGGATAGGCGGCGTTCTCGACGTTGGCGCCTTCGTAGAACTGGCCGGAGGCGGCCAGAACCGCAGCGCCCACGGGGTATCTCGAATAGGGCGCATACGCCCGCGCCCGCGCCTGCTGGGCGCGCCGCACAAGCTCGGCCCTCTCCTCCGCCGTGATGCTCATACCTCGTCCGCCTCCTGGCTCTCGGGGATGCGAGTGGCGCGCACCTTCACGATTCTCGGTCCGGAGCTCTGCTCCACCACCAAATGCAGCCCGCCGGCGTCGACGACGTCACCGGGCGCCGGCACCCGGCCCAGCCGGCCTGAGATGAAGCCGCCCAGCGTGTCGCTGCTGTCTTTCGGCAGGCGGCCACCGGTGAGCTCGTTGACTTCGTCCAGATCGATCCGGCCGGTGAACAGGAACCCGCCCTCCCGCAACTCCTGGAAGGCGGCCTCCTCGACCGCGTCGTATTCGTCGCGTATCTCCCCGACGATCTCCTCGACCAGGTCCTCCAGCGTCACCAGCCCGGCCGTGCCGCCGTACTCGTCGACGACCAGCGCAATATGAATCCGGCGCGCCTGGAGGTCGGCCAGCAGGTCATCGGCCTTCTTGGCCTCCGGGACGAAGAGCGCCGGCCGCAGGAGCGATCCGACCGGCTCGCGCAACCGACCCTGCCGGGCAGCTCGCAGCAGATCCTTGCCGTAGACGATCCCGACGATCCGGTCGATGTCGCCGCGGTAGACCGGCGCGCGCGAATGGCCCGCCTCGAGCAGCGCGTCGGTCACCTCCTCCAGTGTCTGGGCCTCCTCGAAGGCGCAGATGTCGATGCGGGGGACCATCACTTCCCGCACCAGGGTCTCGCCCAGCTCGAAGATCGAGAAGATCATCTCCTTCTCGTCGATCTCGATCGCGCCGCCTTCCTCGCCGGCGTCGACGATGGTCTTAATCTCCTCTTCCGTCACCAGGGGCGGCACCACGCCGGCCCGGCGGCCGGGCGGCGTGCGCGCCAGCCAGCCGTAGATCGCCCGCAGCGGGGAGGCGGCGAAGACGACCAACGTCCCCAACGGACTCAGGGCACAGGCCACACGTTCCGGCGATCGCAGGGCAAGCGATTCCCCGACCACTTCCACCAGCGGCCCGAGCAGGCCGGCGGCCACGACGGTCCCCACCAGGGCCGGCAGCGAATCGGGTGCACCGACCCCGACAACCCACACGGCCAGGGCCAGCCCGACGGCGGTGAGGCGGGCGAGGTACCGCAATACCCCGAACGACAGGAGTAGGCTCGTCGCTTCGGACGCCAGCTCTAAGGCCCGCGCCGCGCCGCGCGCCCCGCGCGCCTCCAGCGACTTTAGCGACGGCGCGCGGCTGTTCATCAGTGCCGCGCCCGCAGCCGCCAGCAAGCCGTCAAAGGCCAGGATGAAGATCAGCCCGATCGTCAGCGCGGCCAGGTCGAGCCTCATTTCTTGAGATCGCGCACGACGCGCGCCGGCATCCCCACCGCCAGGCTCTGCGCCGGCACATCGCGTGTCACGACCGAGCCGGCGCCAGTGGCGGCGCCATCCCCGATGTCCACCGGCGCCACGAGCAGGCTATCGCTCCCCAGAAACACTTCCTCGCCCACCGTCGTGCGGTTCTTCTTTCCGTCGCGGCTGAAGTTGCAGGTGATCGTCCCGGCGCCGATGTTCGTCTCGCGGCCGATCTCGGCATCGCCGATGTAGGAGAAGTGGCCCATCTTTACGCCCGGGCCTAGGAGGCTGTTCTTGACCTCACCGAAGTTGCCCATGTGAACGCCTCGGCCGAGGCGGGCGCCGGGCCGCAGATGGGCGAACGGCCCCACGTGCACTTCGTCCTCCAGGTGCGCCTTCTCCAACACAGACGACTCGACGGTGCAGCGTTCTCCGATGACGGTGTCGACGACGACGGTGTTCGGCCCGAGCCGCGTGCCGCGCCCGACGGCGGTCTCGCCGCGCAGGTGCGTATTCGGCAGGATCTCGACGTCCGGCGCCAAGCGAACCGACGGCTCGATATAGGTCGAACGCGGATCGGCGAGCGTGACGCCGGCCCGCATCCACTCCCGGTTGACCCTTCTCCGGACCACCTGCTCCGCCTGGGCCAGATGTTCCCGGGTGTTGACCCCGATGACCTCGTCTGTGTCTTCGGCCTGCGTCGCCGCCACGCCGCCGGACTCAGCCGCCGCCAGCGCCACCAGATCCGTCAGATAGATCTCCCCTTTCGGCGACGGTCGCAGCCGAGGAAGATGCTCCCAGAGCCACGCCGCGTCGAAGCAATACAGGCTGGTGTTGAGTTCGGTGATCGCCAGCTGCTCAGGCGTGGCCACCGCTTCTTCGATGACCGCCGTCACCCGCCCGTCCCTGTCGCGCACCACACGTCCGAATCCGTGCGACTCGGAGGCGGTCAGTGTTACCAGCGAGACCGGGCCGGCGTGGCCCTCTTGCGCTTGCACCAATCGTCGCAGCGTCTCCGCCCGGACGAGCGGCATGTCGGCGGTGGCGACCAGCACCAGATCGGCGCGACCGCGCAGCATCGGTTCTGCCTGTTGCACCGCGTGCCCCGTGCCCCGGCGCTCGGCCTGCTCCAGGAATCGGACGTCCGGCGGCAGGAGCGTGCGCGCCGGCGACCCTTCGGGTCCGATCACGACGATCGGGGGACGTCCGATGGCCTCCCGGCAGGCCCGCTCGACCCAGCCGACCAGCGGCACCCCGGCCAGGCGGTGCAGCCCCTTGGGAGTCTCCGAGACCATGCGCGTGCCGAGGCCGGCGGCCAGGACAATCGCTTCACAGACCATTGATGCCTCCAGGTGCAGGCCGGGGGCCGCCACGCTGACGAACGGGCAAGGCGGGGAGGCGAACCCGGCGGACGTTGGCTGAGTCGGGGTCAGACACAATCAGGCGGGGGGAGCGGCGTGGCTGGGGCGCCAGGATTCGAACCTAGATCCACGGATTCAAAGTCCGGTGTGCTGCCATTGCACCACGCCCCAGAGCAACCGCGCATTCTATCACGCCGAGGGCGGCCGCCGGCTGCTCACGTCGAGGAGTCGTCCGGGATCAGGCCGAGTTTGCGCGCCTGCTCGTAGCTCAAGGCCGCCTCGTTTCCGGGCGCCTGTCCGGCCGAACCCGCCGCCGCCTCGTCCCAGAAAGCCTGCGCCCCGCGCGGGGTCGTCGGCGGTTCATCGGCCGCGGCCCGAACGGCCGGCGGGGTCTGGGCTGGCTCCGGCGGGGCGCCCGCCGGGGCCCCGCCCGCCGCTGGCATGGCCGAGAGGATCTCTCCCAGCTCATCCACGACGCGCCGCGCATAATGGAAGATCGCCCCCATCTGCCAAGCTTCCTGGCGGCTGGCGAAACCGATCACCAGCGCCCGGTCGCCCCCGATGTTGGTCAGGTAGAGATGGTAGGGGTCGCCATCCAGGTAGAGGAAGTTGGCCGGCCGGTGGTTGCCTTGGTGGGCGCTGGCGCGCAGGCTGACAGCCAGGGTCTCCACCGCCTCCCCCACCGCCCGGTCGATCGTCTCGGCGTCGTCGTCCCCCGCCCGCAGCAGGCCCTCGGCCTGCAGGTTCACCAGGAGCACCATCCGCGCGCCGAGCTCGCGCCGCATCGTCATCAATCGTTCGGCCGCCCGCGCCTTCTCGCCGACGATTTCGGGCACCGGCGGCCCGGTCTGCTCTTCGGTGAGGGCCCGATCGACGGCCTGCAGGAAAAGCGTGGTGCTGACCGGCTTGGGAATGAAGGCCACCACTCCGAGGGCGCGCGCCTGGGCTTCGACCTGGCGCGTGGGCTGCCCGGTCACGAGAATTGCCCGCATGCCGCGATTCGTCTGGCGGATGCGGGCGATAAGTTCCAGGCCGGTCATCTCCGGCAGCCGGAGATCGGTCACGACCAGGTCGACCGGGCCGCGATCCATTTCCCGCAACGCTTCCTCGGCCGAGGCGACGTCAATGATCTCGTACGTCCGGCCGGAAAGCTCCAGGCTGGTACGCAGCATCCGCGTCACCTGGCGCTGGTCATCGACCAACAGCACGCGCGGGTTGGCCATGGCGGGATTCTAGCATGCCGGAGAAGACCTCCGACCTCCGTTCGCACGTTGACAAAGCAGATCCTTCGCTCGCGTACCTCCCGATGGGGCCGGCGTCGGGACCGCTCAGGATGACATGCAAATACAGGCGACCTCGCCCTTTGCCAGTTGAGGCCGCCGTCGGAACCATTCAGGATGACACGGAGGGCCGAGGCGCGCCAGCCTTTGTTTGTCACCCTGAGCCCCCGCCGCCCCCTCTGTGGATTTCAAGCGCTCGGGGGCGAAGGGTCTGCCGGTCGCACGTTGACAAGGCAGATCCTTCGCTCGCGTACCTCCCGATGGGGCCGGCGTCGGGACCGCTCAGGA
>CAYUWF010000017.1:0-2544 GCA_964448245.1 uncultured Anaerolineaceae bacterium | reverse complement strand
CACGTTGACAAGGCAGATCCTTCGCTCGCGTACCTCCCGATGGGGCCGGCGTCGGCACTGCTCAGGATGACAGGGAGGGCGGAGGCGCGCTGTCCGGAGCCCTTACCCCACGCGCCAGCAGGCAACCCAGTGGTCTGGGCTGACCTCGACCAGCGGCGGTTCCTGCACGGCGCAGTGCTCGAGCGCCACCGGGCAGCGCGGATGGAAACGGCAGCCGCGCGGGGGGTTGAGCGGGCTGGGGACATCGCCGCTCAACAGGATCCGCTTGCGCCGCAGGCGGGGATCGGGGATCGGAATGGCCGACATCAGCGCCTGGGTGTAGGGATGGAGCGGATTGCGGAAGAGGTCCTCGCGCCCGGCCAGCTCGACGATGCGGCCGAGGTACATCACCGCCACCCGATCCGAGATATGCTCGACCACGCTCATGTTGTGGGCGATGAACAGGTAGGTCAGGTGAAACTCGTCCTGCAAGTCCTTCAGGATGTTCAAGACCTGCGACTGGATCGAGACGTCGAGGGCCGAGACCGGCTCGTCGGCGATGATGAACTTCGGTTGCAGGGCCAGGGCGCGGGCGATCCCGATACGCTGGCGCTGTCCGCCGGAAAACTCGTGCGGGTAGCGCCGGGCGTGGTACGGCTCCAGGCCGACCTTGCGCAAGGTGTCGATGACGACGGCCTGTCGCTCGGCGGCACTGCCGATCTTGTGGATGCGCAACCCCTCGCCCACCGATTGACCAATCGGCATCCGGGGGTCGAGGGCGGAGTACGGATCCTGGAAGATGATCTGCATATTGCGGCGCATCGCCTTGAGCTCGGCGCCGCGCAGCTTCAACACATCGATCCCGTCGAAGCGCACCGCGCCCCCGCTGGGCTCGATCAGCCGCAGCATCGTCCGTCCGACGGTGGTCTTGCCGCATCCCGATTCGCCGACCAGCCCCAGCGTTTCCCCCTCGTGGATGGTGAAGGAGACACCGTCGACCGCCTGCACCCAGCCGACCGTTTGCTGTAGCACACCGCCGCGCACCGGGAAGTACTTGAGCAGGTCTTCGACCTCGACCAGGACGCGGCCGTCGGTGCGCTTTTCGGACTCCGGCCGGACGGCGGGGATGGGTTCCACGGCTAGCTGCCCGCCGCCACGCGCGCCAGCGGCGCGCGGTGCTCACCGTGGCTCTGGTAGAGCCAACAGCGGGCGGCGTGGCCATCCTCGTGCGCCACGAGATCGGGCTCGAGCTCGTCGCAGATCGACAGCTTGTGCTCCAGGCGGGCGCGACACCGAGGCGCGAACCGGCAGCCTTCGGGCAGGTCGATCAGGTTCGGGACCGAACCGGGGATGACCTCCAGCCGCTCCGTCACTTTGCCCAGCACCGGGATCGAGGCGATCAGGCCCTGGGTGTAGGGATGGAGCGGCCGCGAGAAGAGCGTCTCGACCTCCGCCTCCTCGACGATCCGGCCGGCATACATCACCGCCACCCGATCGGCCATCTCGGCCACGACCCCCAGATCGTGCGTGATCAGGATGATCGCCGTCCCGAGCTTGGCCTGCAGATCACGCATCAAGTCCAGGATTTGCGCCTGGATGGTGACGTCCAGCGCCGTCGTCGGCTCGTCGGCAATGAGCAGCGCCGGCGAACAGGCCAGGGCCATGGCGATCATCACGCGCTGCGCCTGCCCGCCCGACAACTCGTGCGGGTAGGTGCGCAGGCGCGCGTCGGCGTCGGGGATGCCGACCGAATGCAGCAGCTCGCCGGCGCGCTGCCACGCCTGATCCCGGTTCATCCCCAAGTGGATGCGCAGCACCTCGCTGATCTGATCACCGACGCTGAACACCGGGTTCAAGCTCGACTGCGGCTGCTGGAAGATCATCGAGATCTGGCTGCCGCGCAAATCGGTCATTTGTTTCTCGGACAGCGTGCCGAGCAGCTGGTTGCGGAAGGTGACGCTTCCGCCGACGATCCGCCCCGGCGGGTCGATCAGGCGCAGCAGGCTGAGCGCAGATACGCTTTTGCCGCAGCCCGATTCACCGACCAGGCCGAAAACCTCGCCCATGCGGACCGTGTAGCTCACCCCATCGACGGCTTTGACGACCCCGTCGTCGGTGAAGAAGTAGGTCCGTAGGTCCTCGACCTTAAGCAGGACGGGCGCGAGAGTGTGGAGGTCTTGTTCTGCTGGAGAGGGGGCTGGTTGGCTCATTCGAAGGAGGTAGAGGGATGAGCGCGATCGGTTGGAATGGGATGGTGCGGAAGTATACCCTGCGACGACCTGCTCGCTGAGCGAAGTCGAAGCGTGAGCGGAGGCCCTGCGAAGCAGGTCCGAAGTCCCTCGCTATCGCTCGGGATGGTAGAGAAGCGTCCGAAGGGTGTCGACGCCTGGATTCCCGCTTGCGCGGGAATGACGGAAAGGTTGTGTCACCCCCGCGTAAGCGGGGTCCAGCCCTGCACCACCTCGAAGCCTGGATTCCCGCTTGCGCGGGAATGACGAAAAGGTTGTGTCACCCCCGCGGAAGCGGGGGTCCAGTCCTGCACCACCTCGAAGCCTGGATTCCCGC
>CAYUWF010000016.1:19691-28925 GCA_964448245.1 uncultured Anaerolineaceae bacterium | reverse complement strand
TGCGGGCCTCGGCCCTCCGCTCAGCGCGGGGAGGGTTTTCCTCCCTGAGCGGAGGCCACTTCGCACACTGGGCTGAAAAGGCAAGAACCTTCGGCCGAAGCATGCCCCGAGAGAAGGGAGGGGTCGAAGGGCGCTTGCGCGCGGCGACGTTGACGATTGGATCAGGCGATGAGGTTATCCGAGACCAGGTCCAGCCGTTTCACCTGCTCCGGCGCTAGCTGCCAGCCGAGCGCGCCCACGTTCTCGGCGGCCTGGCGCTCGTTCTTTGCGCCGGGGATCGGCAGCGTCCCCTTACGCATCGTCCAGTTGAGCGCCACCTGCGCCGGCGTCTTTCCCCCTTGTTCCAATCCGATCTGACGAAGAAGGTCGAGCAGCGGGCCGAGATGGCTCAGCCGGCCGAGGGCGCGCCTTCGCCGCGTCAGCGGTGGCGGTTTTCCAGGACCGTACTTTCCTGTCAGCAGGCCCATCCCCAGCGGGCTGTAGGCGATCAGCGTCACCCCCAGGTCTCGGCAGAGCTGGAGCAGCCCGGAGCGTTCCGGCCCCCGATCCAACAAACTGTATTCGACCTGGTTCGACGCCAGCGGGATGCCGCGCCGGGCCAGCGCGGCATGCGCACGTTCCATCTGGCGCACCGAGTAGTTGGATACCCCGACGGCGCGTGTCAGGCCGAGCTCGACGGCGTCGGCCATGCTCTCCATCCAAGCCTCGACCGATAGCGGCGGAAAGGGCCAATGGATCTGATACAGGTCGACGCGCGGCAAACCAAGCCGCTTCAGGCTGCCGCGCAGCGCCGGGACGAGCGCGCCGCGGTAGGGCCGCCAGGGGTACGGGAAGAACTTCGTGGCGATGAAGACATCCTGGGACGAGTTGCGAGCAACTCGGCCAAGGATTCTTTCGGACAGGCCCCGCCCGTAGACCTCGGCCGTGTCGAAGAAATCGATCCCGGCGGCGCGGCTGGCCTGGAAAGCGGCCTCGACGTCCACCTCTCCATAGCCGCGTCCGAATCCCCACACGAGCTTGTCGCCCCATGCCCACGTGCCGAGGCCCATCGGGCTGACCTCGACGGACGTTTGGCCCAGCCTGACACGACCTTCGCTTGTCATCGCAGCAGGTCTGCCAAAGCAGAACCGAGGGTCGGGTGACGGAACTCGAATCCCGCCTCGAGCAACCGACGCGGCAGGACCCGCTGGCCGTCCAGGACCAGCGTGGCCTTCTCGCCGAGGACCAGCTTGAGGGCGAAGGCCGGCGTCGGGAACCAGTAGGGACGATGGAGGGCGTGCGCCACCTGGCGCCCGAGCTCGGCGCTCGAGACTGGCTCGGGCGCGGTCAGGTTGTAGACCCCCCGCGCCTGAGGATTGTCGATAAGGAACCGCAATGCGCGCCGATGATCATCGGCGTGAACCCAAGAGAACCCCTGGCGGCCGTTGCCCAGCGGTCCCCCGACGAAGAGCCGAAACGGAAGCAGGATGACCGGGAACAGTCCTCCCCGAAGGCTGAGCACCAGGCCGGTCCGGACCACGATCCGTCGAACCCCCATCGCCTCGACGGCTTCCGTCGAATGCTCCCATTCGACGCACACCTGCGATAGGAAGTCCATTCCGGCCGAGGCGTTCTCGTCTAGGGAATGGTCCGTGCGAGGGCCGAAGAGCCCGACCGCCGACATCTGCAGCAGCGCCCCCGGCTTCTTGCGTGCTGTGCGAATCGCCTCGACCACGGCCCGACCAGCGTTCACCCGGCTGTCGAGGATGCGTTGCTTCTTGGACTTGCTCCAGCGCTGGAAGAAGATCTGGCCTAGGTTCGTGCCCCCGAGCGTCTCGCCCGCCAGATTGACGATGGCGTCGGCGCCGTCGACCAGGTGGCCCCAGCCGGCGGCGGTTCGTCCGTTCCATTGTGCGAAATGGATCCCGGGCGCGGGCGTCTGCCGGCCCGACGGAGTTCGGGTCAGGATGTGTACCTGGTGGCCATCTTTCGCCCAGTCCGTGGCGAGTGCCTGGCCGACGAGACCGGTGCCTCCGGCAATGATCACACGCATCGGGGTGCGTCTCCTTCCAGCGATATCCTACGCCAAGCCTCGGTTCGGTCCAAGCTCTTGTAAAAGCTTTGCCGAAAGTCCCGAGACTTCCGGTCTGGCGAGCGGCGACCAGAGGCGGAAAGCGCCGTCCTCACACCCCGCGCTGCCCGGCGTTGCTAGGCGGCCAGAGTCTCGACCTCTTGTAACAGTTTCGCCAGGTCCTGCTGGCGACCGGCCTCTATCCCGGCTTCGACGTCTTCGGCGCGCAGGCCAAGGCGTTTTTTCCAGAAGACGAGGCCCTCGTCGATATCGGAGTGCGTATCGGCCGCCGCCGAGGGGTGGTGGCGGGCCATCCCCAGCCAGGCGAGGCCGCGCGTGATGTCGCCCTTGGAGAGCAGCAGCTCGCCGCAAGAGGCAATCAACCCGACGAAGACGGAGGTCGACTCGATCCGTCGGGCAAGCTGGGCTCCCGTCCCGAGGAACGGGACAGCCCCCGATGGGTCCCCGGAGCGGGCAAGGATGGTAATGATATTGACGGAAGAGATGAACTCTCCCAGTAGATCCCCGATGGCGCGCGAGATGGTCAGGGCCTGGTTCATGTCCTGCAGGGCAGCGGGCCAGTCCTCCTGCCGCATGGCGATATTGCCGCGGTTGTTGTATACGCTTTGCTCGACGCGCCGGTAGCCGATGCGACGTGCCAGTTCCAGCGCGGCGTCGAACTCCGTCAAGGCCTCCTGGACCTTGTTGGCCTGGTCGAGGGTGGTGCCGAGCCGGTTGAGGGCCGCCGCCAGCAAGAAATCATCGCCGAGGGCGCGGGCGGTTGAAATGCATTCCCGGCAGAATCGCTCAGCCTGATCATAGTTCCCGACGCGGAAATGGGTGTTGGCCATGCCGTAGAGGACGTTGGCGTGGAGTCCACCGTCGTTGTTTTGGGCCGACAGAGGTAGGGCGGCGTCCAGTTGGGCCAGAGCCGCGGGGTAGTCTCCCCGGGTGGTGGCCGTCAGACCGAGCTGCAAATGGGCGTTGGCTTGCGACGGGAGGTCGCCGAGCTTCTCCGCGAGTTCCAGCGCTTCCTCAAGAACCGGCTGGGCTTTCCCCAATTCGCCGCGGACGGCGGCGGCGGTCCCTTGCCCGAGCAGAAGTCCTAGGCGCACGACCGGATCACCTTCCGGAGGAAAGAGTGCCAGGGCGCGTTGGTAGATCTCTTCCGCCTCGCGGTCGAGCCCACGGCGGCGGGCGTGATCACCGGCCCGGCGGAGCGCCTCGACGGCTTCCGCTTTGGCCCCGGCCAGCAGGTAGTGCTCGGCGATCTGGGGAAGGTACTCGTCGGCCCGGTCGAGTTCCGCCAGCCAGTCCCCGGCCGCCCGGTGGTAGGTGCGTCGCTGGCGGTCCAACAGGCGCTCATAGATCGTGTCGCGCAGCATGGCCTGGCTGAAAATGAATTCCACGCTTTCGGCGAAGGCCGAAGACTCGCGCTTGAAGACAAACTCGCGTTTGGCAAGCGCCTGCAAAACCCCGGGAAGGTCGGCGACGTGCGACTCGTCCAGCGCATCCATCGCCGCCAAGACTTTGTCGTAGAAGATCCGCCCGAACACCGACGCCCGCTGCAGTGTGAGTTTCTCCGGGGCGAGCAGCGTGTCGACGCGGGCCTCGAGCAGGCCGTAGAGCGTCGGAGGGACTTCGAGCGCTCCCAAACGGGTCTCTTCGACTCGCCAACGGTCGTCCGACTCGCACACAATGACGTGGTCGTCGATCAGCATCTTGACCAGCTCTTCCAGGTAGTAGGGATTGCCTTCGGCCCGTTCCACGAGCAGGTCGCGGACGGCGCGCGGCACCTCGTCGACCTTCTTCAGGATCTCTTGCACGAGCGATCGGCTCTCGCGCTTGTCGAGCGGTTTGATCTCGATGCGGCTGTGCGCGGCCTGGCCGCTGCCCCAAGCCGGCCGCCGGTCGAAGAGTGTTGGCCGGGCGACACACACGGCGAGTAGATGCAGCCGGGGATCCGCCAGAAACAGGTCATTCAGAAGGTCGAGGGAGGCATCGTCGGCGTGGTGGATGTCCTCGAGCTGAAGAGAGGCATACCGGGTTTGGGCGAGCTCGACGATCAGGTTGAGTACGGCGTGCCTTGCTTGGCGTCCCAGCTGCTCGGGGTCCCCCATCAACGGCCGAACGTGCGGACTGGTAGAAAGGTCATAGCCGCACAGGCTTCCAAGCAGGTGCGCCGCGGCCACATTCTCTCCGGACAGCTCGGCCACCCCTCGCTCCAGCTTCTCCATGATCCGCTCCGGAGGATCGTCGTCCTGGATTCCGAAACGCCAGGCGAACATGTCGCGCAAGAGGGCGAAAGGCAAGCCGCGCGCCTCGGGCGTCGCCCGGCCGCGAAAAACGAAATAGCGCTCCGGCCGCAACTCGGCCCACTCAGCGAACTCGTAGAGCAGGCGGGATTTCCCCACGCCGGCCTCGCCGCTGATCGTGACCACATGCGTCTCGCCATCTTCGAAGGCGTCGAGGAAGGCGTTCTGTAGGTGTTTCAGTTCTGCCTCAAGGCCGACCATGCGCGTCTCGACCCCCTCCACCCCTCGGGTGTTGATCCGGAAGGCGTGCGGCTTGGCGGCTAGCACACGATAAGTGGCCACCGGCTCGGACCGGCCACGCAGGCGCACCGGCAGGTCGGGCTGAACGTCAAACACCCCGCGCACCTGGCGATAGGTGTCATGGGTGATCAGGACCAGGCCGGCGGCATTTTGCATCAATCGGTTGGCCAGGCTGATCGTCGAACCGCTGGCGGAGATGCTGCCCGGTCGATCGGAGGGGGTGAGCAGGGCCACGCCGCTGTGGATGCCGATACTGAGGGGCAAGGCCTCTCCGCCGTCGCCCAGGAAGGCGGCCCCCAAGGAGCGCAGGGCTGCATGCATCCCCAGGGCGGCGCGCACGGACCGCTCGGCGTCGACCTCGGTGGCGGCCTCGGCTCCCCACAACGCCAGGTGGTCGTTGTCGCTGGAGGTCAACACCCTTCCGTGGAAAGTGGCGATGACCCCGTCGATGGCCTCATGCAATGCGGCCATCGCCCGGCGGGCGGCTTCGCTGCCGGCGACCTGATCGACCAGCGCGGCATACTCGGCGGCGTTGGCGTACAGCGCCGTGACCTGACGGTTCTGTTCCGAGGGGGTCGTCCCGCGGGTGCCGGTCATCCGCTTTCCGCCGGAACGCCGGATGATCGAGGTGCTGGCCGCTTCCCGCAACCGTGTCGGATCGGCGGTGGACGCGCCCAGGGCGTCGCTGACGGCCTGTCCAAGTTCGATGGCGCTGGCGTAGCGCTCGGCGCGTTCTTTGGCCATCGCCTTGCGCACGACCGCCTCGGCCGCCGCCGGGACAGTGGGATTCTTCTCCCGGACGGAAGGCAGCGGCTCGTGGATATGTTTCATCAGGACGTTCATCGGCGTGTCGGCGGGGTAGGGCACTTCGCCGGTGAGCATCTGAAACAGCATCGCTCCCAGCGCGTAGATGTCGGCGCGGGCGTCGACGTCATCTCGGCCCTGGGCCTGCTCCGGCGACATGTAGTCGGGCGTGCCGATGATGGCGCCGGTGGCGGTGATCTGGCGCCCGCCGGCCTCGGCGGCGATGCGGGCGATTCCCAGGTCGGCGACGAAGGCGTTGCCCTGCTGGTCGATCATGATGTTGCTGGGCTTGATGTCGCGATGGACGATCCCCTGGCGGTGGGCGTAGTCCAGGGCGGAACAAACTTGACGCATCAGGTAGGCGACCTCGTCGTGAGGCAGCAGCCCCTGCTCCATGATCTCCTCGAGCGTGCCGCTGTCCAGGTAGCGCATGACGAGGTAGGGCGGGTCGTGGGCGCCGTCGAAGTCGTAGATGGGCAGGATGTGTGGGTGTTCGAGGCGGGCGATCAACCGGGCTTCGCGTTGGAAGCGCTGCACCGCCTCCGGGTCGCCGGCGATGGCGCGGCGGATGACCTTGATGGCCACGTCGCGGTCGACGCTGGCCTGGCGGGCGCGGTAGACGGTGGCCATCCCGCCCTTGCCGATCTCTTCCAGGATTTCGTAGGAGCCGATGTGTTCGCCGAGCATGTCGCCTGTGGGGAATTCAGACCGTGGGAGTCGAGAAGATTATAGGAGAGCGGGAGGGAATGGGGAAGGGCGAAGAGGACGCCGAGCGCGCAGGATGGCCCACTCGCTGTTACCGGAAGAATGTCTACTGTTCGGCCCCATCTTGCCCGGACGGTCTCCCTGGAGGTTCTTCGGCATGCGATTTCGCTTGGTCCTTGCCTTTGCCTTAGCACACCGCCGGCCCATGGTGCCGACGGTGTGTTTTCGGGGGGGGCGGCCCGCATCCTGTGGATCATAGCCCGTGCGAAGCGCTTCGGCCTCAGGTATACTTGCCTTTGAGGTCAATCCTGTGCGAGGTTCAGGTGCATCATGAGCAACACTGGCCAGAAGGGAATCACCTACTTGCGCGGCCAGGGGGTATACAAAGTCACGGTCGGTTGGCGGGGGAAGGTGGTAACCCGCTATGTGAGAGGAGAACACCCGAAGGATTTGCCTAAGGCGATCCGCGTACGGAACGGTGTCGAACGAAAGCTGTCTAAGCCCCGCACCGATGAAGTCGTGCGATCGTTTGGCTTCGCCCAGGGGAAGGCTTGGCGCCGTCCCAGCCGGAAGGTGAAGAAGCAGGGCAAGCGCGGAGCCTGATTCCATATCCGCAAGTCGTCGTCCTGCAACGCAGACCGCCAGCCTTCAGGCTGGCGGTCTGCGTTCCGGGTGCGTTCGAGTGCCCCCACGGGGATTCGAACCCCGGTTTAGGCCTTGAAAGGGCCGCGTCCTGGGCCTCTAGACGATGGGGGCGTGGACCGTAGCGAAACGCGGCGGCATTCTACCATTGAGCTTCCCGCGAGCTCCAAGCTCGCCGGAAGCTGCGTTTTCAGCCAGCGCGCTTGGACGACGGTGCACGCCGCGGCTTGGCGCGACCGCCGCGGTACGCGGGGAGGGTCAGCGTCACCACGGTAACCAGGCCGTGGTCCTGAAGCCGCGACAAGAGGCGCGAGTCCATCTTGTCATTGCTCTCGGACGTTGTAATCACCGTTGGTAGGGCGGTGTTGTAGCGGTAGTTGAACAACTGGTAGAGCTTCTCACGGACCCACGGCGTTGTCGACTGTGTGCCGAGATCGTCAAGGATAAGAAGCTCGGCAGTCCGAATCTCCTCAAAGAGTCGATCATAAGAAACCTGGCTCTGCGGGCCGAAGGTCGCCCTAAGGTGGTCCAACAGATCTGGGACGACAACAAACATGACCGGATGGCCCTGGGATTCGCGCATGTTGCCGATGGCGGCTGCCAAATAGGTCTTGCCTGTGCCATAGGCGCCCTGCAAGAGAAGCCATCCCCTCGGGGTTTCCGAGTAGGAATGGGCCACTTCGTAAGCGACCTTCAGCTCCCTCTGATCGGAAGGGGAGAGTCTCTCATCCTGGCGCCCGTTCCACGCGCCGAACGTCTGATGCTTGTGGATGTGAAGCGACGACAACTCCGGCTGACCGCGGTCGGAGTCGGCGCGGCGGAAGTCAGGGGCGAGCAGATGGACCGTCCGGACCAGAGCGCGGTCCGAGAACCTCGAGCGCAGCCGGCCCTCGACCTCCTCCAGCGGCAGGTTCATCGTCGCGACCGTCGGCAGTCGATTGATGTAACGATGGTTGAGGATCTGGAACAGCTTCTCGCGTGCCCACTCGGTGGCGTTGTGCGTACCGAAGTCGTCCAGGATGAGCAGCGGGGCGCTGCGGATGCGTTCGAAGGCCTCCTCGAACGAAGTGTCCGCGGCGTCGAAGGAGGCGCGCAGCGTGTCGAGCAAATCGGGGACAGTCAGGAAGAGCGTCGGCACGCCGATCTCGACGGCTTCGTTGGCGATCGCCGCCGCCAGGTGGGTCTTGCCCGATCCGTAGGTGCCGGTGAGCAGCAGCCATCCGTCCAAGCTGCGGGCGTAGGCACGGCAACTCTCGAAAGCCGTCTCCAGGGATTCCTGTTGTTTCTCGCCGATCCCGGGGCGGCCGCGCGGCCGGAAGGTGGCGAAGGTCAAGTGCTGGAGCTGCTCAAGACGGCTCAGGCTGAACAAACGGTCGCGAATGTGGGCGCGTACCTGGGCCTGGCGGCAGGTGCAGATCTGCAATCGTCCGAAGTCCGGGTCGCCGAGCGGGCGCTCGACGCGGATGTAGCCGCTGCCGTGGCAGTACGGGCAGTCCGGCCGTCCGAGCCGCTCCCCCGGCGGCCCTCCGTCGGGGAATCCATCGCCGGGCGCGGCCCGGGCGCCGTCAGGACCCGGAGGGGTCGGCGAGCTCGCCCTTGAGGTATCGGCGGCGAGCTTTTTCAGAGTCTCCTCGATCTTCTCGGTCATCTTTTCCCTGCCGCTGCCAGCCGTCGAGTATCGCCTGGACGTAGCTCCATTTTCGCACGTTGTTTTCGACGGCGATACGCATCGCTTCCTCGATCCACGGCCCGGGGAAGGAGGCCTCGGCTTCGCGCAGCCGTTCGGCGATCATCGGGGTCAACGGACCGATGTTCTGCTCGTAGAGAATGAAGATGTTGGGCCGATCGAGCATCAACTCGACCGGTGTTGCCTCGTCCCCGGGTTTCCATTCGCCCCTCTCCAGACCCTCTGCCGCGGCTCGGCCGCGGGGTGTGTTCAACAGATAGAGCGGCTCGCCTTCCGCCTGGCCCGAAGGCCGGACCTGCAGCAGGCTGCCGCGTGAGACGCAGCGCTCGAGGGCGGCCGCCAGGCGCGCCTCGGCCTCCCTCGCCGGTGCGCCGAAAGACTCCATCAACAGGCGATCCCCGACCAAGTCGCCCTTTCGCAAATAGCGGGCGGCGGCCGGCTTGCGGGCCAAGGCCCACAAGGCGTACAGGGTCAGCCGCAGTTCCCCAAGGTCGTCGATGGCCGGCAGGAGCTCGGTGAAGAACCCGGCCGGGATCGGTGTGGGATCGGCCTTCCCTTCGGGGAAGCCAGCGAAGACGGAGCCGGTCACGCGGCCATCCTCGTTGATCGCGTCATGGCGAGCCGTCCCGAGCTTGTCGAGGGACGGCGTGGCAATCTCACCCTGCGTATGGAGCGATTGCCACGTCGCCCCTCGCTCTGCTCGGGGCTCCTCGCAATGACATTCTTTCTCACCCGGCCGCTTCCATCTCGGTCAGGCGGACGTGGCGCGTCTCGGCGTTCTCGAACTTCGC
>CAYUWF010000016.1:17624-19591 GCA_964448245.1 uncultured Anaerolineaceae bacterium | reverse complement strand
CCGCTTCCATCTCGGTCAGGCGGACGTGGCGCGTCTCGGCGTTCTCGAACTTCGCCAGCGACTTCCGGAAGACGAGCTCAACGCTTCCGACGGGCCCGTTGCGGTGCTTGGCGATGACGATCTCGGCGATGTTCTGCTTCAAGGTGTCGTTGTCGTAGGTATCCGGCCGGTAGATAAAGAGTACGACGTCGGCGTCCTGCTCCAGGCTGCCCGATTCACGCAGGTCGGAGAGCACCGGACGTTTGTCGGCGCGTTGCTCGACCGCCCGCGAGAGCTGGGCCGCCGCCAGCACCGGAACCCGCAGCTCGCGCGCCAGCCTCTTCAGGCTGCGCGAAATGTAGGACACCTCCTGTACCCGATTCTCCGACCGCTCGTCGCCGGTCATCAGCTGCAAATAGTCGACGATCACCAGATCGAGACCGATTTCCATATGAAGCCGACGGCACTTGGTGTGAAGCTGGAGCGGCGTCAGGGCCGGCGTGTCGTCCAGGTAGATCTGCGTCTCGCTCAGGACGCTGACCGCCTGCGTGAAGAGCGGCCACTCTTCGTCGCGCACGTTGCCCAGGCGCAGGCGCTGCGAGTCGATCGAGGTCTCCTGCGCCAGCAGGCGCTGCACCACCTGCTCGTTCGACATCTCCAGCGAGAAGAGGGCGACGTGCTTGCGGTGGGTCTGAGCGGCGTTGCGCGCCACGGAAAGGCAGAAGCCGGATTTCCCCTGGCCGGGTCGGCCGGCGATGATCAGCAGATCGCTCGGCTGCATCCCCGCCAGCAGGCGATCGAGATCGATGAAGCCGGTGGGGACGCCGACGGTCTCGTCCCGGTGGCGGGCCAGGTAATCGATCCGGTCGTAGTACTCGCTCAACACCGTGCGGATCGGCAACAACTGGCGCGTCAGCCGGCGCTCGCTCACGGCGAAGACGGCCTTCTCCGCATCCCCAACAACATCCTCGATCGGGGTGTCATTGGCGTGCGCCAGCCGGGCGATGGCGTTGGCGGCTGCCAGCAGGCGCCGGCGCGTGGCGCTTTCCTGGACGAGCAGCGCGTAGGCGCCGGCATTCAGGGTCGAAGGGACGTTGTGGATCAGGGTCGCCAGGTAGGCCGGCCCCCCGACCTCCTGCAGGCGGTCCTGGCGCTCCAGCTCCTCGGAGACGGTCAGCACGTCGATCGGGAGGCGCTGCTCCTGCAGGCTGGTGAAGGCCTCCCACACCCAGCGGTTGCGGTGGAGGAAGAAATCGTCCGGCAAGAGGGTATGGACCAGGTCGAAGTACGTGTCGGGGCTGACCAGGACCGCCCCCAGGACGGCCTCCTCGGCCTCGCGGTGGTGGGGGACGACCGAAAGCGGACGTCCATCGCCGGACGAAGACGGGAGCTCGTTGAAGGAGTTGGGGCTTTCGCTCACGCTGTGATCATCCGACCCGGCCGAGACAAGCTAGTTGTCCGAGTCGGACTCGGTCGTATCCATGTCGTCGAGGTCCAGGGATTCGACGAAGTTCTTGTAGACGTCCAGGCGCTGATCGCCCTCGCCTTCCCCTTCCTCCGGCGCGACTTCGATGGAGGGCACGGAGGCCGCCTCGCGCATGACCTCCTCGGCGACGAGGATCGGCACGTGCACCCGGACGGCCAGGGCCAGCGCGTCCGAGGGCCGCGAGTCGATTTCCATCTCACGGCCGTTCACCCGCAGAGCGATGCGGGCGAAAAAAATCTCGTTGCGCAGTTCGACGATGTTGACCCGCAGCACCTCGGCGCCGAGCTCGTGCAGGACGTTGCGCAGGAGATCGTGGGTGAGGGGGCGGACGACGGGTATTTCCTGCAGGGCGACGGTGATGGCCTCGGCTTCACTCTGGCCGATCCAGATCGGCAAGAACCGCTCCGAGTCGATGTCCTTGAGGATAACGATGCGGTGCTGGGACATCAGGCTGACCCGGATGCTGTCGATCACGACTTCAACCATCGCCCGTCTCCCGGCT
>CAYUWF010000016.1:14011-17524 GCA_964448245.1 uncultured Anaerolineaceae bacterium | reverse complement strand
CATGTGGCAATCCTTCTTCGCGCCACGCGGGGTTGTCGTCATCGGCGCCTCGCACACGCCGACCAAGCTCGGCTACGGCGCGGCGCGCAACCTGGTCGTCTCGGAATACCCCGGCGCGATCCACTTCGTCAACCCCAAGGGCGGTGAGCTCTTCGGCCGCGCCATCCATCCGAGCGTCGCCGAGGTCCCCGATCCGGTCGATCTGGCCGTCATCCTGATCCCGGCTGCGTCCGTGCCGGAGGCCCTCGAAGCCTGCGGGAAACGGGGCATCCCGGCGGCGATCATCGGCTCCGGAGGCTTCCGCGAGGTCGGACCGGAGGGCGCGGCCCTGGAGCGGACCTGCCTGGAGATCGCCCGACGTCACGGAATCAGGTTGGTGGGGCCGAACAGCATCGGCCTGCTCGACACGCATCTGCCGATCGACGCGACCTTTCTGCCATTGCCCGGCCCGATCCTGGGGGACATCGCCTTCCTGTCGCATTCCGGCGCCATCTGCGAGGCCGTCATCGACTGGGCCCGCGGCCAGGGATTCGGGCTGTCGCGGCTGGTGAGCCTCGGCAACCAGCTCGACCTGACCGAGGCCGATTTTCTTGAGCCGACGGTGGCCGACCCCCACACGCGGGTCGTGGCGATGTACTTGGAGGGGATCGGCGACGGCCGCAGGTTCATCGAGCAGGCGCGGCGGGCTTCGCAGCTGAAGCCGCTCGTGGCGATCAAAGTCGGGCGATCGGAAGGCGGCCGGCGCGCCGTCGCTTCCCATACCGGCGCCCTGGCTGGGCGCGACGCCGCCTACGACGCGGCCTTTCGCAAGGCAGGTGTGTTGCGCGCGCAGAATAGCGAGGAAGTCTTCGACTGGGCGCGCGCGTTGGCCTGGTGCCCTCTGCCGCGCGGGCCCCGCATGGCGGTGCTGACCAACGCCGGAGGACCGGGCGCCATCGCCGTCGACGCGCTCGAGGCCAGCGGTCTGGTGCTGGCCGAGCTCTCGGCTGAGACGAACGCCGCGCTGCGCCGGCTGTTGCCGCCGGCGGCGAGCGTCAGCAATCCGGTCGACATGTTGGCTTCGGCCGGGCCGGCCGAATATGCCAACGGCTTGGCTTTGCTCCTGGCGGATAACGGCGTCGATGGCGTGATGATCGTCTTGCCGCCTCCGCCGATGTCGACCGCCGCCGAGGTCGCCGGCGCGATCCTTCCGATCGTAAAGGCCGCCAACAAGCCGGTCGTGGTGGCGTTGATGGGAGAGGACCTGATCGTCCATGCCGCCAAGCTTCTGCGCCAATCGCGCATCCCGGACTACCGCTTCCCCGAGCGCGCGGCGATGGCGATGGGGGTGCTATGGCGCCGTGCCTCCTTGCTCGAGGCGTTTCCACCGGAACCGGAAATCCTCGACGGAGTCCGCCCGGCCGAAGCGGCGGAGGTTCTCGCAGACGCCGCGCGGGGCGCCGAAGGCTTCATCGACTCGACGGCGGCTTCCCGGGCGCTCGCCGCGTACGGCGTGGCGACGCCGTCCGAAGGGCTGGCCGCCACCGCGCAGGAGGCAGTCGCCGCCGCCCGGAGGTTTGGGTTTCCCGTAGCGATGAAGATCGCCTCGCCGGACATTCCCCACAAGTCGGATGCCGGGGGCGTCCGACTCGGCCTGCGGTCTGAGAATGAAGTCTCGGAGGCTTTCCGCGAGATGCGTGCAGCGGCCACGGCATCCCATCCGCAGGCGCACGTGCTCGGCGCCCTGGTCCAGCCGATGATCCGGGAGGGGCTGGAGGTCATCGTTGGTGTCGTCCGGGACGAGCAGTTTGGCCCTCTGGTGATGTTCGGGGCCGGGGGAGTCGAGGTGGAGAGCTTGCGCGATGTCTCCTTCGGGCTGGGTCCGCTCAGCCGAGTCGAAGCCGAGGGCCTGATCGATTCGACCCAGGTCGGGAGGAGGCTCAGAGGGAACCGGGGTGTCCCGCCCGCCGATCGTGAGGCCGTTGTGGAAGCGCTGCTGCGCCTGGCGCAGTTGGTGGTCGATCAGCCGGAGATCGCCGAGGTCGAGATCAACCCGCTGCGCGTCTTCGAGGAAGGGGGAGGGGCGACCGCGCTTGATGTGCGGCTAAGGCTGGACACGAGGGGCTAGGGTCAATCCATCGGGACCCTGTTCTCCCGGTAGGACGCGCCCGTTCCCACCTCACCCCCCAGGAATACCCTCCCCTCCCCCTGCAGGAATCTCCGGGGCATGGGCCCAAGCAGGTGCAGGTGTCGCGATGGTCAGGGGTGGGGTTTGACGACGGTCGCCATTTTTCAGGCACCCGGCTAGGTTGTGGGCGCCTTTGAGAGCGCTGCGGCGATCTCCGAGGCGATGCGGGCATTGTTGCGCAACAATGCGAGGTTGGCGCGCAGTGTCGCGCCGGAAGTGAGGTCGGCCAGGCGCGCCAGAAGAAACGGGGTCACCTCCTTGCCGGAAACCCCGGCGGCGGAGGCCTCGGATTCGGCAACAAGCAGGGCGCCTTCGACCGTCTCGGCCGGGACAGCCTGATCGGCCGGGCAGGCGACGCAGATCAGCGGACCTCCTCCTACGGCCTGCTGGGCCTCGATCAGACGCGCGGCTTCGGATGCCGAGTCGATCCGGACGCTGACCCGGCGGGTGGAGGCCGCGCTGAAGAACTCGGGGAACCCATCGGTCTGCCATCCGACGACGGGAACGCCGCTTGTCTCCAGCCATTCCAGCGTTCGATCGAGATCGAGGATCGCCTTGGCGCCGGAGCACACCACGGCCACCGGCGTCCGGGCCAGCTCGTCGAGGTCAGCCGAGACGTCCCCAGCGGCCCCCCGGTGTACGCCTCCGATTCCCCCGGTGGCGAAGACTCGGATCCCGGCGGCGTGGGCCAGCACCATCGTCGCCGAGACGGTCGTCCCGCCGGACCATCCCAGAGCCCGCGCCGCCGCCAGATCGCGCCGGTTGAGCTTCTTCATGTCGGGGGTGGTACACACCCGTCGCAGCTCGCCCAGGTCGAGCCCGACGATGAACCGACCGTCGAGGACGGCGATCGTCGCCGGTGTCGCCCCGGCCGATCGCACGATCTGCTCCAGTTCGCCGGCGATTTCGAAGTTGGTCGGGCGAGGGAGGCCGTGCGTCAGGACCGTCGACTCGAGGGCGACGACGGGGCCCTCGGCCACGGCGCGCGCGATCGAAGGCCGGACTTCGACAGGGATGGGCAGCGGCACGGGTGGAGATCCGTTCACGGTCCGAAGCTCAGCGCTTGGCCAAGATCTACCGCAACTCGTCGTACAGGCGTTCGAGCGAAAGGTCGGCCACGACCGAGCCCGGGGTTCGGAGCGTCAACGCCGCCGCCGAGACCCCCAGACGCACCGACTCGTCGAGTGGGATTCCGTTCAAGAGGCCGAAGATCACGGCTGCCGTCTGCGCGTCGCCGGCGCCGGTGGGGTCGAGGATCTTGGTCTGGACGGCGGGGACGTGTCCGCTGGTCTCGGCCGAGGCATAACCGACGCCGAACTCGGCCATCGTGACCAGGGCGATGTCGA